>CAYNUP010000182.1:0-6650 GCA_964400565.1 uncultured bacterium | reverse complement strand
GTTTCTTTTTTTAAATATTTACAGATTTCAATTCCATCAATATCTGGAAGCATAAGGTCAAGAATTACACAATCAGGAATATTTTTGTTCAGGAAAGATAGAAAATCATTTCCATTATAAAATTCCTTTGTTGAAAAACCTCCTTTTTTTAAATGAAGCGAAATTAACTCTGCAATATCTTTTTCATCTTCCACAATAGCAATAAGCATTTTTTCTCCTCTGTTTATAAATATTTTAGATATTCAAAAGAAGAAATAGATGCTTTTGCTCCCTCTCCACAGGCAACAATTATCTGTTTAGCAAAAACATTTGTTACATCCCCTGCTGCGAAAACTCCAGGAAAAGAAGTTCTATTTTTACAATCAACAATTATTTCTCCATATTCATTTTTTTCAACAAAATCAATTATTTCAGAATTAGGGATAGAACCAATTTCAACAAATATGCCATTTACATTAATTTCTATTTCTTTACCTTCTTTCTCAATTTTTATACCTTCCACGAATATATCACCATAAATTTCTTTTATCTTTGTCCCAGTTAAAATTCTAACATTCTCAAACCCTTTAATTTTTTCAATAACAAATTTATCTCCTGTCAATTCATTTTTGATTTCAAGAAGATAAATTTTTTTGGCTATTCTTGAAAGTTGTAAAACTGCATCAAGCCCTGCATTGCCACCACCAATTACAGCAACTTCTTTATCTTTGAATAAAGGAGCATCACATGTAGCACAGTAAGTAACACCTTTATTTTTAAATTTATCTTCTCCTTTAACTTCAAGTTTTTTTGGTCTTCTTCCAGTTGAAATAATAACCGTTTTTGAAAAATACTCATTTTTGTCTGATATAATTTTAAAAATTTTGTCTTCTCTTAATATTTTTTCAATAGGCTCGTTTTCCTTTATTTTAACATTGAACTCTTTTATATGCTCTATAAATTTTTCAATAAGTTCAGGTCCTGTAATAAACTGATATCCAATATAATTTTCAATTTCCCAACTTAAAGATGCCTGCCCTCCTATATCCTTTGTAATAATTATAAAATCATTTTTTTTCCTTGCAGCATAAATTCCTGCTGTTATTCCTGCTGGACCTGCTCCAATTATTATTAATTCATAAATCTTCATAATCCAAGTTTTCTTTTTATTTCTTCTTTATCAAAACCAATTACAATTTCTCCATCAATATCTATAACTGGAACTCCTATTTGACCACTTTTTTTAATCATCTCTTCAAGTTTTTCTCTATTTTCTCCAACATCATAGTCCTCAAATATAATATTATTCTCCTTCAGAAAGTCCTTCAACATTCTACAATATGGACATGTTTTTGTTGAATAGACAATCACTTTTTTATTCATCTTCCCTCCTGTATTTTTTTATAAATTTGTTCTATTTTTTCAAAACAATCTTTTTTTTCTCTAACTTTCCCTTTTTCATCAACTCCTTTACATATAACTTCATCATAGTAAGAAGCACCGATAGTTGCAAAGAAATTCCTAATTATACTCTTTGCATTTTCAACAAATTTATCCATTTCACTTGCCTCAACACATATAAATATTCCTTTTTTCTTTTTTGGTTTAAATGTTTTAAAATAATTAATACCAAGCCACTGACACTGAAATCTATCTATCATCATTTTCAATTGGGCAGAAACTGAACCAAAAAAAATCGGAGAGGCAACTATAACTATATCTGCACTTTCAATTTCATCATAAACATTCTGCATATCATCCTTTATTTTACATCTTCCATCTTTTCTTATATTCTCACATTCCTGACATGGAACAAATTTTAATGAATTTAGAAATATTTTTTTTACCTCTGAATCTTTGAATTTGCCCAAAAAATAATCAAGTAATATCTCTGAATTCCCGTTTTTCCTTGGACTACCACATATACCAACTATTTTCATTCTTTCACTTCTTTCATTTCTTCACCACAGCATACTTCTTTTTTTTCAGATTCTTTTCCGCATTTTTCACATTTATATTTTTTCTTTTCTCTCTTCATTCCACAACCACATGACTTGCACATATTTCTCTCCTTTTTAAAATTTTAATTCTATTGAATTTTCCCACAATCCATGAATATTACAGTAAGAAGAAGCGAAAATTTTCCCTTCTTTACTTGTTTTAAATTTTATCTCAACAGTAGGTTCTGTATATATTGAACTTGTATCAGCACCATCAGTTGAAGCGCCATGTGATAAAAATTCATACCTTCCAATATGATATGGGAATTTTTCTCCTTCAGGTAAGAAATAAACATCTATCCAATTAATATGATGGGAAGTTGTATTTGGATGCGGTATTTCTTTTCCAACACTTACAATTACTTTAACTCCTTTTTCTTTATCTTTTTCAACAACCTCAATCACAGGAACATGTTTTTCCTTTTTCCAGTCAGCACTTTGATATAATTCTTTCATATTCACCTCCTGTTTTAAAATTTTTTAAATTTTTCACTCGGTATATTACATACAGGACAGTTTTCCGGTGGGTTTCCAATATGAGTATATCCACATACAGGACATATATAAATTTCGTCAATTTCTATATCCTTACCATTTTTAACTTTTTCTTTTGCTTCTGAATACAATTTTGAATGAATTTTTTCTGCCTCAATTGCATAATGAATTGACCTGTGCGCATCATTTTCTCCTTGCAAATTAACTACAGCATCAAAAGATGGGTACATTTCCTCAACTTCGTAATTTTCTCCATCTATGGCTGATTGTAAATTTTCCTCAGTGTTTTTTATATATCCAAGAACTTTTGCATGATTTGTTGCATGAACCTGTTCTGCATAAGAAATTGCCCTAAATAATCTTGATACATTTTTAAATCCTTCTTTTTCCGCAACTTCTGCAAATGCAAGATATTTCATATGTGCCATACTTTCTCCACCAAATGCTTCATTTAAAACTTTTTCACTCATCTTTTTCATCTTGCACCTCCTTTTTTACTGTATGTCCTCAAGAATATTTATAAGGTCGTCCTCATGTTCAATTTCATCTTTAAGAATACTAAGAACTATGTAATAAGTAATTGGGTCTTTATCCTTAAGGTATTCTGCAAGATTTTGATAGACATCAATAGCACATTGTTCTCCTTTAATATTTTGTTTTAAAACTGGTATTACTTCTGGGTCAGTTGGTGCATCATATCCACAGTTTGTCAATTTATACCACTCCTCTGGTTTTAAAACAGGAGTTCCACCAAGTTGAATAATTCTATCTGCAAGCATTCCTGCATGTTTTAATTCATCACCTGCATGCTGTGTTAATTCAGCAACAACTTCTTCTCTAAATTTTCCTTTAACAACTTTTGCTCCAATCCAATACTGATAATAGGCAAGCCATTCATCAGAAAGTGCTTTATTTAACTTCTCAATTATTTCACTTACATCTCCTTTTACTATTTTAATACCTTTTCTTTCCATAGACCCCTCCTTTTTATTTTTCCTCCCTTTTACCAAGTTCTTTATCAAAATACATCAATAAATACTCCTTTCCTTCAATCTTTTTAAGTTTTTCAAGTATTATACTTGCCTGTTTTTCCTCTTCTACCTGTTCTGTTATAAACCATTGAAGCATTATCTCTGCTGAATAGTCATTTTTTTCTTTTGCAAGAGAATAAAGATTTTCTATACTTTTTGTAACATTTTTCTCATGTTCAAGTGTCTTTTCAAAAACTTCTACTGGTGAAGAAAAATCAGATGGTGGTTTTTCTATCTCCTGGAATACAACACGCTCTCCCCTATCATTCAAAAATTCATAAATTTTCATTGCATGACCAAATTCTTCCTTTGCCTGGACCTTCATCCAGTGAGCAAAACCTTCAAGATTTATATAATCAAAGTAAGAAGCCATTGAAAGATAAAGATAAGCAGAATACAACTCTTTTTTAATCTGATTATTTAATTCTTCATACAATTTTTTATCCATATTTTCACCTCCCTTCAATTAATTGTTTTTTAAGATTTGATAATTTTACAAAATGTGCCCTTTCCTGCTCTATAATTTTGTCAAGTTGGTTATGCTGTGTTTCAGGAACAAAGCCCTTTGCTTCAAGATAATACATAATTGAATCAAGTTCTCTTCTTATTCCAAAATTTATTGCTTCTATAACATCCTCTTTTTCCATTTCTCTTTCAACTCCTTTGGGAAAAATCAACTCTTCTGCATATGCTTTTAAATAGGCAAAATATTCTCCTGGATAACTTTCTGGTGGTTCATATTTTTCTATTTTAGACAATAATTCTTCAAATACCTTTTTATGCTTTACCTCTTCATCAGCAAGAAAATTAAATAAATCTTTCACTTCTTTATTTTTTGTCTTATTTGCAACTTCCCTGTAAAATTTTTCTCCATTTTCTTCAATTTTTATAGCAAACTGATAAATTTCACTAACATTAAAAAATACAGGCATATTCACCTCCTTTAAATTAAATTTAAATCTTTATGTTTTTGATAAATTTTTTCAGAAAGGTTTTTTATTTTTTCAAAATCATTTTCTTTAGGATACCCCTCAAAAATGACTGGTTCTATTATTTCCACATTCATCCCTTTTATTGTATCTTCAATATATTTTAACATATTTGTTCCCCAAAGGAAAGAACCAATAACTGAAACAAACTTTGTCTTTGGTCTTAAAAGTTTAAACAAATAAGTAGAATAAAAAACAACTGGATGAGGACCAGTCAAAACTGTCGGAGTTCCAATTACAACTGTTGCACAATCCACAAGTGAAATTGCAAGTTCTCCAATATCAGTATATGTTAAATTAAACGGTTTTACTTCAATTCCTTTTTCAATTAAATTTTCCACAAAATAATCAATTGCTTTTTTAATACTCCCATGCATTGAAACATAAGGGATAACAACCTGATTTTTAACATTATCAGAAATCCAGTCATTGTAAGCATCAATAATAACAGTAGGATTATCATAAACAGGACCATGGCTTGGAGCAATTATTTCAATCTTAAAGTTTTTTAGTTTTTCAATATGTTTTTTAATGTGATTTCTAAAAGGCATCATAATTTCTGCATAATATCTTTTTGCTGGCTTATAGAAATCATTTTCACTTGCCAATATTTTACTTATTGCAAGATGTGAACCAAAAAGGTCACAGGAAAATAGAATTTTATTTTTTATTTCATAAGTTAATATTGTTTCCGGCCAATGAACCCATGGTGTATGAATAAATTCAAGTGTCTTTTCCCCTATATTCAGTTTTTCTCCATCTTTTACGGTTATTATTCTATCTTCTGGTATTAAAAGCAAACTCATTAAATATTTCCTCCCTTTTTCACTTACAATTACTTTTGCAGATTTAAATTTCTCAATAATTTTGGGAATTGTTCCTGAATGGTCCTGTTCTGAATGATTTGAAATTATATAATCTAATTTTTCAATTTTAAGTTTTTCTATTGCATTAAATAATTGGTTTTTTGTTCTTGGGTCAGAAGAATCAATTAATACATTTTTTTCGTCTCTTAAAAAATATGAATTATAACTTGTTCCATCAGGCAAAGGAATTAATTCATCAAAAAGACGTCTATCCCAGTCATTTGTAATTATAGCCCAGATATTTTTCTTAATTTCATTAATAACCATTTTTAACCCTCCTGTTTTTCAAACATATCTTTTCCTGCTCCACAAACAGGACATACCCAGTCATCAGGCAATTTTTCAAAAGGAGTTTTCGGCTCAATCCCATTTTCAGGGTCTCCTTTTTCAGGGTCATAAATATAACCACAAACTTTACACACATATTTATCCATTCTGCCCTCCTTTTTTTAAATTATAACCTGCTTTCTTTACAATCATTTCAACTTTTTTATCTTCTAAATCAAAAGGAACATATAATTTTTTATTTTTTAGATTAACATATACAATTATTCCTTCTTTCTTAAATTCATTTTCAATCGTTTTAACACAATGTTCACATTTTATATCAAAAACTTCAAATTCTTTTGTGTTTTTCATTTTCTTCCTAAATTTAAATGTTCTTAAAATTAAAAAAAGTAGTAAAAATGAAGTTAAAATTTTAAACCAGTATGGTAAAAGACGCCTTTTATGAATATGAACCATAGGTATTCCCTGAAATTTCCATAAAAAATCTATAAAAATACCAAAAATCACACTCCATAAAATTATAGAAAATAAATAAATCAAAAAATTCTTCTTCCCAAGTTTTCCCAGTATAAAAGTTAATGTTGCAGAATTTGTTGCAGGTCCTGTAAATAGAAAAATAAGTCCTGCTCCCGGTGTCATTCCCTTTGAAATTAAAGATGAAGCAATTGGAATTGAACCTGTTGCACATACATACATTGGGATACCAATTAGAAGCATCAAAGAATAAGAATAAAATGGATTACCAAGATATTTTGAAATAAAATCTTTAGGTACAAATGCTGAAATTAATCCTCCTATTAAAATTCCTATAATTATCCATTTTCCTACATCTTCAATAAGTTCGCTAAATCCATATTTAAATATAACCTTTATTTTTTCTATTTTTGAATGAATATGTGGATTTTCTTCTTCGCAGAAACTACAGGTAAAATCTTTTTTGTAAGTTTCTTTAATTTTTTTATCTTTTTCAATCATATTAACAATTGTTCCAGCAAAAATTCC
>CAYNUP010000181.1:0-5637 GCA_964400565.1 uncultured bacterium | reverse complement strand
GTTTGTAATTTCTTTAAACTTGCTTCACATGCTTCAATTATATGTTTAATACTTGCTCCATAATCATTTGGTCCTGTTCCCATATACCATCCAAATTTTGTTGCAAGTATTACTTTATCCCTCTTTTTCGTTTCTTTCAGGATTTTTCCAATAACTTCTTCACTTTCTCTATAACAATCAGCAGTATCAATAAAATTTATACCATAATCAATCCCTGTTTCTATAATTTTTTTTGCTTCATCATAGTTTTCATTTGTAAATCCAATCATAGTTCCAATACATAATTTTGACACTCTAAGCCCACTTTTCCCAAGTTGCCTGTATTCCATTTTTTCCTCCTTGATTTTTTTTATTATATATTTTATAATTTCTTTTTTCAAAGAAAGGAGTTTAAGATGGGAAAAGCGTATCCATTAATACCAAAAAAAGTTAAAAGGATAGAAACAAAATATAGAAAAATAGTTACTGATATTCCTGTCCCAGAATCAATTGAAATACTTGAAAAATTAAGAAAATATGAGCCAGTTTCTATGACAGGTCAACCTCCTGTGATATGGGATAGAGCAACTGGTATAAATGTTTATGATAAATATGGTAATATGTGGCTTGATTTTTCATCAGGAGTTCTTGTTACAAATGCAGGTCATGGAAATGAATATGTTTTAAATGAAATAAGAAAAATAATTGAAAAACCTCTTTTACATAATTATTGTTTTCCTTCAGAAATAAGAGCAGAACTTGTTGAAAAAATTGCTTCTCTTTCCCCTGAACCATTAAAAAAAGTTTTTTTATTAACAACAGGTGCAGAAGGTATAGAATGTGCGATTAAACTTGCAAGAACTTATGGTAGAAAGAAAAATAAAAAAGTGATTATTTCCTTTGAAGGTGCTTTTCATGGAAGAACTCTTGGCGCTCAACTTATAGGAGGGATTCCAGAATTGAAAGAATGGATTCCAAATTTTGACCCTGATATATTGATAGTTCCTTTTCCTGGCAATCCAAGATGTAAGGATAAAAGTTTTGATTTATTTTTAAAAATATTGGAAGAAAAAGGAATAAATGGAAAGGAAGTTTGTGCTGTCATAAGTGAGACATATCAGGGTGGAAGTGCTTCTTTTTTCCCTGTTGAATATGCAAGAGATTTAAGAAACTGGTGTGATAAGAATGAAGTTTTATTAATATTTGACGAAGTTCAGGCAGGTTTTGGAAGAACAGGAACTTTATGGGGATTTGAAAATTATAAAATTTTACCTGATATATTCTGTCTTGGGAAAGGTATATCAAGTTCTTTACCAATATCTGCAGTTGTCGGAAGGAAAGAAATTATGGACCAGTACCAACCAGGAACAATGACAAGTACCCATACCGGAAATCCTGTGTGTTGTGCTGCTGCCTTAGGAAGTATCAGATATATTGTAGAAAAAAGATTGTGGGAAAATGCAGAAAAGATGGGTAGGATTTTTGAAAAAGAGTTGTCAAAACTTAAAAAATATAAATGTGTAGGATTTATCTGTGGTAAAGGTCTTGTCTGGGGATTACATATAGTAAAAGAAGGGAAAGAGGAACCAGATCCGGATAAAGCATTTGATATTGTTGGTAAATGTTTTGAGAAAGGATTACTCTTATTTGCTCCTGTTGGATATAAAGGAGCCACTATAAAAATAAATCCCCCTTTAATTATAAATGAGGAAGCAATTATAGAAGGTGTAAATGTAATTGAAGAGGCAATAAAGGAGTTGAGTTGAAAAATTTAAGAGAAATAATAGAAGAAAATATAAAAGAAGCAAAAAATTTTTTAAAAGAGTTGATAAAATTTGAGAGCATCTCTGGAATTGGTGAAGAAGAAATACAGAATTTTATTTTTAAAAAATTTAAAAATTTCGGGAATTGTAAACTTGTAAAGATAGATGAAAAAATAAAAAATGACCCGGAATATACTTTTTCTGATGTAGATTGTGATTATTCAAAAAGGAAGAATCTTGTTCTGGAAATTGGAGAAAATAAAGGATACTCTTTAATATTGAATACTCATTCAGATGTTGTTCCTGCAAAAAACTGGTGCAATGCTTTTTTACCCGAAGAAAAAGATGGATATATATATGGCAGGGGAGCATGTGATGCCAAGGGACAGATTGCCACCATTTACCTTATTTTGCTTACTATTGAAAAACTAAATATAAAAATTCCTGGTAAATTAACTATTGAAATTGTAATTGAAGAAGAAATTGGAGGAAATGGTTCTTTGTCATTAATAAGAGAAGGATATAAAGGGGATGGTGTTATTGTTCTTGAACCAACTGAATTAAAAATAACACCTGCAAATAGAGGTGCTTTATGGTTTAAAATTGAAATTGAAGGTAAAAGTGTTCATATGGGGAAAATATGGGAAGGAGTTAATGCTATTGAAAAATTATGCTATTTATTAAAAAAATTAAAGGAATATGAAAAAAAACTTATAGAGGAAAGCAGAAATGTCCCATTATTTGAAAAATTAAAACAACCTGTTCAACTTAATTTTGGTACTATAAAAGGTGGGGACTGGCCAAGTATGGTATGTGGTAAAGTTGAACTTGAAGGAGGTATAGGGTTTTTACCAAATAAATCAATTGAAGAAATAAAAAAGGAATTTGAAGGTGTTATAAAAAATTGTGGAGATGAATGGCTCAGTTCCCATTATAAATTATCTTTTCCTAAATTACATAATGACTCCTATTCTATTTCTTCTGACCATATACTTGTAAAAACTTTGAAAAAATCAGCAGAAGAAGCAGGTATTAATCCAATTATAGAGGGATTTATAGCAAGTTGTGATGCAAGATTATTTAATAAAATTGGGAAAATGCCAGTTGTTGTTTTTGGAGCAGGATGTCTTGAAGATGCCCATTCAAATTCTGAAAAAATTAAAGTTGAAGAGATTAAATTGGCAGGAGAAATACTTTTAAGAGGAGTTCTAAAATTTATGGAGGTTTAAAAATGGTAAAACTTGGAGTTATTGGACTTGGTAAATTTGGAACAAACATTTTAAATACTTATAAACAACTTGAAAAAACTGGATTATGTAAACTTGTTGCTATATGTGATATAAATGAAAAAATCCTTGAACAGCAGGCGAAAAAATATAATGCAAAACCTTACATAGATTACAAAGAAATGATAGATAAAGAAGAACTTGATGGAATTGCAATTTCAACTCCTGATCCATTTCATAAAGAACCGGCTGTATATGCCTCAAATAAAAAAATTCATATTTTTGTTGAAAAACCTCTTGATATAACTGTTGAGGGTTGTATTGAAATTATAGAAAGTTGCAAAAGAAATAAAATTCTTCTTCAGGTTGACTTTCATAAAAGGTTTGACCCATTCCATATTGCAATAAAAAAAGATATAGAAGAAGGTAAAATTGGTAAAATTGAATATGGTTCATGTTATATGGAGGATAAAATTGTTGTTCCAAGGGATTGGTTTCCAAACTGGGCTTGTAAAAGTTCTCCTGTATGGTTTTTAGGAGTCCATTTTTTTGATTTAATGAGGTGGTTAATAAAAAGTGATGGGAAAAGAGTTTATGCTAAAGGAGTAAAAAACAAATTAAAATCACTTGGTATTGAAACTTTTGATTCAGTTTTAGCGATGGTTGAATTTGAAAATGGAGCAGTTATTTCTTTTGAACTTTCATGGATTTTACCGGAAAAATTTGAGAGTATTGTTAATCAGGGTTTTAGACTCGTTGGTGATGAGGGAATAATTGAGTGTGATAGTCAAGATAGAGGAACGAGAGTTTGTTATGGAAAAGAAGGAGTTATTACTTACAATTCTGTTTTTATAAATGAGAGTGAGAAAATGGGTGAGATTGTATATTCTGGATATGGTATTGAAAGCATTGCAGATTTTGTTTATAATATAAACTACCTGAAGAATGGTGCAAAAATAGAAGATTTGAAAGATGGACCAACTGCATTTGGAGAAGATGGTCTTGAAGCGACAAAAATATCAGTTGCAGTGCATGAAAGTATCAAAAAAGGAAGAGAGATAATAATTTAAGGAGAAAAAAATGGCTACAAAAATAAGACTTGTAAGAAAAGGAAAGAGAAATAAACCATTTTTTAGAGTTGTTGTTGTGAGTGATGAGAAGGATGGCAGAGGAGATGTTCTTGAAGTTCTTGGTTATTATGACCCTATTCCAGAGCCTGCTATATTTGAAGTTAAAGAAGATAGAGTTAAATATTGGTTAAGTGTTGGAGCACAGCCAAGTGAGACAGTAAAATCATTTTTGAAGAAAAAGGGAATTATATAAATTAAATGCGAATTGACATAATCACAATTTTCCCTGATATTTTTACTCCTTTGGATGTAAGTATTGTTAAAAGAGCAAAAGAGAAAAAGATTGTTGAAATAAAAATATGGGATTTAAGGGATTTTTCAAAGGATAAACATAAAAAAGTTGATGATAAACCATATGGTGGAGGCAAAGGAATGGTTTTGAAATGTCAACCAATATTTGATGCAGTAGATACAATAAAAAAAGAAAATCCAGAAGGTAAGGTAATTCTTACAACTCCAACAGGTATTCTTTTAAATCACCAGATTGTTAAAAAATTGAGTAAGGAAAAAGGGTTGATTATAATATGTGGTCATTATGAAGGAGTTGATGAGAGAGTAACAAAAATATGTGATTATGAAATTTCAATAGGAGATTATATTTTAACAGGAGGAGAAATTCCAGCGATGGTTATAGTTGATAGTGTTATTCGTCTTTTACCAGGAGTTTTACCTGAAGAAGCGCCTGTTTATGATAGTTTTTACAATTATATTTTTGACTGGCCATCTTATACAAGACCACAGAATTTCAGAGGGATGAAAGTTCCTGATATTTTAATTTCAGGCAATCATAGAGAGATAGAAAAATGGAGAAGAAAAAAGGCAATTGAAAAAACAAAAG
This sequence comes from uncultured bacterium, assembly GCA_964400565.1. Lineage (GTDB taxonomy): Bacteria > Ratteibacteria > UBA8468 > B48-G9 > JAFGKM01 > JAMWDI01. Next base: position 701 of record CAYNUP010000181.1, on the reverse strand, counting down.
AAAAAAGGCCTGAGTTATATGAAAGATATCTAAAAGATGGAGGGAAAAATGGGACTTAAAAAAGTTGAAGAAATTGAAGAAAAATTTAAACCAAATAAAGAAATTCCAGAATTCTGGCCAGGAGATGAAATAGCAGTCCATGTAAAAATAAAAGAAGGGGAAAAAGAAAGAATTCAGATTTTCACAGGAACATGTATAGCAAGAAGGGGCAAAGGGATAAGGGAGACATTTACTGTAAGAAAAATATCTTTTGGAGAGGGAGTTGAAAGAATATTTCCACTTTATTCTCCTAATATTGTAAAAATTGAGGTTTTAAAAACAAGAGAAAGAAATCGTCTTGCTCCAAGAGCAAAAATGTATTATTTGAGAAATAGAAATAAATGAAAAATATTGAACTTGGTAAATTTGGAGAAGAAAAAGCAATTGATTTTTTGAGGAAAAATGGATATAAAATCATTGATAAAAATTTTAAAACAAAGATAGGAGAGATAGATATAATAGCCATAAGAAAAAAAGAGATTGTTTTTATAGAAGTAAAAACAAGAAGTTCAGATGAGTTTGGATTACCTGAAGAAGCAGTAGATAAGAAAAAGTTAAGAAGGATTGAAAAAGTAGCATTTTTATATTTAAATTTTAAAAAAATTGATTTACCTTTCAGTTTTGAAGTTTTAAGTATAAGGAAAGAAGGAGAAAAATTTAAG
>CAYNUP010000180.1:0-8695 GCA_964400565.1 uncultured bacterium | reverse complement strand
ATTATAAATTGTTCCAAATAAAAATGCAATAAAAACATAATGAATTTCAATTGCAATAATTCCTGACTTTTCTTTTTTCTTTTTGTAAAGGTGATAAAGACCCGAACTTAGAATTAAAAGTATATTTAAGGTAAATATCATAATTTCAGGTTTTCCATATTTAACAATCGGACCTCTAGCAAAGGTATTTTGGAAGGAAATTTGGCAGTCAGTTATAAAATTGGGTGAAAATGATATAATAGTATTTAATACACTTAAGAAATAGAACATAATTGTTCTTTTTATTTCTTTTTTGGATAAAGCACTCTCTCCGATAGAAACAGCAAATAAATAAAATGTTGATGGAATAAAAGACGCATAAGAAAAAATGACGCGAATTAGAAATTTACCTGTTTCAACATCTGTTGCACAGGCAGTAATACTTCCTATAAAAGCCCATAAGGCAAGTTGGAATGAAAAAAAAGAATAAATTTTATTAGATAATTTTTTTCTATTTCTAAAAACAATTATTCCTAAGATAATATTTAAAACACCAACAATAAAAAAAGAAACTGCAAGGTTATTTATCCTCATATTTTTTCACTATAATAGATGAATTACTCCCTCCAAATCCATGTGAATTAATAAGACAATATTCAACATCACAAATTCTATATTTATTCGGTACATAATCAAGGTCACAAAGAGGGTCCAAATATTCATAATTTATTGTCGGTGGAATTATATTTTTTTCAAAAGTCAAAATACTTCCTATTAATTGTAAAACTCCTGCAGAACCAAATGGATTTCCAATCATTGATTTTATTGAAGAAATTGATACTTTATATGCATTATGATTAAAAATATTTTTTATTGCAAGCGTTTCAAGATAATCCAGAACAGGGTCTGATGGCGCATGGGCAGAAATATAATCTATTTTTTCAGGAGATATATTAGCATCTTTTAAACATCTTTTCATTGAAAATTCAAGCCCTTTACCAGGAGAAGTTTTTTCTTTTTCACCACTTTCACCATAACCAACTATTTCACAATATATATGTGCTCCCCTTAAAATTGCATGTTTTAATTCTTCTAAAATTACAAAACCTGCTCCTTCTGATAAAACCCCTCCATCCCTTAATTTATCAAAAGGTCTGCTTGCTCTTTCCGGTTCATCATTTCTTTTACTCATTATATTTGCTGCACAAAGACCTGCAATTATTAAAGGAGTTATAGAAGCATCTGAACCTCCTGCAAGAACAACATCAAAATTCCCATATTTTATTTCTTTATATCCAGTTCCAACAGCATCAAGACCACTGGCACAACCTGTTGATATAGTAAAAATACTTGACTCTATACCAAGTTCAGAAACTATCTCTCCTGCTCCTATATTCGGAGTTCCTGCAGAAATAAAATATGGATTTGAAAATCTTAAACCTCTCTTCAAAAAATTAGCATGCTATTTTTCAAATACATCCATAGCATTTGTGCTTACTCCAACAATTATAAGTGTCCTTTCTGAATCAAAATCTTTACTTTTAAAACCAGCATCTTCAATAGCCATTTTGGCAGATGCTACAGCAAACTGAGAAAATCTTGCCATCCTTCTTATTTTTTTCCTGTCATCTATATAATCTTCTGGTTTAAAATCGCTGACTTCACCTGCAATTTGAACGGGTAAATCAGATGGGTCAAACAAACTTATTTTTTTTATACCACTCTTCCCTTCCTTCAATGCTTCCCAGAATTTTTCCTTCCCTATACCATTTGGGGCAATAACTCCAATTCCTGTAATTACAACTCTTCTTTTCATTTCAATTCTTTACTATTTTCATTTATCCTTCTTACCTCTTCCTCTAATTTTTCAGTATTCCCTGAATAAAAATATACTCTATTATATTTTAAAAATTTATCAGTATTGTTAAAACCACTGTATTTATAAAAAATATAATCTATGTCAGATATTGAGGTACTCATTCCAAAACTTCTCACATCATTCTGAAATTTTTCTGTCTCATATGCAAATTTCTTAAAAGGCATTCCATTTACTTTATATGGCAAAGGTTGCCACATCCTTGGTGGAAATAATGCCTTTATCTTATAATTCATCACCTTCAGTGGATATGTATCTTTATCAAGTTTAAAACCAAATCTTTCAGGATTTTTAAACCACATTGTTCCTGGATAAATTCCCGGAAATTGAATCAGTACAGAATCAGGATTTGTTTCCCTCAAAAGTTCAATAGTTTCTCTCCTTGTTTTTTCATTTTCAAAAGGTGCTGGATAAATTAAGCTTACAACAGTGAAAATACCCGCCTCCTTACACCTTTTTAAAACCATCCTCATATCCTCTTTTTTCACATTTTTGTTCATCCATTTTTTTAAAATTTCTCCATTTGCTGTTTCTATTCCCCAAAAAATTGATTCCAGACCGGAATTTTTTAAAATTTTAAAATCCAATTCTTTATACTCATTTATATGACCTGAACATACATAATTAAGTTTTATATTCTCATCTATAATTTTTTGAGCCAAATTCATTAAAAAACTACCTGGTGTACTTGAACCAGCAAACCTGAATAAATTAACACCATATCTATTCTTATAAAACTTAATCTCTTCTATTATTCTTTCTATTGATTTTTCTTTTCTTTTTCCACTTTTTTTAGGATGGATACAGAAATAACAGGCATTTGGACATCCTCTACTTTCATCAAGAACAAATATTTTTATCTTTTCATCAATTTTCCAGTAAATTTCCGGTTCATAAGTGGGTGTGGGTAAAACATTAAGATTTTCAATATATTTTCTTTCTGTCTTTACCACTCTTCCATTTTCTTTATAAATTAAATTTGGTATATCTTTTAATTTTCTCTTCCCCTGAACAAATTTGACCAGATCAATAATTGTTTCTTCTCCTTCTCCATAACATAAAGCATCAAAAAATTCGCCTGTATCAAAAATCCAATGTTCAAAAGTGTCCACCTGTGGACCTCCACCAAAAACTTTTAATTCTGGTTTTACCTTTTTCAAAAATCTTCCTATTTCAATTGACCATTCAAATCCATCCCCTGCCCACAATTTAAAACCAACAAATTCTGCCTTTTCCTTCTCAATATTTTCAAGAATAAAATTTTTCAATCTCTCAATATAAATTCTTTTATTTTTCTCAATTATTGAAGAAATATGTTTGAGTTTCAGTAAATCAAAAATTGACGGTCTTTCTCCGTCAATAAAAATTCTGTAGTAAAACCTTTCAAGAAAATTTTTTACATTTTTGTCATAAATTTCATCAAAAATTGAAGGTAAATTAAAATCAAAAATTTTAACTTCTATATTTTCTTTTATTAAACAGGATGCAAGTGATGCAAGTCCATTATCAGGAAGAAAATCTGATAAACTTCTTGGAACCCCAGCGATTGAAATTAAAATTCCTTTCATAGAAAAAAATTATACAATATTATTTCTAAGGATGCAAATTTTATATTATTGATAACTTGGTATACTTTTTGCATATATAATTAAAAGATGGAATTTTTAAACTTAAAAAGAAAGGAGCAAATATGAACGGGAAATTTGATAAGGATAGATATACAATTCTTGTGATAGATGACGAATTGGGACCAAGAGAATCTTTAAGAATCCTTTTTAAAAACAAATATAATGTTATTACTGCAGAAAGTGGAGATAAAGGAATAGAAATAGTAAAAACACAGAAAGTTGACATTATAATCCTTGATTTAAAAATGCCAAAAAAGAATGGGATGGATACACTTGCTGAAATAAGAAAATATGATAAAGATGTGCCTGTGATTATATTAACCGGATATGGTGATATGGAAACTGCAAAAAAATTGATGCAATATGGAATAATAGAATTTGTATCCAAACCTTTTGAAATCTCTGAAATGGAAGAAATAGTTGCTAAATGGATAGAGAGAAAAGAAAAGAAGTAAAATTCTCACTATCTCAAGTAGGAATTTAAAATTTTCATCTTATTTCTATATTTATTTACTGTTCGGGGAGAAATTTTAATTCCAAAATATCCAAGTTTTTCAGAAATTTTCTTATCTGAGAGAGGTTTTTCTTCTTTCTCTATTATCTCTTTTATTTTTTTCATCACATATTCTCTACTTATAGAATGTTTAAACTCTGGAATAAACAAATCTTTAATTTTCAGAAGGCCTTTAGGAGAAATTAAATATTTACCATTTACAGCCCTGTTTATGGTAGAAACACTCACATTTTTCTTATTGGCAATATCCTTTTCTCTTAGAGGTAATAATTCTCCATTTTCAAAAAAATCTTTTTGATACTCAATTATTTCCTGAAAAACATCCTCAAGAAATTTTCTCCTTTTCTCAATCATTTTTATTATCAATTTTATTTTTTTAATTTTATTTTCAATAAATCTCCTTTCTTTTTCAGAGATAAAGGGAGATTTTATATATCTTTCATAATCCAGTTCTATTTTTATGAATGGTGTTATCTTATCTTCCACATAGACCTTTAATTTATTCTCATTTTTCTCTATCCTTCCTTCTGGTATAATTCTCCTTATAAATTTGCCTTTTTTATTCAAAGGATAAGGATTTAATTTTTTCAATTTCTCTATAATAGTTTTTTCAATTATTTCTTCTTTTACACCCATCTTCTCAGATATTTCTTTAAATTTTCTCTTCGTAAGTAAATCCCAGTAATTTTCTATTATTTTTATAAGAATTCCATCCTTATGATATCTTCTTGCCTGAATTAAAAAACATTCCTGTAAATTTCTTGCAGCCACTCCTGCTGGTTCCAATGACTGAATTATTTTTAAAGTTTTTTCTACATCTTTATATTTAACATTCAAAATTTCTGCAACTTCTTCAATAGACATTTTAAAATATCCGTTATCTTCAAGATTCATAATTATAAATTTTCCTATTTCAATTATATCTTCAGGTATATTAAGTAAATTCAACTGCTCTATCAAACTTTCATGTATAGAAACTTCCTCTGATATTTCCTCAAACATATTTTCTTTAAAATCAAAATTCAAAAATGGATTTTCCTCTGCTTCTTTTTTCAAAAATTCTATTAGAGAATATGTGGAAAGGTTTATAAAAGTAGAAAATAATATTTGAATAGGTAAAATTTTTGGAGTTATTTTTAATTCAATATCTTTTCTCATGCTTATATTTTACCCTATATAGAAAATAGTGTATAATAAACAAAAAGGATAAAAAATGTTAAGTTCTATATTGATTTTGACAGGTCTTGGATTATTCTTTGGGACTTTTTTAACAATTATTTATACAAAATTTAGAGTTGAAGAAAACCCCATTTTTTCTAAAATTTATGAACTCTTACCCAAAGGAAACTGTGGAGGATGTGGATTTGCTGGATGTGCTGATTTTGCAGAAAATTTAATTGCTAATAAAATAACGCCTGAAAAATGTGTTTTAATTGATGAAAAATCCATTTCTGAAATATGTAAATTACTCGGTATTGAAACAGGAAAAAAAGAAAAATTGGTTGCAAGAGTTTTCTGTTATGGTGGAAATAATTCAAAGAAAAAATTTGAATATACTTCTTTAAAATCCTGTTTTGCTTTAAATGCAATTTTTGATACAAATTTTGAATGTGTATATGGTTGTCTGGGACTTGGAGATTGTGTAAAAGTATGTCCTGTAAATGCAATAAAAATGTTGGATAAGGGTATACCTGAAATTGATGAAGAAAAATGTATTGGATGTGGGTTATGTGTAAAAACCTGCCCCAAAAATATAATAAAACTTTTACCAGAAGAAAAAAAAGTTTATATTGCCTGTTCTTCTTTTGATAAAGGTGCTTATGTTGTAAAAATATGTCAAGTTGGTTGTATTGCCTGCGGAAGATGTGTTAAAGTTTGCCCTCAAAATGCTATAAAACTTGAAAATAATCTTGCAGTCATTGATTATGAAAAGTGTGATAACTGTGGAAAATGTGTTGAAGAATGTCCGAGAAAAATAATATTTACTTCAAGAGTTATATCACTTGCATAAATGGAAGAAAAAAATTTAAAATTGGTTATTTCTTTTTTTGGAAAAGATTTCCATGGTTGGCAAAAACAGAAAGATAAAAAAACAGTTCAGGAAGTTATTGAAAATACTGTAAAAGAAATATTTAAATCAGATTTCAAAATTATTGGGTGTGGAAGAACGGATAGTAAAGTAAGTGGTATAAATTATGTAGCAAATCTAAAAATAAAAACAAATCTGAGTCCTTTAAATATAAAAAATGCTTTAAATTCAAAATTGCCTTCTTCAATTTATATAAAAAATGTTGAAGAAGTGGCCTCAAATTTTCACAGTAGATATTCAGCAAAAAGAAAAATTTACAGATATATAATCTCTCTTAAAAAGACACCTTTTCTTTCAGACCTCGCTTTTTATGTTAAAGAAAAAATTGATATAGAAAAAATGAAAGAGGTTTCAAAACTTTTTATAGGAAAACATAATTTTAAATCTTTTCAATCAAGTGGGAGTAAAGTAAGAAATACAGTGAGGGAAATTTTTAAAATTGACATTAAAAAAAAGAAATTTTTTATTGATGAAGATGTTGAAATAATTATAATTGATATTGAAGGAAGTGGTTTTTTATATAAAATGGTTAGGAATATAATTGGAACTTTAATTTATGCAGGAAGGGGTAAAATTAGTTTAGAGGAAGTTAAAGAAATTATTGAAAAGGAAGATAGAAGATATGCCCCTCCCCCTGCTCCAGCTGTAGGATTATATTTCAAAAATGCAAAATACTGAAATTGAATTTATTTTTAAAAATGAATTTAAAAATAGGTTTTTTAAAAATTCCCCTCTTTCAGAATATACAAGTTTTAAATGTGGAGGGAAAGCAAAATATTTAATATATCCAAAAAGTATAGAAGAAGTTATAAAAATTATTGAAATTTCAAAAAATTTTAATGAGAAATTTTTAATACTTGGAAAGGGAACAAATGTTTTGATAAGTGATAATGGATTTGACGGAATTGTTATTTCTACTTTAAAAATGAAAAATTTCAAAATAAAAGATAACAGAATTGAATGTGAATGCGGTCTTAAAACATCAGATTTGTTAAAAATATGCATTGAAAATTCCCTTTCTGGTCTTGAGTTTCTCTCAGGAATTCCAGGAACTATTGGAGGGGCCATAAAAAACAATGCGGGTTTAAAAAATGAATGGACTTTAGAAAAAATTAATTATGTTGAATTTCTTAAAACTAACACTTTTGAAATTATAAAAAAAGAAAAAAAGGAAATTTTTTTTGATTATAGAAAAAGTGAATTTGAAAGTAATATTTTTATATGGAAGGGAGAATTTCTACTGAAAAAGGAAAGGAAGGAGATAATAAAGAAAAAAATTAATGAATATATGGAAAGAAGAAAAAAGACACAACCTTTTGGATATAGTGCAGGAAGTATATTTAAAAATCCATATCCTCACTATGCAGGAGAATTGATAGAAAAATGCGGACTTAAAGGATATTCTATTGGTGATTGTTATATATCTGAAAAACATGCTAATTTTATAATAAATAAAGGAAATGGAAAAGCGGAAGAAATATACAAATTAATTAAATTAATTCAAAAAAAAGTTTATGAGAAATTTAATATTCAACTTGAATTGGAAATACAACTGATAGGGGAGTTTGAATGAAAGTAGCAATTTTATATGGAGGAGAAAGTCCTGAAAGGGAAGTTTCTTTAATTTCAGGAAAATGTGTATATAATGCATTAAGAAAAAAATATAAAGTTAAACTATTTGACCCTTCAAGAAAAAATTTCATTGGTAATTTCCTAAAATTTAAACCAGATTGCGTATTTATTGCATTACATGGAGGAATTGGAGAAAGTGGTGCAATCCAGGGATTTCTTGAAACGCTTAAAATTCCATATACTGGCTCTGATGTTCTTTCTTCTGCTATCTGTCTTAATAAAATCATATGTAAGAAAATATTAAAATTCAGTAAAATTCCTACTCCATCATTCATTATTGTAAAGAAAAATAAAATACCAAAACTTCCTTTCGGATTTCCTGCTGTTGTGAAACCTGCAAATCTTGGTTCTACAATTGGGGTTAAAATAGTAAATTCTCCAGAAGAACTTAAAAAGGCTGTAAATGAAGCTTTTAAACTGGATAAGGAGGTATTTATTGAAAAATTTATAGATGGAAAAGAGGTGACAGTTGGAATTTTAGGTAATGAAGATGTTGAAGTTTTACCAATAATAGAAATTCAAACAAAAAGAGGTTTTTACGATTATAAAGCAAAATATACACCAGGAGAAAGTTCCCATATAATCCCTCCAAACTTACCTACAAAAATTATTAAAAAAATTGAAAAAATAGCAAAAAAAACATATAAAGTTTTGAGATGTAGTGGATTTGCAAGAATGGAAATAATGGTTGATAAAAACTATAATTTTTTTGTATTAGATGTAAATACAATTCCAGGCTTGACAAAATTAAGTTTATTACCGGACGCTGCAAAATATAAAGGATTGAATTTCGAAGAATTATGTGAAAAAATCCTAAAATTAGGATTGGAAAAATGGAAGAAAAAAACAAGAAAATAGAGGAATTCAGAAGGAAGTTAATTCTTCAGAAAAAAAGGAAATTTAAAATTTTTCTTCTTATAATTCTTGTTGGATTTTTAATTTATGGCTTTTATTTTTTAAAAACAAAAACCTTAAGG
>CAYNUP010000179.1:0-2208 GCA_964400565.1 uncultured bacterium | reverse complement strand
ACATAATACATATAGTTGTAATAGTTTAAAAGTTTTACCAGTTCTTCTATTCTCTTTTTTGGATCTTTTGCCATTTTTTTCTCCTGTTAAACACACTCTATTTGTATAAATATGCTAATTTTTTCAAAATGGAAATTTTATCTTTGTCTTCAATTTTTGCTTTATCAATTATGGTTTTCAAAAATGTTATCACATCATCATAATTTTTTCTGTCCACAGGATATGGATGACCATCTTTTCCTCCAAAAGCAAATGAATATCTTGCAGGGTCTTCAAAAGATAAAGGGACTCCATAAACAATTTCAGAAACTAAACATAATGCTCTCAAAGTTTTCATTCCTATCCCTTCAGTTAAAACAATATCTCCAAAAGTTTTTATTTCTTTTTCCTTTAATTTCCAAAAGTTTTTATATAATCTTTTAAAATCAAAACTATTTTCTATATAGTGATGTGATGGCAAAATGATTTTAACTTCTTTGAACATATTTTCTATATTTGACATATTCAAATACTCTATTAAATTTTCCTGTAATTTTTCGCATTTTTTATTCACTAAATTTAAAACCTCCTTTTCCTTTCTTGAAGAAATAATCCCAATGTGAGGTTCTATTATAAATTTCTCATCATTTGAAATTGAAATTCTATTAAACCAGTGATATCTTCTCGCATATTTGTTGAATTGATTCATTCCTTGCTGGATAACTGCCCAGTTGCCATTTTTATCAACAAAAATATTATGATGATAAAGTTGATATCCATCCTGAATGCAATTGTTGTCAATTTTAGATGTAAGTTTTGAAATTAAAATAAACTTTTCCTTATTTTCAATATATTTACATTTTTCTATTTCTTTTGGTGTTTCAAGTCCATTTTTACCTTTACCTCCAAAACAGAATAAACCATATTCGGGATTATTATTGAAAGCCTCTTTTAATGCATGACAAACTGTAGTTGTAACTCCAGAGGAATGCCAGTCAAAACCAGAAATACAACCAAGAGCTTGAAAATATACAGGATTTGCAATACGAGAAAGAAACTCTTCTGTTCCAAACTCCATTATTATTAAACGCCCCATTTCAAACAATATTTTTTTCTGTCTCTCAAACAACCATTTTGGAGCATTTCCATGATGCAATGGTAAATCTGCAATATTCCTTTCCATTTTCCATTTTAATTTTACCATTTCCCATAATTTTATGTAAACTTTTCTTCCAAATAGTAAAAAAGAAGAAAAAATTGTAAAATTTAAGAATAATGGAAAGTTTATTAAATATTTATGAAAAAATTTTTGAGATAGTTAAATCTGAAAAGGTTGAAAAAAATGAAATTGAAAAAATTTTTTTATATTCTGAAAAAAGAAAAACAGGAGAACTTTTTATTCCTTCGTATTGTTCTTCAATTTTGATTATTTTACCAGGTGCAGGATTTAATGAAAAAAGTAAAAGAAATATATTAAACAGATTTAATTTTTTGTTGAGAAAAGGGATTGGACTTTGTATTTTTGAACTTACAGAAGGGAATTTAAATAAAAAAGATGCTGAATTTTTTGAATTTTTTAAAGATAAAGTAGGTGAAATAAGAGGAATTATAAGGTTTATTGAAAAAACTTTTAAGGAAAAAGAAATTTTTCTCCTTGGGATTAGTTTTGGTGGAATTATTGGCTTTATTGTTTCTGCAATAGAAGAAAAAATAAAAAAATGTATTTTTTTAATTTCAGGTGGAAATATAGAAGTTATTACATGGCAAAGCATGTTGAGATTTTATTTAAAGAAAGATTGTTCAAGAAGGACATGCAGGAGAATGCATAAAATTTATAGAAAACTTTTAAATAAAGAGTTATATGAAGAGATTAAAAATTTACCGAGAAAATGCTTTATTTACGACCCTTTAACTTATGTTGAGAAACTTAAAAATAAAAAGATTTTGATGGTTAATGGATTATTTGATACAATTATTCCATTTTTCTGTGTTTTGGAGTTGAAAAGAAAGATAAAGAATATGAAAGTTTTATGGTATCCCGGAACTCATTTTACCTTTATGTATTTTTTTATATTTATAAAAAAGAAAATTATTAAGTTTTTAAAAAATGAAAATCTTTCCAGGAATTGATATAGTTGAAATTGAAAAATTTAGGAGTGCTTACAGAAAATATAAAAAAAGGTTTATTAAAAAAATTTTTTCTCATGAGGAAATAAAATATCTGAAGGA
>CAYNUP010000178.1:0-1573 GCA_964400565.1 uncultured bacterium | reverse complement strand
GTATTAAAAATGGGCATCAAATATTTATTGATGATGGAAATATTGCTCTTGAAGTAATTGGTAGAAATAAAAACAAACTTAAAACAAAGGTAATAGTTGGTGGTCTTTTGAAAGAACATATCAGAAAAATAAATTTGTTATTACTGCAACCCAGATGCTTGAAAGTATGACTGAAAATATAAGACCAACACGAGCAGAAGTTACAGATGTAGCAAATGCGATAATAGATGGAACTAATTTTGTTATGCTTTCTGCAGAAACAGCAATAGGTAAATATCCAGTTGAATCAGTTATCATGATGAACAATATCATAAAATTTACTGAAAAAAATATAAAATTACATATTCATCCAGAGAAAAAAAATAAGAGTTTGGTTTAACGAAAAATTTATAGAAGAATTAAAATGGTGACATTCTAACTTTTATACTGGTAACATTTCATCTTTGGAACTACACCTAAATTTGACAGAAAAATAAGGAATTTCTTATAATTTTTGTAAGATAGACAGGTATTATTAAAGTTAGAATTTAAAAGAAAAGAGATGAAAACATTGGAAGAAATAAAGGAAATTTTGAATAATAATAAGGAAATATTGAGAAAGAAATATAAGGTTAAAGAAATAGGAATTTTTGGTTCATATGTTAGAGGGGAACAGAGAAAAAAGAGTGATGTGGATATACTTGTAGAATTTGAAGAACCAGTGAGTTTATTAAAGTTAGTTAGCGTTGAGAATTTTTTGAAAGAAATTGTTGGAATGAAAGTAGAAGTTATCCCTAAAAAAGATATACGGAGTGAATTAAAAGAAAAAATTTTAAAAGAAGTAGTTTATATATGAAACGGGATATTTTAATTTATTTGAAAGATATGATGGAGAATATAGAGCGAGCCGAAAATTTCATAAAAAATATGAGTTATGATGAATTTGTTCAAGACGAGAAAACACATTATGCAGTTATTAGATGTATTGAAATTATTGGAGAAGCAACTAAACACATTCCTAACTATATAAGAAAAAAATATCCAGAAATACCGTGGAAAGATATTGCAGGTATGAGAGATAAAGTTATTCATTTTTACTTTGGTGTAAATTTAGAAAGAGTATGGAAAACATGTAAAGAAGATATTCCAGAAATAAAACCACTTATTAAAAAAATAATTGAAAATTTAGAAAGAGAAAGAGTAAAAGGTGAGTAATTATGGAAATCATCCTCCCTGCCCGCCTTTTAAAGTTAAACTTTAGAATGGGAAAGAAGAAAGGGTTATGGTAAAAACTAAAATAATATGCACTATTGGTCCTGCATCAGCAAGTAAAACTATAATAAGGAAAATGATGTTGGCTGGAATGGATGTTGTAAGATTGAATTTTTCTCATAGTAAACATTCAGAACTGGTAGGTATAATAGAAATTGTTAGGCATTTAAACAAAAAATATCGTAGAAGGATAAAAATACTTGGAGACCTTCAAGGACATCGCATTAGAATAGGTCGTCTTAAAGAACCAATTTTACTTAAAAAAAATCAGATAATATATTTAACTCAAGAAAATATAATTGGAGAAAATGATATTATTCCT
>CAYNUP010000177.1:0-1542 GCA_964400565.1 uncultured bacterium | reverse complement strand
CTATATAATTGGCTAATAGGCTAATGTCCAATAGAATAGGCAATAATAATTTAATAAAGGTTTTTTTTGATGAATGTAGGCTAAAATTAAATACAGAATTTGCACTTTTTGCAATAATATTAAAAAATATTTCAAATAAAGACCAATTTTTAAGAATTAACCAAGTTTTGCAGTTCAGTATAAATCTTTTGGGCTTCATTTTCTTCACCTAAATTCCATATAATAGAGGAAAAATAATCATACATGATGCTGCAGTATGGATGCTTTCCATTAAAGTTTTTGTGATGCCAATAAACTGTGGCCCAACATCCATTTCCACAAAAATATCTAACATCGCAAGTGTTGCATTTTTCGATTTCATCTATAGTAGGTAATTGGTTAAGAAAATCAACTAATTTTTTAGTAATGTCCTCATTCAAAATATTTCCTATAATAAGATCATTAGATGAGAAAAAAAGATGACAAGGGACTATGTCTCCATACTCCTTAACTCCAAGAGTTTTTATTATCATCCCGCAGTGATTTCTAAGAGAAGGAACTATTTTATTCGAAATTTTTAAAGAAGGTATATTTATACAAGCATCTCCAATTTCAGAAGCCCCTCTTTTCATATTCTCATAAAAAAATCTTAAAAGATCCTTTCTTGTTAAAGCATATTCCTCTTTTTTAAAAGCCCTCCCGACAGGTTGAAAAAAACTAAAACTTGACTGAACTCCTAATTTTTCAGCAAACTCGGTGAATTTCATCATTGTTTCTCTATTTAATTTAGTTATTGTAGAAGTAATGTATAACTGGTTTTTACTAAATCCAGCATTTTTTAAATGTTCTATTGCATCTATACATTTTTTAAAAGTATCTTTTCCCCTTAAACTGTCATGGATTTCTTCCTCACATGATTCAATACTGACCTGGACATAATCAACACCAGATTCTATTAATTTTTTGGCTTGATCCTTCCCTAAAAGAGTTCCATTTGTAGTTATTCCTATAAAATGCATAAATTTCTTTGAATATTGAATTATTTCGAATAGGTCTTCTCTAAGAAGTGGTTCACCTCCGCTAAATATTAAATATATTACATTAATCTCTTGTAATTTTTTAATTATCTTTTTTGATAGGGAAGTATCCCCTCTATAAGGTCCAGAAAACTTCCAAACTTTTGGATTTGCATAGCAAAATTGACACTTTAGATTACATTTCTCTGAGGCTTCATAATAAGCCATTTTTGGGAATTCTGAGTATTTTTTCATCTTTAAAGTTTCTCTTTGCCCAGTGACAAGATAATATCTCATCTTTAAATAATCAACCAATTTAACAAACTTAGTTGATTCTGCATTATTATTTATTTCTTTTAATGCATTTTCAACCCCAAATTTTATTGCCTTTTCTATGTATCCAAATGCCTCCTTTCTTAACTTAACAAATTCTTTTGTTTCAAAATTACATAAAATTACTTTATTTTCTCGAAATAAAAATTTAACATTTTTTGCCCATTCTAAATTCTTTTCCATTTTTTATCTCCTTTTGAAAAGGAAAGGGGGT
>CAYNUP010000176.1:0-1617 GCA_964400565.1 uncultured bacterium | reverse complement strand
ATATCAGAGGGTATGACATTTATTTTGCTCCATCCTTCTAAAGCAGCAATTTCAACTTCAAGATATTTTTTAAACTTATTTTCTTCACTCCATATTTCAGCCATTTCCTTTCTTGTATATCTTGGTATCATAGAATCTCCTTTTTAAAAATTATATATTATTTTCATTACCTTTCAAAATAAATAAAAATCAAGAGATTTAATCTGATGTAAGGAAAAATTTAAAAACAAAATATAATAAAAGCAAAAAGATAAAAATTGAAAAATATAAAGGGAGATAAATAATTATTAAAATTATGAATGCCCCAATAATTGGAGAAATCAATATTAGAATAAAATATTTTTTTGTTTCTTTTAAATCTTTTTTAATCGACTTTAAAACTTCTTTTTCTTCACCACAATTTCTGCATTTCTCATCTTCTTTTAAATTTGTCTCTCCGCAGTTTTTACATATCCATATAATTCCTTCTTTAATTTTCTGTTCCCTTTCTGCTATCTGTAGTTTATTTTTAATCCATGGTAAATCCTTAAGTTTATTTGCTGTTTCATAAAATTTTATTGCTTCTGAATATTTCTCTTTTTTAAAATAATAATCTCCAAGTTCAACATATGCTGTAAAATTATCTGGTTGCTGTTCTATTATTTCTTTTAATTCTTTCAATCTTTTTTCTTCCATCTGTTTTGTTATTAAATCTTCTTTTTTCTTATTTATTAAATTTATAAAGACAAAACCCAGAAAAGGTATAAATATTGAAATCAAAGTTAATTTCCAGACCATTAAAAAAATGCTTATGCCAAAAAGTATGGAAAATATTAGAGTTTCGCTTGGTGTTATATCTTTTTCTACTATTCTATCAAAAACAAAAAAGTAAAACTCAATTCCAAGAACTATCAAAATAAATCCAAGTTTAATTCCTGCAAAATAACCTGCTCCATAATCAATCATTTTTAAATTTCTCCAAAATTCTTTCTATTGCTTCTTCTTCATTTGAAAAATTTATTAAAATACCTTCTTCTTTTTTGAACCATATAATTTGTTTTCTCGCATATTCTTTTGTCTTCTTTAAAATCATTTTTTTTATTTCTTCAAAATTATATTTTCCATCAAGATAATCAATTATTTCTTTATAGCCAATTGGTGCTTTAAATTTCAAATCTTCTTCAAAACTTTCTTCTTTTAATTTTTTTACCTCATCAATCCATCCATTTTCAAACATTTTTTCTATCCTTTTTTCAATCCTTTCATAAATCTGATTTCTGTCCCTCATTAAAATAAAATAAAGAATTTCTCCAAGGTCGTTTAATGTCTTTTCAGGTTTTTGACTCTGCCAGAAACTCATATTTTTCCCTGTGATTTGGTATATTTCAATTGCTCTTATAATTCTATATCTATCATTCGGATGTATTTTTTTTGAAATAAGAGGGTCAATTTCTTTCAATCTTTCATAAAGTTTTTCTGTCTTTTCATTTTCAAGTTTTTTCCTTATTTCTTTCTGTTTTTCTTTCAATTCAGAAGGTAATGGGAAAAGGCCTTTAATTAAAACTCTTATATAAAATCCACTTCCGCCCACAATTATGGGAGTTTTATCCTTTGATATTATTTCTTTAACTTTTTCAT
>CAYNUP010000175.1:0-1695 GCA_964400565.1 uncultured bacterium | reverse complement strand
TTATTAGAAATTATTGATAAAATAATCTTTGTAATAATGCTACAGAAACGTTTAAATCGATAATTATTAAAAAAGATGTATATAAAATTGTATTCTTTTGAAGGGTCGAATAAATTGGATGATTCATTAATAAGGGATGATGTTAGGAGATGGATAATAGGTTTATTTTCAGACCCAATTGCTAAATCACTTATAGAAAATAGTCATTTGACAAAAATACAATTAGAAACATTTTTAATTGATGTTTTAGCAGTAAAAACAACTGGAAAGATTTTGACATATGAAAAAAAAGCTAAATTTAGGCTTATACCTTCAGGAGTCAGTCGGGGCGCATTTAATCGAACTCTGGCACAAGCACGTAGTAATGTTATTAAATCAATTTATACATTAATTTTGTTAGGTTATTTAGGCATACTGGAAACTCCTAATTTAGATCCCTATATTGAGATTGCAAACAGAATTAAGGTATATAGTGATACTTACAAAGAACTTTGGAAATCTAAAAAAGTTTCAGATGAACGTATCCGTATTATACGCATGCTTCAGAATGAGATAGAAAAGACGCTACAACAACTTTCTAAGCCAATAGAGATGAAAAGACAGATGTGACGTCACATATCACAAATAAGACGTCACGAAAATATTAATGTCATGTTTTTCCTATATTTTTCCTATAAAAATCTTTTCTGTGAGATTTATAGATGTATTATGTAAATGTATGTTGTAAATTATTAATCCACGCTATTTACCTAGTGTAATACGAAAACTTTATTTAAAATCACGTGATATTCCATTACATATGTTATATGTGATCTATGATGTCACAATAAAGTGAAACTAAATGATTGATATTCTTGTTGGTATATACATATTTCTTTTTATTTCCACTTCAAGCATGGCGCTTTATTATTATTACAGAATTAGACAAACTTCAAAGGAATATTTGAAGGCTAAAAAAGCAATTAACGATGTCATAATAAGTTTTAACAAAGAACTTCGTTCTCAGGAGGAGAAAGTTAAGGAAATTTCAGAAAAAAATGACCAAAAAATTATTAAGATCCTCGATTCTATTACCAAAATTGAGCCTAAGATTGTAGACTTAGAAAATCGCTTAAAGAAAATTGAAGAATCAAATGAAAAAATAGTCCAAGAGCAAGAAATATTGAAAAGACAGATTAATTTCGCCAGAAAACATGATGCTGAACCTTTAAAAGATGTTATGCTCACATCTGTCGCTACAGATGGTAAGTCATCCGATGTTACAGTTACTCCACCTATACAATTAAGAAAGGAAAAGGCATTATCGTCTCTTACTGATACTGAAATTAGAATACTTAAATTGCTTGCCAATTATGGTGAAAGGACCGCTGTTCAAATAAGGGATGAAATACGCTTAACAAGAGAACACACAGCTCGACTGATGAAAAAACTTTTTATTAGCGGATATATAGAACGTCAGACTGAAAAAACGCCCTACACTTATCGTCTTAAGAAAGAGATGGAAGGGCTTCTTAGTTCTGATGAATTATGATTTATTTAAATCTCTACATCTTCTCAACGACGCTCTTTATTTTCTCTGGCAAAATTCTATAAATTACTTTTTGACCGTTTTTTTCCTTAATTAACAACCCTTTATCAGATAATCTAGTCAAATATGTTGAAATTGCACTTAAACTCATTTGCTCTCCTATTTCC
>CAYNUP010000174.1:0-9144 GCA_964400565.1 uncultured bacterium | reverse complement strand
AGATAAAATAAAATAGCACAACCAGTATGAAGCAAGATATTAAAAATATGGTAAGGAACAGGAGAAAGTTTGAAAAATTTATAAATTAAAGCATAAAAAATTGTCTGTAATGGTCTATAAAAGTTTGAAAATGTATTTGCTCCTCTAAAAAGGTCTGTTTTGAAGAAAAGAAATAAATTACCCAAATTTTTTATAAGATAATTCCCTTTTATTAAAAAAAGGTCATCCCAGATAAAAGGATTTAAAATAGAATTTAGATAAATAAGAGAAGAAATAATACCGATAAATAAAACTTCTTTAAAATTTACCTTCTTCAAAATACTCCTTTTGTAGATATTCCCTTTCAACTTTAAGATCTTTATACATTTTAAAATAGGAAAGATTAACCTTTTTATTTTCCTTTCTTTTTTCCAAATAATGATATTTTTCTTTTTTCTTTCTTTTCAACTTTTTCTTCGACCTGTTTTGCGACCTTTATTTTTTTCTTAAATAATCCTTTTTTTTCTTTTTCTACAGGTATTTCCTCTGTTTTTACCTCTTCATTAACAGTTATTTTCTCTCTTTCCTGTTTTTCAATCTCTTCAAATTCAGGATAGACGCCATATTTTTTAACAAGTTCAATTACATGGCAGTATTGCTGGAAACTCACATCTTTAGGAACAAAATGGTCTGAATGATATATATAACCACCCTTTTTCTTTGCAACTTCAAATTTTCTTTTTATTTCTTCTTCAATTTTTGTTGGGTCAGGGTCTGACATCAATCTTACATCTATTCCACCCATAAAAGAAAGTTTATCTCCATATTTTTCTTTTAGTTCAATTAAATCCATTCCTGCTTTTACTTCAAGAGGCTGAAGACAATCAAGTCCAACTTCAATTAGAACAGGAATTAATTCTTTTACATTTCCACAACTGTGAAGAAAAACTTTCATACCTTTAGAGTGGAAATACTGATAAACCATTTTGTCCGCCTGATAATGTGTTTTCATATATGTATCAGGGGAAAATAAAAGTCCATTTCTGTATCCCATATCATTGTATAAAAAAGCACCATCAAATTTAAATCCATTTCTTATCATTAAATCAGCCATAATAAGAGCAAGTTCTGCAAGTGTCATAATCATTTCTTTCACCCAATCAGGGTCTTCAACCATTGTTATTAAAAGTTGTTCTGATTTCATATAACTCTGTAAAATGTCATATCCATATCCAGCAGAAAAAACACAGAATTTCCCATCTTCACAAGCAGTTTTATTCCTTGCCAATCCACTTGCCCAATCAACCCTTGTCCAGTCAGGTTTTAAAAATTTTTTTATCTCTTTCCAATCATCCTTAGTTTTTACTGGCCAATCAATAATTTCTGGAGTTGTTGAATAATCTCTAAAATTTTTTCTTTTACCTCCATAAGGAGTTGTTGTAATTACATACTCTTCATTTTTTTCTATAATTTTAACTGGAAATCTTGGAGTTATATCAGCGCCAAAAAACTCAAATTCATAACCAAAATATTCAGAAGGAGTTGTATCTTCAGGAAGTCCTTCTTTATACCATCTTCTTATGGTGGATATCCATGGGCTATCATGAATTGGAACTCTATCAGGAATTTGATGGTTTAAAACTCTTAAAATTCTCTCTCTACTTGTCATCTTTGCTCCTTTTTAAATTTTTTATTTCAATTTTTCTTTTATTTTTCCCCATAATATCTATTTTTACCCAAATTATATTTTTTGGCAAATTTTTTTTAATCCTTTCTGCCCACTCAATTAAAATAATCCCTTTGTTAAGATAATCGTTCCAACCAATATCAACAAGTTCATCAAAATTTTTAATTCTATAAAGGTCAAAATGAAAAATTGGAATCTTTCCTAAATATTCATTAATTATAACAAAAGAAGGACTTGAAACTTTTACATTTGAAAAATGTTCAACAATCCCTTTTATTAAGGTTGTTTTTCCACTCCCGAGTTCACCCACCAGTCCAATAATGTCTCCTACTTTTAAATTTTTTGCTATTTCCCTTCCAAGTTTTATTGTTTCTTTTGCACTTTTTGTATAAAATATCATAATAAAGATTTTACTTTCTGTTTCAAAAAAGGTAAAATATATATAGCCTGTTCCGGACGCGGAGGTTAGGAACCCTTGAGCCAACGACCGTTTATTGGGAGCCAAGGCCGGATAGGGCTGACAGGTCCACCATTGAGTGGAAAGTCAAAACTATCCGGGGAGGCACCCACTTTAAAATACGGGTCTCAAAGGGTAAAATCTCTACGCCGGAACGGGCTTTAAATTTACTGTAAATTATGATATAATATAAAAAGAGAGGGCAGGTGGCCGAGTGGACAATGGCAGCAGACTGTAAATCTGCCGGCTTTACGCCTTCGGAGGTTCGAACCCTTCCCTGCCCACTATAAAGTTCATTGAAAAACTGAAGCAAGGAAAACTGAGAAAAATTAGTATGGGTGGAAAGAAGGATTCGAAATGAGGCATGTTGTAAAAGATTGCGACAGAAAGGAACAATCCCAGTTTAAAATTTGCGGGGTTGGTTTAATGGTAAAACATCAGCCTTCCAAGCTGAGGATACGGGTTCGATTCCCGTACCCCGCTAATATAAAGGAGAGAAAATGAAAATTGAAATAAACAAAAAGGGTAAAATAGAAATAGAATTGGTTTGCGATGTAAATAAAGAAGAAATAGAAGAAGAAAAAAAAGTTATAGTTAAAGAAATTAAAAAAGATGCAGAAATTGAAGGTTTTAGAAAAGGGAAAGTTCCTGAAGAAATAATTGAAAGAAAGTTTTCTGACGTTATTGGTGAAAGAATTTTGAGAAATTTTGTTTCAAAGGCATATTTTGATACATTAAAAAAAGAAGATTTTATTCCTGTAGTGGAACCTGAACTTTACGATGTTGAATTTACGGAAGAAAAGTTGAAATTTAAAATTGGTATAGAATTGAAACCAGAGGTAAAGATAAAAAAATATAAAGGTATAACTGTAAAGAAAGTTGAACCTAAAGAAATAAAAGAAGAAGATGTAGAAAATGCCCTTAAAGAACTTGAAAAAAGACCTGAATTTGCTTCCTCTATAATTGACCTTGAAAAAAGGCAGATGTGGAAGAAAAGAGTAAGAGAAGAACTTGAAGAGAGGGAAAAAAATAATGCAAAGATGGAGGAAGAAAAACAGATATGGAATGCACTTTTTAAAAATTCTGAATTCCCTTTGCCTGAAAAATTAGTCAATAAAAGAGCATCTAAATATACAGAATATCAGTTAAGAAGGTTAAATTTACAGGGAAAAACAAAAGAAGAGATTGAAAATTATGCAAGAGAAATTTTTAAAATTGTAAAACCATATGCTGAGGAGGAGGTTAAGAAATATTTTATACTTGATAAGATTGCAGAAATTGAGAACATAAAAATAGAGGATAGTGAAGTAAATGAAAGAATAGAATTTTTGAGCAGAAGTATAGGGAAACCTTTTGAAGAGGTAAAAAAGCAGTTAGAAGAAAATCAGGAAATTGAAAATATAAAAGAAGAGATAAGAATTGATAAAGCATATAAAATTGTAAAAGAAAATATAAACTATATAGAAAAAATTGTTATTCCTGGACAGGAGAAGAAAATATGAAAGATCAACTTATACCTTATGTTATAGAAACGACTGAAAGAGGGGAAAGAGCATATGATATCTATTCAAGATTATTGAAGGACAGGATAATTTTTCTTGGTTCTTTAATAACAGACCATATTGCAAATATTATAATTGCTGAACTCTTATTTTTACAGAACGAAGACCCCAAAAAAGATATACATTTATACCTCAATACTCCAGGCGGGTCAATAACAGCGGGTCTTGCTATTTATGACACAATGCAATATGTTTCATGTGATGTTTGTACTTACTGTATTGGTCAGGCAGCAAGTATGGGTGCAGTTTTACTCGCTGGAGGAACAAAAGGAAAAAGGTTTTTACTTCCTCACAGTAGGGTCTTGATTCATCAACCATGGGGAGGAGTTGAAGGAAGTGTTATTGATGTCAGTATTCATACAAAAGAAATGATAAGATTAAGACAGATTATAAATGAAATTTTATCCTTCCACACAGGACAACCAATTAAAAAAATAGAAAAAGATACTGAAAGGGATTATTTTATGAGTTCTGAAGAAGCAATAAGTTATGGTCTTGCTGATAAGATAATAGAACCCTCAAAACTTTCAAAGAGATAAAAAATGGCAATATTAAAAAAAAATGAAATTAGAATAAAAAGGAAAAATGTTCCTGCTTTACCGCTAAGAGATTTAATCATTTTCCCTAATATGGTTGTCCCTCTCTTTGTTGGAAGGACAAAATCTTTAAATTCTGTTGAAGAGGCAATTTCAAATGAAGGATATCTTATTGTAGTTTTTCAAAAAGACCCTCAAATAGAAGACCCAAATTATGATGATATTTATCAAACAGGTGTTCTTACAAAAATAATTCAGAGTTTGAAGGAAACCACAGGTGTGATGAAAATACTTGTTGAGGTTCTTGAAAGAGTTAAAATAACTGATTTTACAACTTATAAAAATTATTTTTCAGTAAATTTTGAATTTATTAAAGAAGGCCCTGTTGAAACAGATACAGAAATTGAAGCGATGACCCGCGTCTTACTTGATCTGCTTCAGAAATATCTTGATTTAAACCACTCTTTACCAAAAGAAATGTATGGAACAATTTCAACCATGGAAAATCCTTTAAAAATATGTGATGCTATTGCAGGATATTTACCATTAAAAATGAAAGATAAAGTTAAAGTTCTTGAAACTATCCCTGTAAAAGAAAGGTTGAATACTTTAATAGACATTTTAAATAAGGAAATAGAGGTTCTTGAAGTTCAAAAAAGGATACAGGATAAAGTAATTAAAAAAATTGAAGATACTCAAAGACAGTATATATTAACAGAACAACTTAAGCAGATACAAAGAGAACTTGGGAAGGAAGAAGAAACGCCAGAAATTGCTGAACTCAGAGGAAAAATTAAGAAGGCAAATATGCCTAAAAATGTTGAAGAAAAGGCACTTGAAGAGTTAAATAGATTAAGTAAAATGATGCCTCTTTCTCCTGAAGCAACTGTATCAAGAACCTATATTGAATGGCTTTGCAGTTTACCATGGGCTGTTTCTACAGAAGACAATCTTGATATAAAACATGCAGAAAAAATTCTTAATGAAGACCATTATGGTCTTGAAAAAGTCAAAGAAAGAATTCTTGAATATCTTGCAGTGAGAAGCAGAACTGATTCATTAAGAGGACCGATATTGTGTTTTGTTGGTCCACCTGGAGTAGGAAAAACATCTCTTGGAAAGTCAATTGCAAGGGCCCTTGGTAGAAAATTTGTAAGGATATCTCTTGGAGGGATAAGGGATGAAGCAGAAATAAGAGGACACAGAAGAACATATATTGGCTCTCTTCCAGGAAGAATAATTCAGTCAATAAGAAAAGCAGGAGTAAATAATCCTGTTTTTTTACTTGATGAAATTGATAAACTTGGAAAGGATTTTAGAGGAGACCCTGCAAGTGCTTTACTTGAAGTGCTTGATCCTGAACAGAATAAAAATTTTTCAGACCATTATCTTGAAGTTGAATTTGATTTGTCAAAAGTTTTATTTATAACTACTGCAAATACAGAGTTTACAATTCCACCACCACTTCTGGACAGAATGGAAGTTATATCATTGCCTGGATATACAATATGGGAGAAAAAGGAAATTGCAAAACATTTTTTAATTCCAAGACAGATGAAAGAACATGGATTGAGTGAGAAAAATATAAAATTTTCTGATGAGAGTATATTTAAAATTATTAAAAATTATACAAGAGAGGCAGGTGTTAGAAATCTTGAAAGAGAAATTGCAAATATTTGCAGGAAAATTACAAAAAAAATAGTGGAGACAGGAAAGGAAGGACCTTATTTAATAACATCAAAAAATGTTGAGAAATATCTTGGACCAGAGAAATTTTCATCATTGGAAGTAGAAAAAGAAAATAAAGTAGGAGTTGCAACAGGAATGGCATGGACAGAATATGGTGGAGAGATTATTTTTACAGAAGTTTTGACTATGAAAGGGAAAGGGAATTTGATTTTAACAGGACAACTTGGTGAAGTTATGAAAGAATCTGCTCGTGCTGCTTTAAGTTATGTCCGTGCTCATGCAGAGGGACTTGGAATAAACCCTGAATTTTATAAGGAATTGGATATTCATATTCATGTCCCTGAAGGAGCAATACCCAAAGATGGTCCTTCTGCAGGAGTAACAATTATTACTGCTCTTGTTTCATGTTTAACAAAAAGACCAGTTGATGCGAACTTAGCAATGACAGGAGAAATAACTCTACAGGGTAAAGTTTTAAAAATTGGTGGCCTTAAAGCAAAAATTCTTGCGGCACAGAGAGCAGGAATAAAAAAAGTGATAATTCCAAAAGAAAATGAAAAAGACCTTATTGAAATACCAAAAAAAGTAAAAGAATCTCTGGAAATTATAAAAGTTGAAGATGTAAAAGAAGTATTAAAAAATGCTCTTATTTAGAAGGGAGGAAGGATGAAAAAACATAAACTTTTTACTCCTGGTCCAACAAGTATTCCTGATGAAGTTCTACTTGAAATGGCAAAACCTATTATGCATCATAGAACAGAAGAATTTTTGAGTATTGCGAAGGAAGTTTTTGAAGGCCTTAAATATCTATTTCAAACAAAAAATGATGTTTTAATTCTATCTTCTTCAGGAACAGGAGCAATGGAAGCAAGTATTACCAATCTTTTTTCAAAAGGTGAAAAAATAATAGTAATAAATGGAGGAAAATTTGGAGAAAGGTTTGTTGAAATAGGGAAAGCATATGGACTTAATGTTTTTGATATCAAGGTGGAATGGGGCAAAACTCTTAAAAAAGAAGAACTTGAAAAAATAATTGAAGAAAATAAAGATGCAAAAGGAGTTTTTGTAAATTTGTGTGAGACATCAACAACAACTCATTTTGATGTAAAAGGATATGGAGAAATTATTTCAAAATATGATGATATGGTTCTTGTTGTTGATGCTATAAGTTCTCTTGGAGCAATTCCATGTTATATGGATGATTGGAAAATAGATTGTTTGATTACTGGCTCTCAAAAAGCATTTATGCTTCCACCAGGACTTGCATTTATATCCTTAAGTGAAAAAGCATGGAATAAAACAATAAATTCAGACCTACCAAAATATTATTTTGATTTGAAAAAATATAAAAAAACACTTGAAAAATTTGATTTTCCTTTTACAATTCCAGTTTCTCTTATTGTTGGTCTGAATAAAACAATAAAGATAATAAAAGAATATACACTTGAAAAAATATGGGAAGAGCATAGAAAAAGGGCAGAAGCGACAAGAAAAGCAATTTCTGCAATGGGACTTTCTCTTCTTTCTTCTTCTCCTTCTGATGCAGTTACTGGAGTTTTATTACCTGAAGGGATAGATGGAGAGCAAATTATAAAATTTATAAGAAAAAGTTACGGAATTTCAATTGCTGGTGGGCAGGATAAACTTAAAGGGAAAATTGTAAGAATTTCACATCTTGGGTGGCAGGATGAATTTGATGTCTTAACTGCTATAACTGCTCTTGGAATTGGACTTGAAAAATCTGGATATAAAGTAAACATTGGAAAAGGGATAGAAACTGCAAAAGAAATTTTATTTTCATAACAATTTTTAAAAATGAATCTAAACGAAAACATTTTAAATAAACTATTGAGAGGGAAAGAAGTCCCAAGAGAATTCTTTGGTTATATTGAAGGATGGGTAAGTATCACTGGTAATTTTTTTTTATTTATTGTAAAGTTTTTATTCGGAATTATTTTAAATAGCATCTCTTTAATCTCAGAATCATTCCATTCTCTATCCGATGTTTTAACTTCTTCAGTTGTTATAATTGGATTTAAACTGAGTTCAAAACCGGCTGATAAAAAACATCCATTTGGTCATGGAAGAATTGAAAAAATTGCAACCTTAATTATCGCGTTTTTGTTAATTGGAGCAAGTATTGAATTGGGTAAAATCTCTATTTCAAGAATTATTCATCCCCAGAAAGTTCAGATAGGTTTTTTTATAATTATTTTTATGTTTCTTTCAAGTATTTTTAAAGAATGGATGACGAGATTTTCTTTTTATCTTGGTAAAAAAATAAATTCAGAAATGCTTATAGCGGATGGATGGCATCATAGATTGGATAGTATTGCTTCTTTTGTTGTTGGCATAGGGCTTATATTTATGAAATTTGGAGTTTATTATCTTGATGGAATAATTGGTATTTTTGTGGTTTGTTTCCTTTTATGGATTGGAGTTGATCTGATTAAAAATACCTCAAGTTTTCTTATTGGAGAAGCGCCTAAAAAAGATATAATTGAAAAGATAGAAAAAGTGATCTCTTCAACTACAAATGTTTTAAGTTCTCATGACATAAGAGTTCATGATTATGGAAATAAAAAAATTATATCTTTGCATATTGAAGTTAAAAAAGATTTAAGTTTGAAGCAAGCACATGATATAGCACTTTTTATTCAGAATAAATTGAAAGAAGAGATAGAAAATAGTGAAGTATCTGTTCATGTTGACCCATTTGGTGAAAAGGAAGATTAATACATTAAAAATTTTTAAAGTTCATATTCAATCCTAAAAAATCATTGTTTCCTTTCAGATTCTCCCGGTTTTCCTTATTTCTAATTTTTAGACAGAAGAGAAATAATAAATAGTTTAGACAAATTGAAAGGAAAAGTTCTTTGAAAGTTTGAATTTATGGTCAAGCCGTTCGGTCTATTAGTACCCTTCCGCTTAGACCCTTACGGGTCTTACACGCAGGGCCTATCAACCAGGTAGTCTACCTGGGACCTTATCCATCCGCACAAGGCAGATGGAGGGAGACCTTATCTTGGGGCGCGCTTCCCGCTTAGATGCTTTCAGCGGTTATCGCTTACGGACATGGCTACCCAGCGATTACTCCTGGCGGAATAACTGGTACACCAGAGGTCCGCCCAGCCCGGTCCTCTCGTACTAGGGCCAGCTCCCCTTCAAGTCTCCTACGCCTGTGGCAGATAGAGACCGAACTGTCTCACGACGTTCTGAACCCAGCTCACGTAC
>CAYNUP010000173.1:0-2027 GCA_964400565.1 uncultured bacterium | reverse complement strand
TAAATCTTCAATAGAGCTATTTTTTGACAACTTTAATTTACCATTATCTGTCTCGATAATACAATTTGAATCGTCCTCTAATTCAAGATTTCCTAATTCACATTTTTCAAAAACAGAAAAAAGCCTTGTAATTGTAGTTTTCCCAGTCCCATTCCAACCATAAATCGCATTATATTTTTTAAAATTTGGAGCCTGTGAATCCCAATTAAAATCCCTGAAAATCGCTATTTTTTTAATTTTTTCAATTCTTCTAATCATAATTTCAGCTTTTATAAAACCTCCTATTTAACTTTTTATCCTCCTCACTCACCCCATACTCCTCGTCATCAATTTCGCTGTAATTGACATAAAGATGGTTTTTATCTAAACACTCAAACAAAAATTTTTTTTGGTCCTCAATGGATAAATCTTCAAAATCCTTTGCGTTTTCATCTATTGCTTTTACATCAACTTTATAACTCAAAAATGCTTTTTCTTTCATTGTTTCCCATAAATTTTTTAGTTCTTCTTTTGTTGTTGCTTTCTTTATCTTCTCAACAAAATTTTCATTCCATTTCATTAGTTCTAAATAGACAAAATCACCACCACCTTGCCAGCCGACAGATTTTGAAATACCGGTCTGGTCGCCATTGATAACATTTTTCAACCTCACTACTGCACTATTTTCGCCATAATCAAGTTGTTCAACTCCTATATATTGCCTACCTATTTTATGAGCAACTGCACAAGTAGTTCCTGTGCCCATAAAGAAATCCAAAACTAAATCTCCTTCTTTAGATCCTATTTCCATTAGTGTTTTTATCCATATTTCCGGTTTCTTACCACTTCTCAATTCAACACCACCTTCAAGTCTACAATTACCATAAGCATCTGCCATATCATAGAAGTTATTGATTACTAAATCTTTTGATAAATCTCCTTTTTTTATTTTCTCTTTTTGCTCAAGAGGAATACCAGAATAATATTTTCCTTTTGTAGCGTTTTCTCTTTGAGGACCAGTAAAATATCTATATCCTAATCCGTCTTCTCCAATGCCATACACTTTATATAAAACACCTAACCCATCTTTATTTTTTCTTGGCACTAAATATTGAGCAAAAAATTTAGCGGTAGTCCTTAATAAATGTCCTGATGCCCAAGTTTCTTTTAATGCCTCAAGATGTGGTTTTACTTTTTTAATTTCATACTGGCCCGGTTTAAATATTTCTACTTTCCGTCCCCCAATTTCTTCTGTTTTTCCTCTTTTTAGTTCAACAATTTCCCAACAAAACTTATCTAATTTATATTCACCTCTAGGCCTATTTGGAACAAAATTAGACTTTTTATAGCATAATACCTGCTCAATTAATTTCTGATAGTTGCTAATTTCCACCAATGTTTTCTGGGCATATCTAACCTGAACATAATAAGTTAGTTCATATTCTAATCCCTTAATTTCGTCCATCAATACTTTTAAATAAGGATATTCACTATCATCGCACTGAACAAATATCACTCCATCTTCTCTTAATAAATCTCTCGCTACTTCTAAGCGGTTTTTCATAAAAGTCAACCAAGATGAATGTTTAAAACTATCATTGTAAAATGTATCCGCTTCCCGATTATACGGCGGGTCAATATAAATCAGTTTTACTTTTCCGGCGAAACGTTTTTTAAGAGAATGGAGGACTAAAAGATTATTGCCTTTAATAATAAGATTGTCTTTAATATCTCCTTTTTCATCAATCCTAAACCCATCAAATTCGTGTTCCCCGTTTTTATCAATCCTTTTGGCATTAGTAAATACTTTCGGGTCAAGCAATCGGCTGATTTCATCTGGCGCTAAAGTTTCATTCCAAAAAATTTCATCACGTTTTTGGTCTTCTTTAGTCATTCCACCTTCTAAAACGCAATCCTTGTATGGCCAGGAAAGCACAACATCTTTATTTTCGCTTATAAATTCATCTCCTACAGTCAATCCAATTTTATTCTTAAAAGATGTGTAGCTATCCGGTAGAAATTGTTTATTTGAAACAAACTTAATAAAT
>CAYNUP010000172.1:0-9639 GCA_964400565.1 uncultured bacterium | reverse complement strand
GTTTTGAAGAGTGGATTAAAATTCAGAAAAAAGACCCTGCTACATCAAATTGGATTGACATTGGACAGTTTTTATTTGAACCAAACGATAATAAGTGGAAATTTATTTTTCCTAATGGACTAAACTTTTATTCATATCATAATGGTACCGGAATACTTGAAATGAGAGTTCTTGTAAAATTTACGGAAAATGCAAGAGGAAAGACATACAAAGCAAAGATAGAAAAAAATTGTGAAGTTGAAGTTGTTGATGTTGCAATAGGTGGACTTGATAGTGTTTATATATCTGTTAAAGGAGCACCTATTGAAGGAGATTTAATTTGTGTTAAGAAGTTGGGATATTCAATAGAAGTTGATAAAAATTCTGTTGATTTTGGTAAGGTAGAAGTCAATGATGAGAAAACTGAAATAATACAGGTTATAAATAATGGGTCTTTACAGGTTACAGTTACACCTACAATTGAAGGAACAAATGCAAACCAATTCACAATAACACCAAACACTCAATTTACCTTAGAACCGGGACAATCAACAAATATAACCATTACATTTAAACCAACAAGTTCAGGAGTAAAAAATGCTATATTAAAACTTACTTATGGACAAGATAGTCAGGAAATTCAAGTTAATCTTACTGGTGAAGGTATTACTACACCATCAGGAGGAGGTGGTGGAGGTGGATGTTTTATTGCTACTGCTGCCTTTGGTTCTCCATTAAATAAATATGTGAAAATTTTAAGGGAATTCAGAGACAGGTATTTACTTACAAATAAACCTGGAAAAATCTTTGTTAAATGTTATTATAAATATAGTCCGAATATCGCAAAATTTGTAGAGAAAAATATAATATTTAGAATTTTTCTTCGGATTATTCTTATTCCTGTAATAATTTTCGTTTATTTTGTTTTAAATGGTATTTTGCCATATGTTTTACTTTTTGGTGGAATAGTTTTATTTTGCAAGAAAAAAATAAAATTTAAGAAAAATGTTTTTTAATGTAGATGAGAAGAATTGAGATTGCAGAAGGAGTTATACCAGGTATTCTGCTTGCCTGACCAAGATTAAGTGGTTTGAATTTTGATAATTTTTCCTTTATTTCAAGTGAGAGGCCCGGTATTTTATTATAATCAAAAGAAGGGGGTATTTTTATTCTTTCAAGGTTTTTAAATTCCTCTATCTCTTTTAAGTTTCTTTCAATATAAGGAGCATATTTAATTTCAACTTCACAAGTAAAAAGTGCATTTCTATCAAATTCATTTTTAAATTCAAAATCTTCAATTTTAATTCCAGGTCTTCTTATATATTCAAAAAGAGATACTTTTTTCCCATCAATTGATATTTTTTTTGTTTTTAAAAGATTTTTAAGTTTTTCAATATTTTCAATCTTCTGTTTTGTTTTTTCCCATTCTTCTTTACTTACGAGTCCAAGTTTATATCCTATTTCTCTCAATCTTATATCAGCATTATCTTCTCTTATCAATAATCTATATTCAACCCTTGAAGTAAACATTCTATATGGCTCATTTGTTCCTTTTGTTGTTAAATCGTCTATAAGAACACCTATATAACTTGTTGTTCTATCAAGAATTAAAGGAGGTTTGTTCTTTATTTTTAAAGAGGCATTTATTCCTGCAATTAATCCCTGACATGCTGCTTCTTCATATCCAGTGGTTCCATTTATCTGTCCAGCAAGAAATAAATTTCCAATAATTTTTGTTTCAAGTGTTGGATAAATCTGTAATGGATTGACAACATCATGCTCAATTCCATATCCATATCTTAAAATTTTTACATTTTCAAGTCCTTTCATTGTATGTATAAATTCATCCTGAACATCAATTGGCAAACTTGTTGATATACCATTTGGATAATAAATTCTTACATCTTTTCCTTCTGGTTCAAGAAAAACATGGTGTCTTGGGTGATGGGGGAATTTTACAACTTTATCTTCAATTGAAGGACAGTATCTTACACCTGTTCCTTTAATTTTTCCTGTAAATAAAGGGGATCTATTTAGATTTTTTCTTATAATATTGTGTGTTTTTTCATTTGTATATGTTATATAACATGGTAGTTGCTCAATTTCAATTTTATCTGTTGAGAATGAAAAAGGTCTTGGAGGGTTATCACCGAATTGAGGGGTAAGAACTGAAAAATTTATAGTATCTCCATCAAGCCGGGCACATGTTCCTGTTTTAAATCTTAAAATTTCAAATCCAAGTTCTTTAAGTTTTTTTGAAAGTTTCTGACTTGCTTTTCTATCTTCAATCCTTCCTGCTGGAAAACTTTCAAATCCAATATGGATAACTCCATTTAAAAATGTTCCTGGAGAAAGTATTACACATTTTGAATATATTATCTCCTCTTCATTTATTTCAACCCCTTTTATAATTCCATTTTCAATAATTAAATCTGTAACCTCTCCTTCAAAAATATCAACATTTTCTTCAATTAAGTTTTTCATATACTCATTATATTTTTCTCTATCAACCTGTGCTCTGCTTGACCATACAGCAGGACCTTTTGAACTGTTTAAAATTCTGAATTGAATACCCATTTTGTCTGTTGCCTTTGCCATTTCACCTCCAAGAGCATCAATTTCTTTAACAATCTGACCTTTCCCAACTCCACCAATGGCAGGATTACAGGACATATATCCAATTTTTTCCTTTTCAAATGTTATAAGTAAAACATCCATTCCCATTTTTTTACATGCCATACAACTTTCTATTCCTGAATGACCTCCACCAATAACTATAACATCACATTTTTTCATTTTTAATTTAATCAGAAAGTTATAAGTTTATATTCAGTGGAACCAAGTCCAAGTTTTTCAGCATAATAGAATTGGTGAGTATAATCTATATCCCTGAATTTTAAAAATACATCATATCCATTTACTTCTTTTATCAAATCAGCAGAACACTTATCAATACTAACAGGGTCATCTGAAACACATACTCCTACATCTTTTGATAATTTTTTTCCTGGATTTGATACACAATCACAATCAGATGTAATATTTATTATAAAGTTTACCGCCAGAAATTTATTTTTGTAATGTTTTATTATTCCATAAGCATATTCAACTAATCTTTCCTGAAATTGAGTAGGAGATACACTTGACCATGGAATACTTATTGCACCATATGGACAAACATGTATACACCATGCACATCCCTTACATTTTTCTTTATTTACAAATGCTTTCTTATCCTTCATATAAATTGCATTAAACAAACATTCTCTTTCACATTTACCACATCCTTTACATAAAGAAGAGTTAAAAACAGGAGTTATATTTGAATGAAGATGAAATTTCCCCTTTCTTGAAGCACAACCCATTCCCATATTTTTTATTGTTCCACCAATTCCTGATAACATATGTCCTTTAAAATGACTTATAGCAATCATCCCATCAAATTCTTTGTATTCCTTTGCAAAATAAAGTTTTTTGAAGTGTTTCCCTTCTATTTCTATTTCAAATTCATAATCACCATTAAAACCACCAGCAATTAATATGGGAATTCCAAGTTCTCCAAATCCATTATTATAAGCAACTTCAAGATGTGAAAAAGTATCATCTCTTTCTCCTTTATATAAAACATTTGTATCAGTTAAAACTTGAAAAATATTCTTTTCTTTAAGTTTATTCCTGATAGGAATAATATAAAAAGGAGGAATTTGATTTTTATGTTTTGAATTTCCAAAATGTATTTTTAAACCAACTTTTTCTCCTGACCTAAAAATATCAAATAGATTTAATCCATTGAAGAATTCTTCAATTCTATCAAACTTTTCAAAAGGTAAAAAATAAACATATGCCATTTTTAAAAATATGAAGTGAGTTATTATTTCAAATTAAGTTTTTCACTCCATACTTTTATAAAATATTCAAGAGACCTGTTATATGTTTTTTCTGCATCAGGAGGGAATAAACATCCTGGTAATTCCTTTCTCGACCAGTGAGAACTTAAACATTCACAGCAGATACCTCTTTTTGAACAACTTTTATAAGAACAACCACAATTTTTTAAATTTCTTTCAAGATTTAAACATTCAGCCATTTTGCCCTCCTTTATCTTTGTAAACTCCAGGTACAAAATATTTGCTCATCACTTCCTTTATCCAGTTTAATGCTTGTTTGGGCGACATTTTCCAGTTTACAGGACAAGTTGAGAGAATTTCTATTAAAGAAAATCCCTTGTTTTCAATTTGATATAAAAAACCTTTTTTAATTGCTGCTTTTGTTTTTATAATATTTGGAACCGAATCTATACTCACTCTTTCAAGATAATATACTCCATCAATCTGGGATAGTAATTCACATACTTTTAAAGGATATCCATGATAATTAACTTTTCTTCCATAAATTGTTGTCGTTGTTTTCTGTTCAGGCAAAGTTGTTGGTGCCATTTGTCCTTTTGTCATTCCATAAACAGCATTATTAACAAAAATAACTGTTATGTTTTCTCCTCTTGCTGCTGCATGAATTATTTCGGCGGTCCCTATGGCTGCAAGGTCCCCATCTCCCTGATATGTAAATACAACTCTATCAGGTAACAATCTTTTTATTGCTGTTGCAACTGCTGGTGCTCTTCCATGGGCTGATTCTGTTACATCAAAATTAAAAAAATTATAAGCAAGGACTGCACATCCTACAGGTGCAATACCTATTGTTTTTTCCCTTATATCAAGTTCATCAATTATTTCAGCAATAAGTTTATGTATTATTCCATGTCCACATCCAGGACAGTATGTAGTTACTTCCTCCTTTAAACTTTCAGGTTTTTTATAAATTACTTCCATTTTTAATCAAAAAATTATATATTTCTTCAGGAGTTGGGACCCCTCCTCCTGGTCTTCCATAAAAATAAATTGGTAAATTTTTTTTGTTTGCAATTTTAACATCTTCTATCATCTGTCCGAGATTCATTTCAACAACATATATTTTTTTAACTCTTTCAATCATTTTTTCAAGTTCATTATAAGGAAATGGCCATAAAGTTATGGGTCTGAAAAGCCCTATTTTAATTCCATTTTCTCTTGCAATTTTTACACTTTCATAGCATATCCTTGCACATGTTCCAAAACTTACAAGAATACTTTCAATATCTTCACAGAAATAAGTTTTATATCTGACCTCTTTTTCTTCAATCTTTTTATATTTTTTATAAAGTTTCCAGTTATGTTTTTCAAGAACTCCAGGTGTTAAAAATAACGATTTTATTGAATTCGGTTTTCTTCCCTTACATCCTGTTAAAGCCCATTTTTTCTCTGGCAATTTTTTCTTTTCTTTTTTAAATTTTACAGATTCTATAATCTGGGCAATCATCCCATCTGCAAGAATTAAAACTGGATTTCTATATTTATCTGCAATGTCAAAAGCAATATATGTTAGGTCATAAATTTCCTGAACATCCCATGGAGCATATACAATTGTTCTGTAATCTCCATGTCCTCCTCCTCTTGTTGCCTGAAAATAATCGCTTTGAGATGGAGTAACATCTCCAAGACCAGGGCCACCTCTATTCATGTTTATAATCACTGCTGGTAATTCACATCCAGCAAGATATGAAATTCCTTCCTGTTTTAATGAAATACCAGGAGAAGACGAAGATGTTAATGCTCTAAAACCACACACAGAAGCACCAAAAACCATATTTATTGCTGAAACTTCACTTTCTGCTTGAATAAAAACACCTCCGGATTCAGGCATCCTTTTACTCATATACTCAGGAAATCTATTCTGTGGAGTTATTGGATATCCAGCATAAAATTTACACCCTGCATGAATTGCTGCTTCTCCTGCTGCTTCACAACCTGTCAATAATTGTTTTTTTATTTTTTTCTTATCCATGTATTATCCGGAAGTTGTATCCATGTATTTGAAGGAGAATATTTTTGAGATGTTTCAGCAAAAATTTTTCTGAATTTTTCTTCTTCTGTAGGTGCAGCATTATTTATTCTTAAAAGTTCTTTTATAATTATTTCTCTCTGTTTGTTTTCATCATCAACAATTTTTTTAACTTCTTCTGCAACATTTTTGTCTTTTGGTAATTCTTTAATCACAACTTTGAAATTGTTTGTTTCTCCTATATATCCTGCTTTTTTAAATTCATCAAGTTTATCTCTCCATGAATCCATATTTGTTTTTGCTTCTCTTATCTTTGGAGAATCTGTTTTTAAATCCCTTGTTACAGTTATTTCTTGAGCATATAAGTTTTTTGTAAATATATTATTTAAGAAACTTTCTTTTTCCTGTGTTTTTGGAGGAGCAAGAAGTTCTTCTGCTGCTTTTTTTACTTTTTCTTCTGGAAATGTAACATATACATTAACAACAGCGCAACTGACAAATAAAACTATTGCCAGCCCACCCATTATTTTACTTTTCATAACTTTTACCTCCTTTTTCTTTATTTTACTATTTTTTAATTCTAAAAATCAAGTTTTTGCACAATTCGTCTTCTTGACTGAAGGGGTTTTGTTTAGTAAACTTTAATAATTATGGAAAGAGAAATTGAAAGACAGATAGAAATTATAAAAAAAAATACAGTTGAGATTATTGAAGAGAATGAGTTAAGAGAAAAGTTAAGGAAGGCATTAAGTAAAAATGAGCCTTTGAAAGTAAAATATGGGATAGACCCTACAGCACCGGAAATTCACTTAGGACATACAGTTCCAATAAAGAAATTGCATGATTTTCAGATGCTTGGACACAAAATTATTTTTCTTATAGGAGATTTTACAGCAAGAATAGGAGACCCTACTGGAAGGAAAGAAACAAGACCAATATTATCTCCTGAAGAAATAAAGGAAAACCTCTCAAACTATAAAGAGCAAGTTAGTAAAATTCTTGATATTGAAAAAACAGAGTTTGTTTATAATTCAGAATGGTTATCAAAATTAAATCTTGAAGAATTGATAAAACTTGCGTCAATCTTCACAGTTGCACAAATTCTTGAAAGAGAGGACTTTTCTGAGAGATATAGAGAGAAAAAACCTATTTTTTTACATGAATTTTTATATCCACTTTTACAGGGATATGATTCTTATGTTTTATCTGCTGATATTGAAATTGGAGCAACTGAACAGAAATTTAATCTACTTGCAGGAAGAACAATTCAATCAAGTTTAGGGCAGGAAAAACAGGTTGTTATAACGATGCCAATACTTATTGGAACAGATGGGAAACTTAAAATGAGTAAAACTTATAAAAATCATATCCCGATAAATACAACTCCATTTGATATGTTCGGGAAAATTATGTCAATCCCTGATACTATAATGGAAGATTATTTTTCTCTTTTAACAGATATTAAACCTTTAATTTATAAAAATTTAATAAAAGAAAATCCAAGAGATGCAAAGGCATTTTTAGCAAAAGAAATTGTAAAAATATTTTTCTCTCAAAAAGAAGCAGAAAATGCAGAAAAGGAATTTGATAGAATATTTAAAGAAAAGGAAATACCAGCAGAAATTCCAGAAGTGGAAGTAAATTGTGATATTTTTGGGTCAGATGAAATTGAAGTTCTTGAATTGATATCAAAAACAGGGATGGTAAGTTCAAAATCAGAGGGAAGAAGATTGATAAGTCAAAAAGGAGTTAAAATTGATGGAGAAACTGTTATAGACCCTTACAAAAAGATAAAAGTAAAAGATGGAACTATTGTTAAAATAGGTAAAAGAAAGTTTTTTAAATTGAAAAAGAGTTGAAAAATGGAAGAAATAAGAAAAAAGTTGAGTGAATATGGGAAAAAGATTGTTGAAAAGGGACTTGTTGCAGGACCTGGTGGTAATATCAGTGCAAGAGAAGGAGATTTTGTTTATTTATCACCAAGTGGATTTTTTCTTGATGAGATAAAAGAAGAAGAATGGGTAAAAGTAAATTTGAAAACAGGAGAAATTATTGGTAATTTAAGACCTACATGTGAGATTTCTATGCATCTTGGAATATATATGGAAAGGGAGGATATTAAAGCAGTTTTTCATACACATCCTCCAATAACCGTTGGATTGATTTCTGCAGGAGTTAAATTTAAACCATTTTCCCCTGAGTTTGTTGCAATACTTGGAAAAAGTATCCCTATAATTGAGTATGTACCTCCAGCAGGTGAAGAAATAAGAAAAGCAGTTGTTAAAGAAATAAAAAAAGGAAATGTTGTTCTGTTAAAAAATCATGGAGTTGTTGCTGTTGGTCAATCATTAAAAGAAGCATATACAAGAAGTTTAATTGTGGAAGAATCGGCTAAATCTATTTTTGTTGGAATTCTTTCTGGAAAAATCAGATATTTTACAAAAAAAGAAATAAAACAAATAGAAAATCTTGAAGCAGAGGATTACAGGAAAACCCTTCTTAAAAATCAATGAACTGGAAGATAAAAGGATTAATACTTGATCTAAAAAAACCGTTGATAATGGGCATACTCAATATTACGCCTGATTCTTTTTATGATGGGGGAAAGTATTTTAATTTAGATAAGGCAATTGAAAGAGGATTTGAGATTGAAAAAGAGGGAGCAGATATAATAGATATTGGAGGACAATCAACAAGACCTGGAAGTATTCAAGTGAGTGAAAAGGAAGAGATGGGAAGAGTTATACCTATAATTGAAATTTTAAGTAAAGAACTAAAAATTCCTGTTTCATGTGATACCTACAGGAGTAAAGTGGCGGAAAAGGCAATAGAAAATGGTGCAAAAATCATAAATGATATTTCTGCTTTTTCAATTGATAAAAAATTGCTTGATGTTATTAAAAATTCAGATTGTGGATATGTTTTAATGCATATGAAAGGAACTCCTGAAAATATGCAGATAAACCCTTATTATGAGAATGTGATTGAAGAAATATGCGAATTTTTTAATGAAAAAATTAAAATTTTAAAAGAGAGTGGGGTAGATATTGAAAGAGTTGTTATTGACCCTGGGATTGGATTTGGTAAGAGAGTTATTGATAATATAGAAATTTTGAAAAAACTTGATGAATTTAAAAGATTTAAAAGACCAATTTTAATAGGAACAAGCAGAAAGTCATTTATTGGAAAACTTTTAAATCTGGAGGTAGAAGAAAGATTAGAGCCAACAATTGCAACAAATGTTTATGCTTATTTAAAAGGAGCAAGTATTTTTAGAGTCCATGATGTTAAAGAGGTTAAAAAGGCAATTGATATAATATATAAAATTGAAAAAAATGAGAATATTGTGTATTGA
The DNA here is from genome assembly GCA_964400565.1 of uncultured bacterium. Lineage (GTDB taxonomy): Bacteria > Ratteibacteria > UBA8468 > B48-G9 > JAFGKM01 > JAMWDI01. The sequence continues at coordinate 428 of CAYNUP010000172.1, read as the reverse complement.
TTTTGGAGATAAAAATGTAGGGATTGCTATAAGTGATGAAGAAAATATTTTTGCAAAAGGACTTGGAAGTATCAAAATGGATGAGAACATTGTTAAAGAAATAAAAGGAATTGTTGAAAAATATAACATAAGAAAGATTGTTTATGGACTTCCTTTAAAAATGGATGGTTCATTTAGTATTCAGACAGAAAAGACAATGGCATTTATAACAAAGTTAAAGAAAGAGATTAAAGATGTTGAGTTTATTCCATGGGATGAAAGACTTACAACATCTATGGCTGAGAAGTTTTTACTTTCTGCTGATTTAAGCAGAAAAAAAAGAAAAAAATATATAGATAAATTGTCAGCCCAGATTATACTTCAGAATTATCTTGATTCTTTAAATTCAAAATTTGAAAAGGAGATTGAGTGGTAAAGGATAATTCAGA
>CAYNUP010000171.1:0-18437 GCA_964400565.1 uncultured bacterium | reverse complement strand
TCATTAATTTTGTATGGACCCAATTTATCTTCCATTTTATTCACCGATTATTTTTATTAGAACTCTTTTTCTTCTTTGACCGTCAAATTCTCCATAAAAAATCTGTTCCCATGGCCCTAAATCAAGTTTCCCATTTGTTATTGCAACAACTACTTCTCTTCCCATTATTGTTCTCTTTAAATGACTATCTGCGTTATCCTCGCCTGTTAAATTATGTTTGTATTGTGAAGAGCTGTAAGGAGCAAGTTTTTCAAGAAATTCAATAAAATCAGAGTGAAGTCCTTTTTCATCGTCATTTATAAATACGCTTGCTGTTATATGCATTGCATTTACAAGACAAAGTCCCTCCTTCACTCCACTCTTTTTAACTGCTCCTTCAACTTTATCTGTTATATTTATAAATTGAATCCTTTTTTCAGTACAGAACCATAAATATTCAGTATGGGTTTTCATTTTTTTCTCCCCTATATTTTCTCAATAGAATTCTACCAGTAAATAAATCTTGTGAATAAAGTTTTTTCCATAGGACTCAATTTATCAATATCTGTTATAACATATCTATCTTCAAAAATGTCAATTAAAATTTTTCCCTTTTCCCCAAGGTCAACTGCTTTACTTCTTTCCCATCTAAGATAAAACTGTTTTTTACCCTTGTCTGTTTCTACATCAAAAAAAAGAAATCCAAACTTCCATTTTATATCAATTATTTTGGTTATCTCATATGAAAAATAATGTTTGTTTAATGTACTTAATATCAATTTTTTCTCTTCCTCTGAAAAAACCGAGACATCTTTAATTATACCGATTTCTTCTATTTCTCCATTCTCTTTCTGATAGAACAAAGATATAAATTTATAGGGTGCTTTAATAGGAAAACAGGATACCGCAAAAACACCTTTATAAATAGAACCGGTTTTAAGTGAAAGAATATCTATTGTATCAAATCTACCTTCTATAATTTTTATATTTTCTGGTGTAAGATATTCAATTTTGTCATTCATTTTATCAATGCCTCATCAATATTTGCAAGTTGCATTTGCATCATAATAAGGTTATAATAAATTCCTTCTTTCTCCATTAATTCTCTATGTGTTCCTGATTCAACTATTCTTCCATTATCAACAACAAGTATTTTATCTGCATTTTTCAATGTTGAAAGTCTATGTGCAACCACAATCGTGGTTCTCTCCTTCCAGAGAATGGATAATGCATCCTGAATTTTCTTCTCTGATTCTGTATCAACAGAAGAAGTTGCTTCATCAAGAATTAAAATTGCAGGATTGCATAAAATTGCTCTTGCTATAGTTATTCTCTGTTTTTCCCCTCCTGAAAGTCCAGCTCCCCTTTCTCCAAGTAATGTATCATATCCATTTGGAAGTTTCATAATAAAATCATGGGCATTAGCAACTTTTGCTGCATAAATTATCTCTTCAAAAGTTGCATCTGGTTTTCCATAAGAAATATTTTCAGCGATTGTACCTCTGAAAAGAAATGGTTCTTGAAGAACAAGTCCAATATGTTTTCTCAATTCAGACGAAGGGATTTCCTTTATGTTTTTCCCATCTATAAGTATTTCTCCACTTTGAACTTCATAGAATTTACATAATAGATTGATAATCGTTGTTTTTCCACTACCACTTTTACCGACAATACCAACAACTTCCCCTGGTTCAATTTTAAAACTTACATTTTTTAAAACAGGTTGATAGGGGTCGTATCCAAAAGTTACATTTTTAAATTCTATTTCTCCTACTATCTTTGTAAGTTTAACAAATTTTTTTGGTTCTCTCACCTGTGGTTCTGCATCCAGAATTTCAAAAATCCTGTGACTTGCTGTAGTAAAATTACTGAACCATGTTGACAAAAGAGTAAGATTGGTTAAAGGAGTATAAAACATTCCAATATAACTTAAAAATGCCATAAGTTCACCAAGAGTTAATTTTCCTTCAAGGACATTTTTACCTCCAGCATACCATACAATTAAACCTCCTAAACCAAAAAGAAAACTCATAAGTGGATTAAAAACTGCTATATTCATATTTACATTTCTTACTGCATCTTTCAGTTTATCAGCATAAAACACAAATCTTTCAAACTCTTTCTCTTCCTGAGAAAATGCCTTAACTGTTTTTATTCCCGAAAGAACATTGTTCAAAAAAGAGGAAAGTTTTGCCTGACTATCCCAAACTTTAAAATTTTTAGGATAAATTCCTCTCCAGAAAAATAATGTCCCAAAAACAACAAGGGGTATCGGTATCATAACATAAAGAGCAAGAAGCCAGTTAATAGAGAAAAGCATAATTCCAATCCCTGCAATTGTGAATATATTGAGAAGGAATCCATGTCCTGCTTGTGTAACAAATCCATGAAATGCTTCTACATCTGATGAAAACCTTGTCATAATTGTCCCTATAGAATTTACATCATAATAATTTAAAGATAATTCTTCCAATTTTTTAAATAATTTCTTCCTTAAACTATTTGTAATGAGTGTTCCCACAGATGTGGAAATTGTTCCTACAAGCATATTTATTTGCACACGGAAAAATTCAGCACCTATTAAAATCATTACAAGATAAGGAAGCCAATCAATATGTCTTTTAGTTGTCAAAACTTCATCAACAAGAATTTTTGTAATTCTTGGAGGAACTAAACTTAAACCAACTCCAATAACCATGAGAAAAAATATTATAAAAATCCATCCCATATGGTCTGAAAGGAGAGAAAAAACTCTTGACAAAATTGCTCCTTGTTTCAAACAGTTAGGACATTGTGACTCTTCTGTTTGTAAAGGAAATCCACACTTTTCGCATAAAAGAGGATTTGGCTGATTTAATGCTTCCTGTGAAACAGGAAGTCCTGATTTTAAATTTTCTAACTGTTTTATTAGACGGGAAAATTTATATCTATTTGAATTTGTAAATCTTACAATATCTATATAATAACCATCTATTTTAATCTGTAAAAAAGCACTTCCAACTGTCTGTCTTATATTAAAACCTTCTATTCTTTTTAACTCAAAAGAAACTTTTTCCTGAAATCCGCTTTCAGGAATAATAGACAGTTTCCCTTCACTAACAACAACTTTAATTTTTGCAGGATTTCCAAATAAATCTAAATCCGCCTCTGTTTCCAGTTTTATATCCATTTTTATTCTACTGATTAAACTTTTTACCTTATAAAAATCTTCCTGTCAACCCTTTTTAAAAAGAAAGGAATTACTTTTTTAAAATATCTTTTATTTTCAAAATTAAATCTTCAGGAGAAATTTTTTCTTTTTTAAATAGTTCATCAGGACTACCGGATGAACCATAATTTTTTATTCCAAATCTTAAAAATTTAACACTATAATCTTTTTCTGAGAGATATAAACCTACTGTTGAAGCAAGACCTGTATCTATATGATGGTCTTCATATGTAATTAAAAGTCCTGTATTTATTGCAATTTTTATTTTTTCTTCATCAATCAATGTTGGACAACTAAAATTTAAAATACCTATATCTATTCCATCTGATTTCAACTTTTCATATACCTTAATTGCTCTATAAACCATACATCCATAAGTTAAAATATATCCATCCTTACCTTCTCTTATCAAATCTGCCTTACCATACTCAAATTTATAGTTTTCATCAAAAAATACCTCGCCATTTTCTTTTAAAATAACAGGTAATTTACTTCTTCCCATTCCAACAAACCAGTTACCTTCTTTATCAATAATATATCTTATAACTCTATCTGTTTGATTTGGGTCTGCTGGAATTATGATTTTAAATCCGTAAAGGTTTCTTATAACACCAATATAATCAATACACTGATGGGTCTTACCATCCTCTCCAACATCAAGTCCAAGATGGGTACAGACAAGTTTAAGATTTGTAAAATTTTGGTCATTAAGTCGCTGCTGATTAAATGTTTCATCAACTCCAAATACACCAAAATCAGAAAAGAAAGCAATAAATTTATCTGTTGAAATTGCTCCACTTATTGTTGCTGCATTGTGTTCCTGAACCCCTACCTGAAAGAATCTTTCAGGAAATTCCTTTTCAAAAAAATCTGTTTTTACACTTGTTGCTAAATCACAGTCAAAAACAACTATTGGATATTCTTTATTATCTTTATTTATTCTGGCAAGGTCTAAAAGTGCTTTCCCATATGCAGTTCTATTATCCGTTTTTTCATCCTTTCCATAAACTATTGGTTTTCCTTTATCTATTTTAGGAAAGAAATAAAACTTTTTCTCAGGATAATTCCATTCTTTTTCTCTCAATTTTTTATATTTTTCTAAAACAGGTTCAAGACCAATTTCTTTCATTGCTTTTATATATTCTTCTACATTCAACGGTTTTCCATGATATCTATAATCATTTTCTAAAAAACAAATACCCTTACACATCACAGTATGAGCAATTATACAGGTTGGTTTATCTATGTCTATTGCTTTTTTTAAACTATCATATATTTCAGAAAAATTGTGTCCATCACATTCTAAAACCCCCCATCCATCAGCAAGATAGTTTTCTTTAATTCTACATGGCATAACTTTCTCTGTCTCGCCGCTTATCTGAACTTTATTATAATCAATTACAACTTTCAATCTATTCAATCCATATTTAATCGCAAACCTTCTGGCTTCTGCTACCTGTCCTTTTGTCTGTTCTCCATCACTCATTAAAACAAAAGTATAAGAATCCCTTCCATGCAATTTATCAGCAAGGGCAAATCCACATCCAGCAGAAAGTCCCTGACCTAAATTACCTGTTCCCCATTCAATCCCAGGAACCTTTCTCACAATATGACCTTCAAAAATACTTCCTGTTTTTCTAAAAGTTGCTATTGCCATATCTATATCAAAAAATCCCAATCTTCCAAGAACTGAATAAACTCCTGCTGAAGTATGACCATGACTTATAACAATTTTATCCCTTTCAGGACTATCTACTTTTTCAGGTGAAATATTAGCATAAGAAAAAACAATAAGGTAAATATCAAGAGATGAAATTGCTCCTCCTGGATGTCCTGAATTTGCCAGTGTTGTCATCGTTAAAATATCTCTTATACATTCTTTCCTTAAATTTTCAAATTTTTCAATATCTTCTGGTGAAAGTTTTTCTTTTTCAAATCTCCTCATACATCCTCCTTTTTCTTATAACTTGGGACAGAATTTTTATCCCTTCATTTACTATAAAAATCGCAAGAATTATCAAAATCAAACTTATATTCCCAAGAAGAAATTGTTTCTGTTTATAAAAATTTAACATTTGAATTTTCAGAGCAGTCATTGTTGTCAAAAACATTATAATTGCAGGAATTATAGCAGAGAGAGAATTTCTTTTTTTAATTAAAAGATACAAACCACATAAAAATAGAATAATCGCAGCGACAAGTTGATTTGAAGCACCAAATACAGGCCATATTTTCTGCCAGTTCCCAAAAGCCAGATACCCAGCAAAAATTATTACAAGAATTGTTGCTGAATATCTATTTTTAAAAGGTTTAATTCTGAATGCTTCTCCAAATAATTCCTGTGTAATATACCTTGATATTCTTGTTGCTGTATCAAGTGTAGTTAAAACAAAACTGTTAATCATAATTATTGCAAATAATTTCCCAATTTCAGGGCCAAATATTCTTTTTACAATCTGTCCATATCCAGTTGCAAAAGTTCCAATCCAATCACCTTTTTTCATCAAATCAGGATAATTAAGGTTTGGTATTTCACTTTTCCAGAAAAGCCCTGCAGAAACACACAATAAAGCAAGAATTGATAAAAATCCTTCTGTAAGCATACCTCCATAACCAATCTTTTTTATATCCTTTTCATTTGCAATTTGTTTTGAAGTTGTTCCACTTGAAACAAGACCGTGAAATCCACTTATAGCACCACAAGCAATAATAACAAACATCATAGGCCATAAAGAACCACTTGATTGATGAAAAAATGAAATATAAAAGGGTGCATTAATTTGGGGATGAGATGTTAAAAGACCAATATATCCAATTAAAAGGCCTGAAAAAAGTATAAATGAGGAAAGGTAATCTCTTGGCTGTAAAAGTAAATTTACAGGAAGAATACTTGCAAAAAGAGAATATATTAGAAGTATTAGAATCCATAATTTCTGTGGCTCTTTTAAATTTAAAACAATCGGGAATTCTTTTCCTAAAACGAAAAACAGAAAGAGTAAAAAAAGGCATATAATTGTAGCATAAAAAATAGAAAAATTTTTTCTATAAATCAAAAATCCAAAAATTAATGCATCAATTATAAGAAAAAATGTAGGTAAAACAATTTGTGGTTCTTCTATAAATGTCTTGGCAGTAACAGCGGAAAATACAGCAACTACTAAAGTCAAAGAGAACCATAAAAATAAAGAGAAAATGAATTTACTTTTTATACCAAGAACTTTTTCTGTTATTTCACCAACTGTCTGTCCTTCATTTCTAACACTTAAAACAAGAGAGGAAAAATCATGCACTCCTCCAAGAAAAATAGAACCAAGAACAATCCATAATAACGCAGGACCCCAACCCCAAATACATACAGCAATAACAGGACCTAAAATTGGACCAGCACCTGCAATTGAAGAAAAATGATGCCCAAAAAGAATTAACCAGTGTTTTGCAGGAATATAATCAATCCCATCTGCTTTTGTGAATGCAGGGGTTTTTCTATCCTTATCAATTCTCCAGAGTTTCTCAAGGTATCTTCCATAAAAGATATAAAAAAGAATAAACAAAATTAATCCAAAACCTGCAATTGTTACAGAATTCATTTTAAGGTCCTTAAATATTTCTAAAAAATTTAACTTTCACATTTTTTAAGCAAATCTTCCCATCTTCTATCAACTTCTTTCTGTATCTCTTCAAGTAAAGAAATATTTTCTGGTTTTAAAAGATGGTCAAATCTTCTCTGCAATTTAAACCATTCTACTACTGGTTTTTTCTCCTTCGGTTTATATGTCAATTTATATTTACCCTCAACAACTTCATATAAAGGCCAGATACATGTTTCAACTGCAACTCTTGATATTTCCATTGTTAATTCTGGTTCATGTGGCCATCCAAGACGACATGGAGAAAGAATATTAATAAATTTAAAACCATTTATTTTAACTGCCTTTTCAACTTTACTCACAAGGTCATTCCATCTTCCTGGAATACCTGTCGCAACATATGGAATACCGTGAGCAACCATAATTTCAGTAAGATTTTTTTGCCACTGTAATTTTCCAGGAATAACTTTACCACTTGGAGATGTTGTAGTTGAAGAGTATTTAGGAGTAGCAGAAGACCTTTGGATGCCCGTATTCATGTAGGCCTCATTATTATAACAAACATATAAAACATTATGCCCTCTTTCAGCAGCACCACTTAATGCCTGAAAACCAATATCATATGTTCCACCATCTCCTCCAAATGCAACAAAAAAAATATCTTTATCAATCTTACCTTCCTTTTTAAAAACTTTATATGCTGCTTCTATCCCACTTATCGTTGCTGCTGAATTTTCAAATGCAGAATGAATCCATGGAATTTTCCATGAAGAATAAGGAAATATAGAAGAAGCCACTTCAACACATCCGGTAGAACAGGTAGCAATTACAGGTTTATCAATAGCAAGTAATACAAGTCTCATAACAATTCCAGCTCCACATCCAGCACAGAGACGATGTCCTGAAACAAATCTACTTTCTCTTTTTGCAAGTTCTTTTATACTTGGCATTTATTCCTCCGCTTTTCTTACAAAAGTTATTGTTATCAAAAGTTTATTCTCTTACACCAATATATTTTAAAGTGAATTCTTTTTTACCTTTTTCAAGAATATCTAATAAATCCTTAAAAATAAATTCAATATCTTCAATTTTAACATCTCTACCACCAAGTCCATAAACAAAATTAGTTAAAATTGGTCTTTTTTCCAGATCATATAAACATGCTGAAATTTCAGAATACAAAGGACTACAAAAAGCATTCATTCCTTCAACTCTTTCCATAATTCCAACAACTTTTAAATTTTTAAGTGAGTTTTTTATATCCTCTACAGGAAAAGGTCTATAAATTCTTATTTTTAAAAGGCCTGCCTTTATCCCTTTTTTTCTCAATCTATCAACAACTTCTTTCCCTGTTCCTGCTGTTGAACCTATAACAACAATTCCAATATCAGCATCTTCAATTTTGTAATTTTCAACAAAACTATAATATCTTCCAAACTTATCACCAAATTCTTTTCCTATTTCAGGTATAACTTTTAATGCATTTTTCATACCTTCTGCCTGCTGTCTTTTATGTTCAAAATAATAGTCCTGTAAATCAAGTGCTCCAATAGTTATAGAATTACCTTCTATTGCTGATTTTATTAAATTTTCTCTTTCAGGTGGCTCTCCAATAAATTCTCTAACCTCCTGGTCTGAAAGCATTTCCATAGTTTCAAGACAGTGACTTAAAATAAATCCATCAGTCATAATCATACAGGGTAATCTTACTTCTGGATGTTCTGCAATTCTAACTCCCTGAATTAAATTGTCATATGTTTCCTGAACATTTTCTGAATAAATCTGAATCCATCCTGAATCCCTTGCTCCAAATGTATCAGAATGGTCACAGTGAATGTTAATCGGAGAAGATAATGCCCTATTTACAACTGCCATAATTATAGGAAGACGAAGACCGGAAGCAATATAAAGCATCTCCCACATTAAAGCAAGTCCCTGAGAAGATGTCCCTGTCATTGCCCTTGCTCCTGCGCTACTTGCTCCAATACATGCACTCATTGCAGAATGTTCACTTTCAACTGCTATATACTCTGTTTTTACAAGACCATCAGCAACAAATTGAGAAAATATTTGAACAATCTCAGTTGCAGGAGTTATTGGATATGCAGCAACTACATCAGGATTTATCTGTCTCATCCCTTCTGCAAAGGCCTCATTGGCTGTTTTTGCTACTTTCACTCCCATTTGTATCCCCTTTTTTTATTTTATCCTCTATTGTTTGCAATTTCTGTTTTAGATTATTTAAAACCTTAACCATCTCATCAATATCTTTTTGAGATTTTTGTATATCTTCTAAAAGATTTTTATATGCAATCAACTCTGTTTCTTTTTTTGTAATTTCTTGTGTTAGTTTATCCTTTTCATTTTTAAAAACTATATACTGAATACCTGAAAAAATCCATCCAGATAAAAATAATATCAGTATCAAATAAATTTTTTTCTTCATTTTTCAACCTCTCTTTTCATTTCTATTGCTTCTTTCGGACATTCATAAGCACATATTCCACATCCTTTACAGTAATCATAGTTAAAAGATACAAATTTACCTTTTTCTTTATCAATTATAACAGCATCATCCGGACAACTTATCCAGCATATTAAACAGTTTATACATTTCTCAGGTATGTGAACAGGTCTTTTACTTCTCCAGTTTCCTGTTTTAAATTTTAAAGAAGTCCCTCCTTCAAGAACATCTCCAACTTTTAATTCCCTCCATGTAAGTTTTTTTTCCATTTAATCTCCTTTCACTTCATTATATGCTCTTTCTATAGCTTTTAAATTACCTTCTATTACTTCAGGTCTATTCCTAAATTTTACCTCCAGTTTTTTCCTTGTATCATGTAAAAGTTCTTCAAGTGTTAAAATCCCTGTAACTTTCACAAGGGCACCCATCATTGGAGTATTTGGAATATCTCTTCCTATCGTTTCAATAGCAATCCTTGAAGCATCAACAGTATAAATTCTCCCAGAAAATCCTATCTTTTCCTTCACCATATCAGGAGATAAAGGAGTATTCACAAGTAAAATCCCATCTTTTTCAGAAAGACCTTCACAAACATTAATTTGATCAATTAAGGTAAAATCAAGAACAACCACAACATCAGGATTTTCTATCCCAGAATGTATCCTTATAGGAGAAGAACTTATTCTGTTAAATGAAGCAACAGGTGCTCCCATCCTCTCAGGTCCATATTCAGGAAATGCTTGAATATATTTACCTGTGGAAAGACACGCATCTCCAAAAAGCAAAGCAGCTGTTTTTGCTCCCTGTCCTCCTCTTCCATGCCATCTTATTTCAAATATTTTTTCCATTTTTCAATCCTTTATATAATAGAAAAATTAATTTAACTGTCAAAATTTCCAAAAAAACAATTAAAAAAAGCAAAAAATTTTTTAAGATAAAAATTTTATCATATTTTTTAAAAATTGTAAAGAAAAAAATCCAAAGAATTAAAAAAGGGAAAAATAAAAGAATTAAATATTCAAGATTTTTCCTCACAAATATGAAACTCTTTTTTATTCCGTCAAAAAACAATTCATCATCAGCCATTACTATAAATGGAGTATAAAGAGTTAAAAGAAGTAAAAACAAAGGAAAAGATGCCCATACAATTATTAAAACAAATAAAAAAAAGGAAAAAATAGAATATGTCTTTATTGAAGAGATCAATCCAGAAACTATCAGATAAATAATTCCACCTGTAAACCCTATAAAAAGATTGTAAAGTAAAATTGAAGGAAGGTAATATAAACCATCTTTGAAAATAAAGGATAAAATAAAATCTTCATTATAAACACATTTTTTTATCCCGGAATAAATAGAGATTGTGAAATAAATTTCAAATAAAAAAATCAAAAAATAAAGTGAACTTAATTTTTCAAAAAAAAGATTCTTCAGAAAAATGTACAAAAAAGTAATTATAAAAAGGACAAATTCTTCTTTTTTTATCTTAAAAACAACTTTATATATTTCACGCATATTTTTTAAATTTAACCTTTCCAAAATATTATGTCAAAAACTTTAAACTTTCCAAAATTTTCTTTTTTAAATGGCGTGTATGATAAAATTTTCTAAAGAGGAGGATTATATGGATAAGGAAATTAAAAAATTTTGGGAAGTTGGAATAAATATTTTAAAACCTTCAAGAAAAGAACTGGAAAAGGGATTGAAAATACATAAAGAATCTATTGTATGTGACGCCTATGGTTTTGCTCCAATTGCTCCTTTAAATAGTGAAATTTTGATAAAAAATATACAGGAAGGTGCTTCAGGTATAGAAATAGAGGACTTAAGAGAGGATATGATGCAGACCGGATATATTTATAATAAAAAAGAAAGAGAGATATATTTTCAAGCATGGAAAACTTCAGGAGTTACATGTATTATGCAAAATGCAGGACAGGAAAGTAGTTTACCAAATGTAATAATTAAAAGGCTTGCCCGGTTTACATTTGCAACAGATATACTTAAACCATATTTAAGAAAAGTTGTTTCTGCAGAAGAAATAATAACTGCTAAAAAAGAAAATTCTTTCTGTTTATGTTTTTCTGCAAATGGAGTTCCTTTAACCAATCAATTTATTTCTGTTGAGGATGAACTTAGATATATAAAAATTTTCTTCCAACTCGGAATACGTATGATGCACCTTACATATAACAGAAGAAATTTAATAGGAGATGGATGTATGGAAGAAAATGATGGTGGATTAAGCGATTTTGGGAAAATTGTTGTTAAAGAAATGAATAGGATAGGAATTATTGTAGATGTCGCCCATAGCAGTCAAAAAACAGCAATAGATGCATGTAAAATTTCCTCTTCGCCTGTGGTAGCAAGTCATTCTGCATGTATGTCTCTATGGGAACATCCAAGAAATAAAAAAGATGAAGTTATATCAAAAATTGCAGATACTGGTGGATATATAGGAATATGCTGTATTCCTGGTTTTTTAGGAAGGACTGGAGACATAAATGCATTTTTAGACCATATAGTTTATGTAGTCAAAAAATTTGGTTCAAAATATGTAGCAATAGGAACAGATTTTGGATATAAATCTCCTAATTATGAAAAAGAACTTAAAAAAATCTCTCCATATTTGAAAAAGGAAAGAACAAGATGGGTAAATTACTGGCCTAAAGCAAACCATCGTCATAAAAAATGGAAGAAACCAGAACAAATAAATAGCCTTGCATGGACCAACTGGCCATTATTTACAGTTGGACTTGTCCAGAGAGGTCTTTCTGAAAAGCAAATAAGGGATATTATTGGGGGCAATGTTATAAGAGTTTTAAAAGAAGTTCAAAGAAAATCTGACCTTGAGAAATAAAAAGAGAGCCTCCTTTTAAGGAGGCTCTCCGAAAGGGGGTGAGGGGGGTGAAGGTAATAGGCCGCGCAGGACTCGAACCTGCTACCCCCGCCTTAAAAGGGCGGTGCTCTGCCTGGTGAGCTAGCGGCCCTTTTTAAAATAAGTTTATAATTATACTTCCTTTTTTTATTATGTCAATTTTTTATTTATAAATTCCCTTTTTGATTAAACTTATTCCCCAGACAAAAAATACTCCTACTCCAAATATTTTACCGTATTTCCTGTGTTTTGTAAAGAAATTTATTTTATGCCAGAAATATGGAGAAAAACAACTGAAAATTAAAATAGGCCCTATTAAAGTTCCTATTGAAAAGATAGCACCTGAAATAATACCAAAAACAATTCCTTTTGTAACATATGAAAGATAAATTAAAAAACCTATATGTGGTCCACAGGGAATAAAACCATAAATAAGTCCAAGAAAAAGTGGAGAAAGTTTGACATTAAAATTTTTATGGCAACCTTTTGATAAATTTAAAAAATAAAACCATAAACCATAAAGAATAAAAAGGAAACCAATAATTACTGACGTAATCTCATTTGTGAAAAATTTCTCAAATAAAAAATGGGAATAGGATATAATACCTCCAAGAATCCCTAAAGAAAGCGTTTTCCCAAGACCAAATAAAATACCATTTTTTAAACCCTGTTTCCAGTTGTAACTTATCTCTCCAATTGCAGGAAAGATTAAAATGCTACAACTTAAAACACATAAACTCCATCCAAATGCAATCCCTGAAATGAAAAAATTCAAAAGTAATCTCATAAATTATTTAAACTCACTCTCACTGAAAACTTCTGCCTGAAAAATATAAAGTTCTGTTTTTGGGTCTTTCCATGCATCAGGTGGAAGCCCTGCTTTATGAGAACATAGATAACTTAAAAATTCCTCTTTTGTCCAACCTGTCTCTTCTGCAACCTGAGGCAAAAAAACTCCCTGATTAAATCCTCTTTTAACTATTACTCCATCTCTTCCAAGAACAATTTCATCTGCATTTTTTACTTTTTTAGGAACTGTCAAAACAGAAATTTCAATCTCTATATCCTTCAATTCATTGTACCTTACAGGTTCAAATCTCGGGTCCTGTGTTGCTGAATGTATTGCCATTTCTCTAACAGCAAGATATAATGGTTTAATCGGTTCTATATATCCAATGCATCCTCTTAAATTTCCTTTCTTTTTCAATGTCACAAAAACACCTCTTTTTTCATTCAAAACAGGGTCTTCTATTTTAATTTCTGAAAGTTTTTTACCTGATAAATAATTTTCAAGTGTTTCTCTTGCTATTTTTAATAATAGTTTTTTTTGGTCTTCTGTCAACATATCCCCTCCTTTTTTATCCTTTTTTAATATTACTCCTGAACCATATCCAACAACCCTATTTTTTTCTCCACTTGTATCTCCTGAATTTGCATAATTTAAAATTTCCACTTCATAAAGAGAAACTTTTTCTGAAATTTTAAGTAATGTTAAAACAGCAGCATCTCCACACATTTCTATTTTCCCCTCTTGAAGATATTTATAAATCAAATTTAAATTTTTTGTTTTTAATGTTTCAAGAAGAAGTTTATCTTTTTGATTTGCTATTTGATATGGATAATAATGGGAAAGGTCTGTACTTGCAACAATAATCCAGTTCTTTCTATCTTTTATTGTCTCATATATATCTTTTGAAATATCCTCAATATTTTCTATTGAAGAATCTCCAAGTAATATAGGAAAGATTTTAAAGTTCTTTAAAATATACTGCAAAAATGGAATCTGGACTTCAAGAGAATGTTCATTATCAAGAAGTGTTTTATTTACAAAGAAATTTTTCTTTTTATAGAGTTGCTCAAAAATTCCCTTATCAATTTCTACTTTACCTAATGGAGTTTCCCATCCTTCTCTATTATCTATTATGGCACCTTTAAAATGCCCTATATGACTTCTTCCTATCAAAATAACAGTTTTAATATCCAGTCCTTCAAGTAATTTAAAAGAATAAGCAGCAACTTGTCCTGAATAGATATATCCAGCATGAGGAGAAATAACTCCTATTACCTTTTCTTTTTCAATTTTTTCTTTATATTTCACATTTTTAAAAAAATTATCAAGGGTAGATTTTAATTCTTCTTTTTTTTCAGGATAAAATGAACCAGCAAAGTTGGGTTTTCTATAATCACCGAGAATAACTGAAGCGACAAGTAAAAATAAAATCAAAAATTTTTTCATTTCCATACTCCTTCTATTTTTTCTCCACAGAATTTACATTTTCCATCAACTATATTATTTTCCAGAACAGTAAAGCCAACCCTTTTTATTAAAATCTTCCCACATTTAGGACAATAAGTATTTTCATATTTTGAACCAGGAACATTACCTATATAGACATACTTCAATCCACAATCTTTAGCAATCTTTACTGCCATTTCAAGTGTTTCAACAGGAGTTGAAGGAACATGTTTCATCAAATACATAGGATAAAATCTTGAAAAATGAAGAGGAACATTATCTCCAAGGTTTTCCTTTATCCATATGCACATTTTTTTTATCTCTTCTGGATTATCATTATACCCGGGAATTATTAAATTTGTTATCTCAATCCAGATTCTATTTTTCTTTAATATTTTTAATGTATTCAGAATAACATCAAGTCGCCCTTCACAAACATTTCTATAATAATCTTCATTAAATCCTTTCAAATCAACATTCACAGCATCAAGATATTTACATAATTTTTCAAGCGGAACAGGATTTATAAAACCAGCAGTATGAACAATATTTTTTATTCCTTTTTCCTTTGCAATTTTTGCTGTATCATACATATATTCATAAAAATTAACCGGTTCAGAATAGGTATATGCAATTGAAGGACATTTATTTTTTATTGCATATTCAACTACTTTTTCAGGAGGCAAATAAATATTTTTTGTTTCTTCAGGAGAATACTGAGATATTTCCCAGTTCTGACAAAATTTACATCTTAAAGAACAGCCAGCAGAAGCAATTGAAAAAGTCCATGTACCTGGAAGAAAGTGAAAGAATGGTTTTTTCTCTATAGGGTCAATTGCAACAGAACATGGATTTGAATAACCCATTGAATAGAGAGTCCCGTTTATATTTTTCCTTGCCCTGCAGAATCCGTATTTTTCTGGAGGGATAACACAGTTTCTTGGGCATAAAAAACATTGAACAAAGTTGTCTTTTAATTTTTTATAAAAAGATGCTTCCTTTAATTCCTGTGAAAAGGAAGAAAAAGAAAAAAATAAATTGATTAAGATTATAAGGTTTTTAATCTTTCTTTTATATATCTGCAATGGTCACCCTCCCAGTAAATTTTATTACATTTTTTGCAGATTGAAAACTTTTCTTTATTATTGTAAACATATTCAGGAACCAGATTTTTTACTTTTTCTTTTTCTATATCTTGAAGTTTTGTATTACAGATAGAACATATTTTGAAGAGATTTTCTTCTTTAATTTCTAAATTGAATTTTTTTACTACTTCTCTAAATTGTTGATATGTATTTTCTCCTTCTATATAAAAAACAAATTCTGGATAACTGGAAGCAAGTTTTTTATCCTTTGTCAGAACTATTCTTTTTTCTTTTTCTGCAGTTCTTATAATATCTATTTTCCTTCGTGTATTAAAATATAATGTATCATAACCAATCAATCTTAACCACCTTGCCAGTCCTCCACACATTCCATCAGTTATAAACTTCATTTAAGAATTTCCCCCAATATATTTATAAAGAATAATCTATTGGCGGGATGGGGATTCGAACCCCAGACACGCCGGGTATGAGCCGACTGCTCTGCCACTGAGCTACCCCGCCTATTTTTTATTTTACCTTTATTTCAATTTCTCTATCAAATACTCTTTTAATTTTAAAAATGCTTTTGTTCTATGACTTATTTTATTTTTTTCTTCAAAACTCAATTCTGCAAATGTCTTCCCGATTTCAGGAATTTCAAAAACAGGATCATATCCAAAACCATTTTTACCCCTTGGTTTAAAAGTTATATAACCATCTATTTCACCTTTAAAAAACTTTTTTTCTCCTTTTCCAACAAGACATGCAATTGTTATAAATTTTGCCTTCCTATCCTCTTTTTCTTTATAATCTCCCATCATTTCAAGCAATTTTTTAATATTTTTTTTATCGTCTCTTTCTCCGGAAAATCTTGCTGAATTCACTCCTGGTAGCCCATTTAACTTATCAACAAAAAGACCTGAATCTTCTCCCACAATATATTCATCTT
The DNA here is from genome assembly GCA_964400565.1 of uncultured bacterium. Taxonomy (GTDB): domain Bacteria; phylum Ratteibacteria; class UBA8468; order B48-G9; family JAFGKM01; genus JAMWDI01. Next base: position 2,051 of record CAYNUP010000171.1, on the reverse strand, counting down.
TTAAAAACCTGCTTAAATATTTTGCCTTTAAAAATGCATTTTCTTTGAGAGTTTTTCCTATTTCCTCAGGAAATACAATAAAATCAGGTGGTAATAAAACTTCAATTTCATCCCCAATTATATTTTTTATCTCTTTCCACTTATTTTTATTTTTAGTTGCCAAGTAAAAACATAATTTCATCTTTTAATATCTCCTTTTCCATATCAATAATTTTTTTTATTCCAATTTCAGCAAGAGCAAGTAATTCTTCCAGTTGTTTTTTTGTGAAAGGATAACCCTCTGCAGTCCCCTGAATTTCAATAAATTCTCCACTTCCAGTCATAACCACATTTAAATCAACACTTGCAAGAGAATCCTCAGAATAATCAAGGTCAAGCAAAATATTACCATGCACAATTCCGACACTAATTGCACCTATATAATCTTTCAATACAGGAACTCTTATTAATCCTGAATTTTTCATTTTATTCAAACACTCCACAAGAGCAATAAATCCACCAATAACGCCTGCAATTCTCGTCCCACCATCTGCCTGAATTACATCACAATCAACCCAGAAAGTTCTTTCTCCAATTCTTTTTAAATCAACAACTCCTCTCAAAGATCTGCCTATCATTCTTTGAACTTCCTGCGTTCTCCCAGAAGAAATTGATGTTCTCGGAATTCTTTCAGTTGTTGAGGATGGCAAAAGAGAATATTCAGCAGTAATCCATCCATTCCCTGTATCTTTTAACCATTGAGGAACTCTGTCTTCATAATTCACAGCACATATAACTTTTGTATCACCAAGTTCTATAAGACAAGAACCTGCTGCATACTTTAAAAAATTTTTTTTTATTTTAATCTGTCTGATTTCATCATATGCTCTATTCCCTTTTCTTCTTATTTCCATTTTATAAACCTCCTTTGCCAGTTATTTTCAAAAAATATTGAAGGAACAATAAAAACATAAAAGGAAAAATTTTCTCTATCTTTTGTTACTCTAAAATCAAATGTTAAACAGTGAATTTTTCTCCATATTTCATAACTCTGAGTTAACAATTCCTTTGAATCAAAATCATAAAAAAGACCTATCCTATAATTCCAGTCATTTTTTAGTGATTGCTCCCACCATGTTTCAAGTCCCCACATTTCTGCATCTTTATCCACTCTTGTTCCAATAGAAAATTTATATCCCTCTTTTTCATAAGAAATAGAATTGATACCAAATTTATAACTATTTTCATTATCCCATTCATTTTCACCTTCTATTTTTAAACTTCCTTTCCCAATCCCATATCTGAAAAACAAATTTTCAAATTTATTCTTTCCTACATCATATACATTTTCAATCTCAAAATTTCCAGAAAGACCATCTTTAGCGTTTATATCCCACCTTAAATTTAAAGAAAGAAAATTGCCACCTTTTTTCTCTTCAAAATCATCAAATTGGATAAGTGAACTGGGCTCATATTTTACCCATCTTGAAAAAATTGAAAGGTCTGGAATAAAAATAATATCCTTATTTAAAAAATTGCTGTAAAATAGTGTTGATAAACTTAAACCACCCTCTCCTATATAGTTAAACCTATCAAAATCAGAACTTTCATAATCAAGGGTGGAAAATGAAATATATGGTCTGAGTGTAAAATAACCAAAATCTTTTTTGGACATTAAATCAATTTTATTTAAAAATCTAATATAATTTTTTTCTTCTTTGTAAAAATTTGTTAATCTGAAATCGTAGGAGAAAAACAAAGGAATGGATGAAAACTGAAAATATGGAAGGAAATACCTTATTTCAGGCAATTTTTCAACTTTTAAAATATCCTCTTTGGCATTTTCTCTTACTGTTAAACTCATAATGCCTTTACCAATATCTCCTGTAAGTGAAAAATAATTATACATTTTTGATTTTTTCATAAATTCATCCCTGAAAAAATCAACAAAAAATTCATTATCATACATCCATCTCCAGTCAATAAAAAAATCCAGATTTTCAAAATTCTTATTTACTTCCAGATATCCTCCTGGTTGAATTCCGCTTTCATTCCATCTTTTTAATAGAAAT
>CAYNUP010000170.1:0-4029 GCA_964400565.1 uncultured bacterium | reverse complement strand
CTATAACTTGTTGTCGTCTAAATTTATATCCTTCTAATTGTCTATTCCTTAAATATTTCCATAAATGTTTTTCTGCATCTGTCATATTTCTTCTTAATTTTTTTGAAAAATTTAGAAGTTTTTTCTTATTTTCCATTCACCTTTTTCCTTTCCCGTCAAGGGATAGGTGGTTTATTGAGTATCTACCTTATTTTAAAATTTCATTCATACTTCCACTTCTATATCCTTCAAGGTCAACTGTTACATATTTATAACCAATCTTTTTAAGTTCTTTTACAATTTTTTCTCTTAATTTTATCAAATTTTTTATTTCATTTTTTCCAACTTCAATTCTTACAAGATAATTATAATCCCTTATTCTTACAATTTTAAATCCAAGATTTTTTAAAAATTTCTCACCTTTTTCAATTCTTTTTAATTTCCCCTCTGTTATTTTTTCTCCGTATGGTATTCTTGAGGCAAGACATGCAAGGGGTGGTTTATCCCATGTTGGTAATTTTAATTTTTTTGAAAGATTTCTTATATCTTTTTTTGTTAAACTACATTCTTTTAATGGAGAAATCACATTATAAATTTTTTTTGCTTTTTCACCAGGTCTATAATCTTTCTCATCATCTTTATTTGTTCCATCAATTATAAAATTAAAGTTGAAATTTTTCCTTATATTTTCAATTTTCCTAAATAATTCTTTTTTACACCAGAAACACCTATAAGGAGTATTTTTTATAAATTTTTCATTTTTAAATTCTTCTGTTTCAATTAAAAAATATTTAATTTTATTATCTTTACAGAATTTTTCAGCAAACTTTCTTTCTTCTTCTGGATAAGTAGGGGATAGTCCAATAACTGCAATAACATTTTCTTTTCCAAGTGTATCAGAAGCAATTTTTAAAAGGAAACTGCTATCAACTCCTCCTGAATAGGCAACAACAACTTTTTTCAGTTTTTTAATATAATCTTTAAGTGTATTTAATTTTTTATCCATATTCCCAAATTACTCTGAATAAAAATATTTCCTTATTTCTTTTTCAGGAATAAATTGTAAACTTTTTTTATAAATTGCCCTTAAAGTTCCTTTATCTAACTCTCTATGGAGAGGGATTACTAATATTTCTTTATGTTCTTTTGATATTCTTACCAGTTTAACATGACTTCCCTTTTGGGAAACTTTTTTGAATCCAAATTTTTCAAAGATTTTTATAACTTCTTTTCCTGATAGATTTCTAATTTTAGACATAAATTTCTTCTACCGCAATATTTATAATAATAGAAGGATTAGGAGAGATTTCTAATTTTTCTAAATTTTCATTTTCTAAATATAATTCAGTTGCCTCTTTTATATTTTTGCAAACTTCATCTATTGTATTCCCTTCTGTAATAATTGGAAAATCCAAACACTCTCCTATATACTTTTTTTCTCCTTTGTAAACTTTGAATAAAATAACTTTTTTTATCATAATTATATTTTAACTTTTAATTACTTATTCTTCAACTTCAACAACTTCTTTTACTTCTGGCACCCTTTCTTTTATTATCGCCTCAATTCTCATTTTTAAAGTAATTTGTGAAAAAGGGCATCCTCTGCATGTTCCAGTCAATCTTACTTTTACAATTCCATCCTTAGCATCAACTATTTCACAGTCACCACCTTCTGCCTGCAAAAATTCCCTTACATCTTTCATCGCATTTTCAACCTTTTCTTTCAATTCCATTTTTCCTCCCTTATATTTTAGAGACAATTTTTGGTTTTGATTTTTCTCCATAAAATTTTCCTTTTTTAAATCCGATTATAAAGAAAAAAACAAAAAAGAATAAAAAAATTATAACTCTTAAAAAAACAATCTTTAAAAAATAAGAAAAAATAATCCCCAGAATAAAACCAGTAAGTGGGAAACCATAAATAAAGACAGAAATTTTAAAAAGGGCTTCATCATCTATTTCAACCAATACATTATCTCCAATATCTGCATTTATTTTATTTTCAACTTCAATCAATGGCTCTCTTGGAATAATTTTTTTACATAATCCACATTTTTCACATTTTTCTCTATCTTCCATTAAGACAACCGCCATTTTTTCTTTTTTCTCAATTACTTTTCCTTTTTCTTTCATATCCCAGTCAATTCTATCATATTTTTATTGAGTAATTCAAAATTTAATTTGACTCTTTAAAATTATGATATAATTATTGAAAATGGGAAAGATTTTAGTAACAGGTGCATGTGGATTTATTGGCTGGAAAGTATGCGAAAGATTGATTGAAAAGGGAGAAGAAGTTCTTGGGATTGATGATTTAAATGACCATTATGATGTTAGATTGAAAAACTGGAGACTTGAAAGATTAAAGAAAAATAAAAATTTTTTGTTTGTAAAGTTTGACATTTCAAAAAGAGAAATAAGATATATAATAAAGGAAGCAAAACCTGATATAATAATAAATCTTGCTGCTCGTGCAGGAGTTAGAGCAAGTATTGAAAATCCTGAAATCTATTATCTTACAAATGTTATAGGAAACTTAAATATTCTTGAATGTGCCAAAGATTTTGGGATAAAGAAAGTTATTTTTGCTTCAACTTCCTCTCTTTATGCAGGATGTAAGATGCCTTTTTCTGAAGATTTGCCTGTAAATAATCCGCTTTCTCCCTATGCAGCAAGTAAAAAAGCAGCAGAAGTTACATGCTATACATATCATCATTTGTATGGGATAGATATAGTCATTTTTAGATACTTTACAGTTTATGGTCCAGCAGGCAGACCTGATATGTGTATTTTTAAATTTATAAAGTTAATAGATGAAGAAAAAGAAATAACTATTTATGGAGATGGAACACAAAGCAGAGATTTTACCTATATAGATGATATTGTTGAAGGAACAATTTTGGGATTTAATCTTTCAGGTTTTCATATTATCAATCTTGGGAATAGTAATCCCCATCAATTAATTGATGTTATAAAAATAATTGAAAAAAAATTGAATAAAGAAGCAAAAATTATATATGCTCCATTTCATAAAGCAGATTTGAAAGAGACATATGCTGATATAACAAAAGCGAGAAATTTATTAAACTGGAGCCCAAAGGTAGATATAGAAGAAGGAATAGAAAGAACAATAAACTGGTATATTGAAAATAAAAACTGGGTTAAGGATATAAATTTAAAAGATTGATGGCAAAGAATTCTGGTAAGAAGATGTGGTTTTTATCAAATAATCAATAAGAAGTTGATTCCCATTCAGGACCGCTTATGTAAACATTATAATTTTGAAAAGCAAGATTTAAAACTTTCTGACCATGATTATAATGATGCCAGAAACACCTTACAATAGGAACTTGACCTCCATATCCCTGATATCTTGACTGCCACATTTTTGCTTCTTTCCAAGTTACAATACCATCACCATTTGTATCTGCCTCACCGAATTCTGTTGAACCAGGAGCATATATAAACCATGAACATTTTGTTGGAGCAAATTCATAAGAATATGAACATGCTTCAATATCAGGATTTCTATAAGCATAACAGTTCCTGTCAAAATCAGAGAGTGGTCCATAAATTGCTTCAACTTTCTCTAACGGTATATCACATATTTCACCAAAGCGAGGATTACCATGTCCTTTATTGCCTTTATTTAAATCAGTTAAACATAAAAGTATTTTCCCTGAACCGAGATAATTTGGATTTCCGAGAGTTTGACTTCTACATAAGAGCGAAAGCCATGTTGGATAGTCATCATAATCCTGATAATACATTTCTATTGCAAGTCCTATTTGATGAAGATTATTTATACAGTTTGCCTGCCTCCCTTTTTCTCTTGCTGTTGAAAGTGATGGTAAAATCTGACCTGCAAGCATTGATATTATTGCTATAACAACAAGTAATTCAATCAAAGTGAAGCCATGTGGTTTTGAAAGGATGCTCTTTGAAAATTTTTTCTTCATAATTCACCTCCTATTGTAAAATTTTCTCTATATATAATCATCCGCAAAAGGCGGATGGGAAAGGAGGAAATATGAATTATATAGGAGTTGA
>CAYNUP010000169.1:0-5167 GCA_964400565.1 uncultured bacterium | reverse complement strand
GTTTATTTTTTGTTTCGAAATATTTGAAAAATTCAGAAGTGTTGTTAAAATCATCGGTATAATCAATGATTTCGTTATGAATAATTTGCATGGAAGGTAAAAGGCATATTTCTTTTTCAATTTTTTTGCAGCATTTAACATTTCAAAAGAAACAGAAGCAATTTCTCCATTTCTTGTCTCTGCAAAAAACCATATTCCTTTATATTCATCTAAAACGAATTCCTTTTCCTTTTTTTCTTCTCTAATTAGCGCATTTTCAGGACAGGTTTTTATGCATAAACCACAAATTGTACATTTTTCGTTTATTTCAATTTTATTTTCTTTTATCTCAATTGCTCCAAATGGACATTTCTCAATGCATTTTTTACACAAATTACATTTTTCATAAATTACTTTTATTCCCATTTATATTACTCCTAATTTTTTGAGTTCATTTATAATTTCATCCACAAGTTTCTCCGGCTCTCCCTCAATCTTTCTTCCTTCTTTTTTTATTGTTTGAGTCCAGACATCAATTACTCTTGTAGGAGAACCATCTTGACCAAACATACTTTCATCATCTTTAAAATGTTCTGCATTCCAGACAGGTATTTCAATTTTTTTTGCTCTTAACATATTCTTTAAAGATGGTATTCTCGGCTCATTTATCTCTTTTACAACAGTAATTAAAACGGGTAAATTTGCTTTTATAATTTCATAGTGGTCTTCCATAAGTCGCTTGCATTCAATTTGTTTTTCCTTTATATCAATAATTTTACTAACATAAGTTATATATGGTATCCCAAGATGTTCTGCAATTCCAGGTCCAACCTGACCAGTGCTTCCATCAAGAGTTTCTCGTCCACATATTATAATATCAAAATTACCTATTTTTTTTATCCCGAGTGAAAGAGTATATGAAGTTGCAAGAGTATCACTTCCTGCAAATTTTTTGTCACTCAAAAGAACTCCATAATCAATCCCCATTGCAATTGCCTCTCTTATAGCACTTTCTGCCTGAGGAGGTCCCATTGATATTACCCATGTTTCACCACCAAATCTTTCTTTCAATCTTATTCCTTCTTCAATTGCATATAGATCATAAGGATTTATAATACTTTTCACTCCATCTCTTACAATTCTTTTTGTTTCAGGGTCAACTTTCACATCAAGCCCTTCAGGAACCTGTTTTATACACACAATTATTTTCATCTTTACGTCTCCCTCTATAAATAAATTTTATTTTACTACAGAAAATAAGATATTAAAAATCCTCAGTAGAAACAAAATTTCCCTCAAAATAAGATTTATATACCATATCGCTTAAAATAGCCACCTTTTCAATTATTTCCCAATTAGTATGTGGTTGTTTTTCTCCTTTTATACATTTTATAAAATCTTCACAAGGATTTTTAACATCAATTTCAATTCCATTTATAATCTTTCTTTCTTTGTCTCCTTTAAATTGGACATAAGAATTATCTGAAAGAGAAACATAAACAAGATTATTATTTTCATCCCAAATATAAAGTCCTTCTCTCCACGAGGGATCATATCCAAGAATACCAAAGTTTCCTATCGCTCCTTCTCTAAATTTTACAATAAAAGCAGAATTTATATCAACTCTTTCACCTCTAAAATCAATAAAACTTGCAATTTTTTCTGGGGAAAGATTTGTTAAGAAAAATATTGAAGCAACAAAATGACTTCCAGAATCTGTCAGTTGTCCTTTACCAGCAAATTCAGGATTCAATCTCCATGCTCTTTTTTCATCACTTGTTTTAAATAATCCAAGCCAGTATTGAGATAAAAAGCCGGAAAGAAATATTATTTTACCAAAATTATCTTCAATAATTTTTTTTACTTCATTAAAAACAGGCATATAATGCCTTTGGTAAGCAACAACAACCCTTCTCACTCTTTTTTCCATAATATTTCTTATTTCAATTGCTTCATGATAATTTACAACTGCAGGTTTTTCAACAAGAACATCAATATTTTTTTCAAGAGCAATTTTTATTTGAGAAAAATGGAATGTATGAGGAGAACATATCACCACACCATCAAGTTTTTCTCTCTCAATCATTTCTTCTTCATCTTCATAAACCTTCAGATTTTCTCCATAACTTTCTATAAATTTTTTTAAATTTTCTTCATTAGGTTCAATCGCAGAAACAATTTTTACATCAGGAATATTTTTTAATGCATTTAAATGTCTATAAGAAATACCACCACAACCAATAAATCCTATTTTTATCATTTTCCCTCCTCCTTTTTTATAAAAATATAGGGTTTGTCCATGCTTTTTTGTTTTCTCTGTCTGTTATTTCAATTCTTATATACTTTTCAGTCCCTTTTATTTCATATTCAGCATAATCAATTTCTTTTTCTTTACCTGAAATTCTTCTTCCTGTTGCATTGTATCCAATAAAATCAACATTAATAGATGGAGTAAAACTTATTTTTATTTTATTATTTTCTATCCTCATATTCTGAATCAAAACACCAGTTGAAGAATAAAAAAAACCATTTTTAATTGAATCACATATTTCATCTTTTTCCAATGATTTTGCTTTTACCATAAGAAAACTTCCACAAATATCATTTTCTCTGTATTCATCATAATGTCCATGAGCATCATCTACTGCAAAACCATATATTTTATATCCATTTTCTAAAATTTCATCATAATGGACTGTTGAGTATCCTTTCCCTCTTGATTTTTCACATGTATTATTGTATATTTCAATTCCTATAAAACCGGAGAGAGAAAGGATATGCTGACTTTTTAAAGCAGACCAATAAGGATGACAGATAATTGAAAATCCATTACACTCATTTATTTTATCTATTATTTCCTGTACAGATAAATTTTTTGTGTCAAAAATTTCTTCTAAATCAAGTCCAAGAATATGAAAATTTTCTTTATTAAACTCAACACCTTTTATAGTTAAAAAATCAGAATATGGACTTTTATATTCTGTTATTTTATTATGGTCGGTAAAGAAAAGAAAATCATACCCATTTTCTCTATATATCTTGATAATTTCTTCTGGAGATAGTGCACCATCTGAATTAGTAGTATGGGTATGAAGTGCTCCTTTAAACCATTTACCTTCTTTAGAAAAAGGGTTTTGAAATTCCATTTTTTCTCCTTTTATTTAAATTTTAAAACTCAATAAAATATAATTTTCAAATGGCGGAACTTCAAGAAAACTTTCAGTAATTTCATCATTTTTGTCATGAAAAATCTGCAAATATAAAGGAATATTAGTTTTTCCTTTCAATGTAATCTGTAAATTTTTGTTATATTCAATTTTTTCTATTGATATTGACTTTAAATTTTTAGAATACATACTTATATAATCATAATTTTTGAATATTTTTCTACCTCCGATTTCCTTTGTTATACTTCTTATTATTTCTTCCCATTCTTCAAGAGTTAAAAAAGAAATTCTCTGTTCATGCGCCATTAAACAACCAAAAAATTTATTTTCAAGTCCTCTTTGAATCTGAATTATTCCTCTTTTAATTGCTCTTTTTATATCTGAATATGTATTTTCATTCCAAAATTGAGTGCATTTATAAAGGAAATCAAAATCAGGATTCTTATCATCTGATTTTTTTCCCTCAATATTATATGGCATAGACATTACATTAAAAAATTGGTTATCTTCGGGTATTTCACTCAAAGAAAAAAATATCTTTCCATAAGGCTTTAAATCCCATGAATGTGCTTTTGGGTCAGAAAATGCTTTACCAATTCTTATTACATTCATTAAAAAAGTCTGATTTCTTTCCTTCAAATATGGTAATGCTTTAATTCCAACCTCCCCAAAATGAGCATTTAGAGTAATGGATGGTTCAACTCCAAAATATTCAAATTTCCTATCAACTTTTTCAAAATTTTCTTTTAAAATCTCATCAGAAAATTCCTCTCCATTATGTTTCATATATATTGGAAATTCATTTATATTTTTTGGGTCAGAAAATGCATGGGGAGAAAATTCAGCACGTTTTTCATCATATTTTTCTCTTATTACATTTATATCTTCTTCTTTAATGTCATCAATGAAAAGCCCTAAATTTGGAACCAGATTATATTTATTTAGAATATCAACATATTTAAAACCTTTAACAGTTTCCTTATATTTTGCCACCTTACTTCCAGAACCAGAAACATCGTCAATCCTCACAGTTATAAAAGGTGGCATTGTTTTTGTTATTATCGGTTTTTTACTAGCCCATATCAAAGACCTAAAAAATACATCATCAAGTCCTTCTGTATGACCCAAAATATCATCCTGCCATAGACCTGCGGAAGTTAAAAACATAACAACTTTACCCATGCCTAATTTTCCATATATACCACATATTTCATCATTTTCACCATACATAAATGGTTTCCAGACCTTTTCTTCTGTTTTTATACTATAAAATATCACTTCATTTTTTAATTCTATTTCATCCATAATTGTTCCATTACATATCCATGAAGATTTTTCAAGTTTTATTTTTCCAGTTTTTTGAGGTATAATTTCAGAAATTTTAAATTTTTTTAAAAAATTTGAAGGATAAGAATTTATATATCCATCAAAAATAACAAGCCCTGTGCCTGTATATACATTTTTAATTATTATATCTATCTCTTCTTTGCCAAAAGAAAATCCCAATCCTTCCTGTCCAAACACCAAAAGATTTGTACCCTCAATTTCTCTTTCAAAAAATCTTTCAGAGGCAAGGTCAATAACTTTATAGTACAATCCAAAATGGTCAATTGAAGAAAAAATCCCTCTTTCACATCTTGAAAAACTAACTGTTTTTGAAGAATCAACTATAATTTTTGTTTCCATTTTTTTGTCCATTTTACTCTAAATTTGTATGTCTTTTTTCATACCTTGAGGTTATCGTTTATCCAACAAAATATGAATTCAAGATGACATAAACGCATACAGAAACATCTTCCAATAAATCCACTCCTGCCTGTGCCAAATATAAAAATTTTTCTACTTTTCAAAATAAGTTCTTCAAGTAAAGAAAAATGCTCTTCTTTAATTTTTGAAAACACATTTGAAATTTCATCCATTACTTTTTTCATTTTAGAAAAATTTTACTACTATTTAAAAAAACTCGTATTTCCTCAAAATTAGGTCTCGTTGAAATATTTTTTATTATATTTCTATAAAAC
>CAYNUP010000168.1:0-2123 GCA_964400565.1 uncultured bacterium | reverse complement strand
CTTTCACAGTTTTCTCTACATTATCTGTAATTGTTCCTGCTTTTGGATTTGGCATTAATCCTCTTGGCCCAAGAATTTTCCCTAAAGGCGCTATAACTTTCATCATATCAGGAGTAGCAATAACATAATCAAAATCAAGCCAACCATTTTTTATTTTTTCTGCTAATTCACTTCCACCTACATAATCAGCACCAGCATCCTGTGCTTTTTTCAAATTTTCTCCACTTGCAAAAACTAATACCTTTACTTCTTTCCCTGTGCCATGCGGTAGCATTACTGAGCCCCTTACTGGTTGCTGAAGTTTTTTAGGGTCTATTCCAAGTTTTATTGAAAGATTGACAGTTTCATCAAATTTTACTGAATGAAGTTGTTTTAAAACATCTACTGCTTCTTCAAGATTATAAAGTTTGTTTCTATCAATTTTTTCAAGTAAAGCGGAATACCTTTTTGACATAATTTCTCCTTTTAATCAATAATTTCCACTCCCATACTCCTACAAACTCCTTCAATTATTTTCACTGCTTTTTTTATGTCTTTCGTATTTAAATCAGGTAATTTAATTTTTGCAATTTCTTCCACCTGTTTTTTAGTAATCTTGCCTACCTTTTCTCTATTTGGGACAGATGAACCTTTAACAATTTTGGTTGCCTTTTTTATCAATTCAGAAGTAGGAGGTGTTTTTGTAATAAAAGTAAAACTTCTATCTTCATAAATAGTTATAACCACTGGAATAGTTGTTCCTTCTTTTCCCTTAGTTATATTATTAAACTGTTTGCAAAATTCCATTATATTAACTCCATGTTGTCCTAAAGCAGGACCAACAGGAGGAGCAGGTGTAGCCTGACCGCCTGGAATTTGTAATTTAACAACTGCTTTAATTTTTTTCTCTACTGCTGCCATTTAATCTCCTTTTCATGTAATTTTTTCAACCTGCCAGAAGTTTAATTCCAATGAAGTAGATCTTCCAAAAATTGATACACTCACTTTTAATCTTTCCTTTTCAAGATAAACCTCTTCAACCACTCCTGTATATCCTACAAAAGGTCCATCTATAATTTGAATTCTATCTTTCACTTTAAACTCTACTTTAGGTAATGGTTTGCTTTTTCTCTCATCTATTTCTCTTAATATCCTTGATACCTCCTCTTCTTTCAAAGGTACGGGTGTTTCACCTGCGCCAAGAAATCCAAAAACACCGGGCGTGGTCCTTATTTTATGCCATACAATTTCATTATCTGAATCATCTTCAATCTCTATTAATACATATCCAGGCCAGAATCTTCTACTTTTAGATTTTTTCTCACCTTTTTCTACTTCCAGTATTTCTTCCTTAGGAATAACAATCTGATTTATCCTTTTTTTCTCTTCATTAAGTCTTTTCTCAAGCAATTTTTTTATTCTCTCCTCATTCCCTGTTTTTACATGCAAGATATACCATTTACTCATTTTTTTACCTTATTATTAAACTTATCAGTTTTGCAAAAAGCACATCAATTATGCCAAAATATATAGCCATTATAATCATAAAAAAAATTATAACCAATGTAGAATTCCTCAGTATTTTCTTATCCGGCCAAGATACTTTTTTCAGTTCTGTTCTTACCTCGTTTATATAACTTTTAATTTTATCTTTCATTTAAATTTATGTCAAACAGGCCTGGGAGGACTCGAACCTCCAACCAACGGATTTGGAGTCCGCCGCTCTTCCAATTAGAGCTACAGGCCTAATCCAAAAACTTTAAAAGATTTTCATTATACAAAAAAAATATTATACTCTTTTTTTAAATTTATGTCAACTCATCAAATCAAAATAAAAAATTTTTATTTTCCTTCTGTATGTAATGTGTGCTTTTTACAATTTGGACAATATTTACTTAACTGCAACTTCTCCTTTTTTACTTTTTTGTTTTTTGTTGTGTAATAATTTTTATTTTTACACTCAGAACAAACCAATGATATAATTTCTCTCATTTCCCTGCCCCTTACTCAATTATTTCAGTTACAGCACCAGCACCAACTGTTTTTCCACCTTCTCTTATAGCAAATCTCTGTCCTTTTTCAAGAGCAACTGGATATATTAACTTTATTTCCATCTCTATATTGTCTCCAGGCATTACCATCTC
>CAYNUP010000167.1:0-3851 GCA_964400565.1 uncultured bacterium | reverse complement strand
CATAAGGAGGTAGAGTAATAAGTTTAATAAAAAGAAAACCAAAAAATAAAATTTCAAATATAGAAAAAGTTATCTTAATTTCTTTTCTCATTTTTTAATATCACTTCTCTTATCAATTCAAATCCTTTATAAACTGCTCTTTCTCTTATGGTCTGTCTATCTCCTGAAAAAATAAATTTGTAAGCGTTTGTTTTATTTTTGTAAGAAATTCCTATCCATACAAGTCCAACTGGCTTTTCAGGAGTTCCACCAGTTGGTCCTGCAATTCCTGTAAAACTTAAAGATATATCTGCTTTTCCATATTTCTTTGCATTTTTTGCCATATATATTGCTACTTCCTCACTTACTGCTCCATATTTTCTCAAAATTGTTTTTGGAACTTTTAAAATTTTCTTTTTTAAAATATTACTATAAGTTATAAATCCACCCATAAAATATTCAGAACTTCCAGGTATATCTGTTATCAATTTACATGCAAGCCCTCCAGAACATGACTCAGCAATAGCAAGTTTCAATTTCTTTTCTCTTAATAATTTTCCTATTAACTCAGGAATAGAGGGAATATCAACTCCAAGATAGTTTAAGCCAAAGGTATTTTTAATTATATTTTCAACTTCTAAAAATTTCTCTTTATCTTTTTCAGGTAAAGTCAAAACAAGTTCAATAAGATTAGGATGCGCAAGAATTATAAAATTTTCTCCCATTTTATCTATCAAATCCTTTAATTTTGTTTCAACCTCTGATTCAGGAACTCCAATTATAGAAAAAACTTTTGTTATTAAATTTTCTTCTTTTAACTTATCTTTTACAGATTTTAAACTTTCTTCAAGCATAGGTCTTAATTCATTTGGAGGACCTGGAAGAAGTAAAATTATTTTATTTTTTTCCTCTATTAACATTCCAGGAGCAGTTCCATTTTTATTTTCTATAATTTTGCTTCCATCAATTATCCATGCCTGTCTTTTATTTATTTCAGGTGGTTCTATATTTCTTTTTTTAAATTTTTCTTTTATTTCTTCCCAAATTTTTTCATCAAATATAAGTTTTCTATTTAATGCTTCTGATAAACTTTCTCTTGTCAAATCATCAAAAGTTGGTCCAAGTCCTCCTGTAATAATTATAAAATCTGCTTTTTCAAAAGAGTTTAAAAATGCTTCCTTTATATCTTCTTTTTTATCTCCAATAATAACACATTTTGAAATTTTTAATCCATATTTTAGAAGTATCTTTGAAATTAAATTAATGTTTGTGTTTACTTTATTAAAAAGGAGTTCAGACCCTATATTTATAACTTCCACTCTCATAGATATTCTTTTTTAATTTCAGAAAAATCAGAAAGGTCAAAAATCGTAATAAGTTTTTCGTCAAGGTTAATTTTTGCACATGTTGGAGTTTTTTCTTTTGGAATTGAAGGACTACCAGGGTTTAAAATTGTAATATTTTCTACTTTTTCAATAACAGGAATATGGGTATGACCTGAAATTAAGATATCTATTTTCCATTTTTTTCCAATTTCAATCCATTCATCTTTTTTAAAAATATGGCCATGAGAGATAAGAATTCTTAAATCATTTATTTGATAAAATAAAAATGGAAATGCTAAAGGAATATTCAGAAATGCCTGGTCTACTTCTGAATCACAATTTCCTTTTGAAATTAAAAGTGGTATATTTAAATTGTTAAAAATGTTTAAAAGTTCTCTTGGAGAATATTTTTCAGGGATTGGATTTCCAGGTCCATGATTAAAAAGGTCTCCACAGTGAATAATAATATCTGTATTTTTTAAAATTTCCCATGCTTTTTCCCATCCCAAAACACTTCCATGAGTATCACTTACAACTCCTATTTTCATTTTTTCCTCTCTTAAATTTTTATTTTAACCGATATTCAAACATATTTCAAATATTCTCTTGGGAATATATTATCAAGACCAAGGATGGAATAAGGGTCAAATATTTTTTTTATTTTTGCCATTTCAAAAATTGCTTTTTTTCCATACATTATTTCAAGATATTTATGTTTTATTTTTCCAATCCCATGCTCTGCAAAACCTGTTCCTCCAAGAGAAACTGCTTTCTTTACAGATTCTTCATAAATCTTATACGCAAACTCTTTTTCTCTTTCATCTTTTGGAAAAAGATTGAAATGAAGATGGTTTTCTCCTATATGACCAAAAAGAACTGTATGAATATCTTGATTTTCTTTCATTATTTTTCTATAAAATCTATAAAATTCCTCAAATTTATCTTCAGGAACTGCTGCATCTACTGCAACTTTTACACTCTCTATTTTTTTAAAGTATGCATTTATATTTTCCGGAAGTTTATGCCTGAATTCAATAAGTTTTTTATAGTTAGGTAAATCCTCTCCAATTATAGTTTCTTTTGCTTTTATCTTTTCTCCAATTTCAATCCATTTTTCAATTTTATCAAGATCATTCTGTGCCTCAATATAGATTGCACAGGTATCTTCTGGGATAAATTGAAAATCATCTTTCAAAAATAAAAGTGATTTTTTATCAAAAAACTCAAGGGAATATATTTCAAGTTCTTCTCTTTTTTCTTTTATTCTTTTAACTATTTGGGTTATATTTTCTTCATCTTCTAAAAACATAATCATAATAAACCTTGGAGGTAAATTATCTATTAAAGAAACTTCCACCTCTGTAATTATTCCAAGAGTACCTTCTGACCCAATAATTAAATCAATACCATCCATCCCTTCTTTTGAATAATAACCAGCAGAACATTTTACATTAGGGGTTCTATAAGATGGTAAAGGAACTTTAAAAATTCCATAATCTATAAAACCATTTTTTTCAAAAATTTCTCCTCTTTTTATTTCAAGGGTTTTTCCTGTTGTCAAAATCATCTTTACTCTTTTTACATAATTTCTTGTAGGTCCAAACTTAAAACTATATTCTCCTGAAGCATTTGTTGAAACATTTCCACCAATAAAAGCAGTTCTTTCAGTAGGAAATGGTGGATAAAAAAGATTAAATTCTTCTATTTTTTTTAAAAAATCATCAACAATAACTCCTGCCTGTAATGTTGCCTGTTTTTTTTCTTTGTTTATATCAATTATTTTATTTAAAGATTCTGTTGAAATTAAAACACCTTCAAGAGGGATTCTACCTGCTACAGTTCCTGTTCCTCCTCCTGAAACTGTAAGGGGTGTTTTAGTTTTTACACAAAAATCAATAATCTCATAAATTTCTTCTTCATTTTCAGGAATATAAACTTTTTCTGCTCTGCCTGATTTAAAATTTGAAGAATCTTCAAGATAAGAAAAAATTTCATCTGGATGTTGCTTAATTTTCATCATCGCTTTCCCTTATTTCTCAATCTCTTTCCTTTGCTATTCCTCTTTCAGATAACTTTATAAATTCTATTATATCTTTTACCTCATCACAGTTATTCATTTCTTCAAGTTTTTTTAAAGCATCTTTTGTATTAAGACCTGATTTAAAAATTATTTTGTAAACTTCATTCAAAATTTCTATCTTCTCTGGAGGAAAATTTCTTCTTTTAAGTCCAATAACATTTATCCCATATGGTCTGGCTGGATGTCCATCTGCTATAACATAAGGAATTATATCCATAGTTACCTTTGAACATCCTCCAATTATTGCATGTTTCCCAATACGACAGAACTGATGAATACCAACAAATCCTCCAGTTACAACATAATCTTCAATAATTACATGTCCTGCCAGTCCTCCATAATTTGCTATTATTACATTATTTCCAATCTTACAGTTATGGGCAATATGAGAGTATGCCATAAGTAAATTATTATCTCCAATTATCGTTTCTTCTCCTTCAAATGTTCCTGGATTTATAGTTACAAAT
>CAYNUP010000166.1:0-6080 GCA_964400565.1 uncultured bacterium | reverse complement strand
GAAAGTTATTTTTTGGGATTTTTGATAAATTAAAATGAGTATTTCAGCACTTGAGATTGTAAAGGAGTTTTTTATAATAAATGATTTTTATGTTAATGTAAAAGATGGATTCCTTATTGTCAAAAATATAAAAGAAGTATGTAAAGAGATTGAAGAGTTTATAATAGAAAAAGAAAAGATTTCTCTGATTGATAAAGGTCTGGTTAGAGTTCTTGCATGGCATACTTTAAAATTTACTCCCTCAGTAATTAAAAAATTTTATTCAGAAATATTTGGCACATTGGAAGAGAAATCTTATAAAAAATTGATAGAACAAAATTATAAAAAAATTCTTGTTATTCCAGGATTTCCTTCAACTCCAAATTTAAGAAATGAATCTATAAAAATTATGAAAGAAAATGGTATAAATTATGTTATTTTGTTTCCAACTGTAATTTCAGGCATTATTGAAAAAATTAACGAGAGGAATTTATATCAATCCCATACACTTGAGATTATAAGAATTTTGAAATTTTATAGATTCTTTTCTGAAAAGAAGTTTGAAAAACTTCTCTTTGAGGAAAAATGAAGTTAACTCTGGATACTCCTATAAATTACCTTAAAGGAATAGGTCCACAGAAAACAGTATGTTTTAAAAAACTTGGTATAAAAAATGTTGAGGACCTTCTTTTTTACTTTCCAAGGAAATACTTAAATCTTCAAAAGATAAAAAAAATAGGCACACTTATAGAGGGCGAGACAGTTACAGTAAAAGGGAAAATTGTTGCGAGAGAAGAAAAGAAATTATCATGGAAAACTGGCTATTTAAAAGTTGCAATAAGTGATAATACAGGGATTTTGTATGTAATTTTTTTCAATCAGATTTATCTTAAGAATGTTTTTCAGATTGGTAAAACATTTATATTTTTTGGCAAGGTGGAAATTTTTAATAGAGAATTTGAGATGATAAATCCATTTTATGAAGAATATGAGGATAAAAAAATTAACTGGATTCTGCCTATTTATCCATTAACAAAAGGTATTACACAGAAATATATGAGAAAAGTTATTAAAAATGCCTTGAAAAATATTAAAGAATTTCCAGAAGAAATTCTTCCTCTTGAAAGAAGGATTTTTTTTAATATATCAAATATTAAACATGCCCTTTTTAATATTCACTTTCCTGTTTCTGAAATTAATTTAGAAAAAGCAAGGAGTTATTTAATTTTCAGGGAATTTTTTATTTTTCAACTCAATCTTTTATGGAAAAAGAAGATTGAACAGAAAACAGAGAGTAAATTTGATTTTGAGATTGATGAAAGAATTATAGAAGAATTTGAAAAATACCTTCCTTTTAAACTTACTGAAAATCAAAAAGAAATAATGAGAGATATTGTCAGTGATATTAAAAAAGGAAAGTTGGTTAGGAGATTGATTTATGGAGAAGTTGGTTCAGGAAAAACAACAGTAGCAATTTTTGTCTTATGGATTTTTGGCAGAATTGGATTTCAGGGTGTTTTTTTATGTCCTACTGAAATACTCGCTCAACAACATTACATTAACTGGAATGAGTTTTTTTTAAGAAATGGGATATCTATTGGTATTTTAACAGGAAGTCTGGATGAAAAAGAAAAATTGAAATTAAGGGAGGAAATAGAAAATGGCAAGATAAATATAATAATAGGAACACATGCAATTTTGAATGAAAAGATTAATTTTAAAAATCTTAAAGTAGTAATTGTTGATGAACAGCATAAATTTGGGGTTAAACAGCAGGAAATTCTGAAAGAAAAAAGTAAGGATGTTCATTATATCTCAATGAGTGCTACTCCAATTCCAAGAAGTGTTGCTTTAACTCTTTATGGAAATATGGATTTTTCTGTTCTTGGAGAATTACCTTCGGGAAAAAGACAGGTTATAACATATCTTTTCTCCAAAGATGATAAGGAAAAAATTTATTCTTTTATAAAATTTCAGATATCTCAAAATAAAATTGGATTTGTTATAACACCTGCAATAAAAGAAAGTGAGAATATTGAATCAGCAGAGGAAAAGTATAAAGAATTGTGTGAAAAATTTCCAGATGTTAAAATCGGACTTCTTCATGGAAAACTACCAAAAGAAAAGCAGGAGGAGATTTTAAAAAAATTTAAAGAGAAGGAGATAAAATTACTTGTATCAACAACAGTTGTTGAAACAGGAATAGATATCCCTTATGTTTCTTTTATAATAATTGAACAGGCAGAAAGATTTGGTCTTGCACAATTACATCAGTTAAGAGGTCGTGTTGGAAGAATGGGAGAAGTTGGATATTGTTTTTTAATAGTTTATAATGAAGATGAGGAGGTAAATAAAAGATTGTATAGTTTTGTAGAAAAAGAAACTGGATTTGATATTGCTGAACTTGATTTTTATTTAAGAGGACCTGGAGATTTATTTGGAACGAGACAGCATGGAATACTGCCTTTAAAGATAGGAGATATACAAAAAGATATAGAACTTTTACAGATTGCAAGAAAGGAAGTTGAGAGAATTTTGAAAATTGACCCTGAACTTGAAAAAATGAGTTATTTAAGAAAGTTTATAAAATGATAGATGATATTTTGATTATTATTCCATGTCATAATGAAGAAAAAACAATTGGATTGCTTTTGAAAGAATTGAAAAAAAATTTTAAAAATATTCTTGTTGTTGATGATGGTTCTTCTGATAAAACAAAAGAGATTGCTGGAAAAGAAAATGTTTGGGTTGTCTCACATCAATTCTGTAAGGGAAAAGGAGAAGCATTAAAAACCGGTTTTGAATTTGCACTTAAAAATAATTTTTCTGCAGTGATTACAATGGATGGCGATGGGCAACATCTTCCTGAAGAAGCAATAAAATTTGTTGAAAAATACAGGAAAAAACCTGATGTTGGAATATGGATAGGGAAAAGGAATATTTATTCAGAAAACATGCCTTTTATAAGAAAAATTACAAACTTATCCATGTCTGTTTTAATTTCTTTAATATCATTTCACTGGATTCCTGATACTCAATGTGGATTCAGATTGATAACTAAAGATGTTCTTAAAAAAGTTAAACTATACACATCACATTTTGAAACAGAATCAGAGATTTTAATAAAAGCAGGATTGTTTAGATTTAAAATGAAATCCATTCCTATTGAAACAGTTTATAGAGAAGAAAAAAGCAAAATAAGACCGATAAAGGATACTTTAAGATTTTTCAGAATGTTAATTTTTATTTTTTACCCATCATTATTGAAAAAATGGAAATAAATTTTGAAGAATTAAGAAGAAAAATGGTAGAAGAGCAATTGATTAAAAGAGGTATAAGCGATAAAAAAGTTATTTCTGCATTTTTGAAAGTTCCAAGAGAAGAGTTTGTTCCTGAAAATTTAAAAGAATATGCTTATCAGGATTCACCTCTTTCAATAGGAGAAGGTCAGACAATAAGTCAGCCATATATAGTTGCTTTAATGACAGAGGCATTAAAATTAAGAGGAGATGAAAAAGTCCTTGAAGTCGGAACAGGTAGTGGATATCAGGCAGCAATTCTTGCAGAAATTGGATGTGATGTATATTCTGTTGAAAGGATAGAAAAACTTGCTGTAAGGAGTGAAAAAATTCTTAAAAAACTTGGGTATGATGTAAAAATTAAAGTTGGCGATGGAACACTTGGATGGGAAGAATACAGTCCTTTTGACAGGATTATTGTTACTGCTGCAGGACCTGAAATTCCAAAGAGTTTAATTTCTCAATTGAGTGAAAATAATGGCAGGTTAATCATGCCTGTTGGAGATAGATTTATACAGGATTTGATTCTGGTTATAAAGAAAAAAGATGAAATTGAAAAATTTAATCTTGGCGGATGTCAATTTGTTCCATTAATAGGAAAAGAGGGATGGGATGAATGAAAGACATTTTAATAATGCTTGGACTCTCAATGCTCCCGATTTCAGAATTAAGAGGAGCAATTCCTTATGGAATAAGTAAAGGACTGCCTTTCTGGAATGTTTTTATAATTTCAGTGATTGGAAATTTATTTCCTGTAATACCTCTATATTTTTTACTTGAAAAAATTTTAAGTTTATTTGAAAGGTTTGAATATGGTAGAAGATTTAATAACTGGTTAATCAATCATACGAAAAGTAAATCAAAAATTGTAGATGTGTATAAAACGATTGGACTTTTAATATTTGTGGGAATTCCTCTTCCAATCACAGGTGCTTGGACAGGAACAATTGCTTCTGTGATTTTTCAATTAAGATTAAAAAATTTTTTAATAGGAATAATAGGAGGTGTTTTAATGGCAGGAATTGTTGTTTCTCTGATAACTTTCGGTGTTAAATCTATTTTCTAATTTCACTCCAAACTTACAATTTTCACACCATCTATTTCAGAAATTTTCTCAAAAATTTCTTCTATATTCTGTGGTTTTCTATATCTTACCATAAAACTTAATTCCATTATCTCTTTTTCCTTATCTATCATACTATCAATTGATAAAATTTTAAATCCAAAACTTTCTATTAAAACTTTAATTTTTTCTTTCAATTGTTTATCTGTTTTCATTATTACTTTAATTCTGTTATATACATCAACCGGAATTTTCTTTTCAAAAAGTTTTAAAAAATAAAGGACTATAAGGGAAAAAAAGGTTAAAAATAGTGAAAGAATATAAAGTCCAACTCCCACAGCAAGACCTATTGAAGTAACAAACCATAAACAGGCAGCAGTAGTTAACCCTCTTATCCTTTTTTTATCTTTAATAATTACTCCTGCTCCAAGAAATCCCATTCCTGTTACAACTCCATAAGCAATTCTTGCAGGGTCAATTCTAAGTACTGGATTGTTTATATTTGAAAAAATATAATAAACTTGAAAAGAAGCGATTAAAATCGTTGTAGTTCCCATACCTACAAGAATCATAGTTCTTAATCCTGCTTCTCTTCCATGTTTTTCTCTTTCAAAACCTATAATTCCACTTAATATTCCTGAAATCAAAATTTTTATAATCATTTCCCATTCATTCATTTTCATTTCAATCTCCTTATATATTTTTGAATAACCCCATTTAAATTGTATTATCAGAAAAATAAAAAATCAATAAAAAATTTAAATTTTGAAAAATAAAAGATTTTGGGATAGAATATATAAAAACAGGTTAGAAGATGAAAATTAAAAATATAAAATTAAAGACAATTTTATTTTTTTTGTTCCCCATATTTTTAGTTTTTATCGGGAAAATTTTAATTTTAAATGGTTTTTCTCATCTTGTTTCAAATTATGAAGATGAGAAAATTAAAATAATTCAGTCCTTCCTTTATTTTTTAGGTCTTGGTATTTTCTTTTTCTGCGGCGGTTTTTCTGATTTTATTTCAAAAAGATTATTTTTTAATAAAAGAAATGAGAATGAAAAAATAAAGGCATATTGTGTTTATACTTTGGCAATGTTTTTCTTTCTGAATTTAATTTCTATATGTGGTTTTATTGGTTTTTTAATCTGCGGGAATTTTGCATGGCTTGTTACCTTTTCAATTATAAATTTTTTATCACTTTTTTCTTATTTTCCCACTGAAAAAAGGTTTAAACATAAAATAGAGATGTTTTCCTGAAAGAGCGGGATACGGGATTGTTTCTCCAAAAATATAATTTCTACTGGTTATTTAGTTTATTCAGATTTTTTTAGTTTTTCTTGATGCCTTAGTTATACCGAAACCATCCCTTACAAAGAAGAGAACCAGAGCGGGATACGGGATTGTTTCTTCAAAGATATAATTTTTACAGGTTGTTTTAGTTTGTTCAGATTTTTTTAGTTTTTCTTGATGCCTTAGTTATACCGAAACCATCCCTTACAAAGAAGAACTCCAGAGCGGGATACGGGATTGTTTCTCCGATGATATAATTTTTACAGGTTGTTTTAGTTTGTTCAGATTTCCTTAGTTTTTTCTTGATGCTTTAGTAATACCGAAACCATCCCTTACAAAGAAGAACTCCAGAGCGGGATACGGGATTTGAACCCGCGACCTCGAGCTTGGGAAGCTCGCACTCTACCACTGAGTTAATCCCGCTTCAATATAATTATACCCTATATTT
>CAYNUP010000165.1:0-4390 GCA_964400565.1 uncultured bacterium | reverse complement strand
GAATTATTGAAAGGA
Organism: uncultured bacterium; assembly: GCA_964400565.1. Classification (GTDB taxonomy): domain Bacteria; phylum Ratteibacteria; class UBA8468; order B48-G9; family JAFGKM01; genus JAMWDI01. The sequence goes on along the minus strand of CAYNUP010000165.1, from coordinate 4,375 downwards.
GTAGTTCTTGCTGGTGGGCTTGGGACTCGTTTATATCCATTAACAAAAGTGACAAATAAACATCTTCTTCCTGTATATAATAAACCAATGATTTATTATCCAATTTTAACTCTTGTTGAAGCAGGGATTAAAGATATTTTGATTGTTACAGGTGGAAATTCTGCAGGTGATTTTTTGCGACTTTTAGGAAATGGAAAGGAATTTGGGCTTTCTCACTTAAGTTTTGTTTATCAGGAAGGAGAAGGTGGAATTGCTGCTGCTTTATCTTTGGCTGAACATTTCTGTGAAAATGATAAGATGGTTGTTATTCTTGGAGATAATATAATTGAAAAAAGTATAAAAAAAGAGGTTATAATATTTGAAAAACAAACAAAAGGAGCAAGAATTTTACTGAAAGAAGTTGAAAATCCTGAAAGGTTTGGAGTTGCTGAAATAAAAGATGGAAAAATTGTGAGAATAATTGAAAAACCAAAAATCCCTCCTTCCAATCTTGCTGTTACAGGAATTTATATGTATGATAATCAGGTATTTGATATTATTAAAACTTTAAAACCATCTGACAGAGGAGAACTTGAAATTACAGATGTTAATAATAGGTATCTGGAAATGGGGCAACTTACATATGGAATACTTGAGGGATGGTGGACAGATGCAGGGACTTTTGATTCACTATTGAAAGCAAATTTACTTGTAGCAGAAATGGAGAAAAAGAAAAAATGAAAATTGTAATAACAGGTGGATGTGGATTTATTGGTTCTAACTTTATTAGGTATTTAATTGAAAAATATCCTTCTTACAAAATTTTAAATATTGATAAACTTACATATGCTGGGAATTTAGAAAATTTGAAGGATATTGAGAAAGACCCAAATTATAAGTTTTTAAAAAAGGATATATGTGATAAGGATTTAGAGGAATTTATAGATGACTATGATGTTATTTTGAATTTCGCCGCAGAATCTCATGTGGACAGGTCTATTTACCAGCCAGATATTTTTTTAAAAACAGATATTTTTGGAACATTTAATTTACTTGAGATATCAAAGAAAAGAAATATTAGATTTATTCAAATTTCAACTGATGAAGTTTATGGGAGTATAGAAGATGGAAGTTTTGATGAAAAAGCAAATTTAAATCCATCAAATCCATATTCAGCAAGTAAAGCAAGTGCAGATTTATTAACTCTTTCATATTTTAAAACATATAAAGTGCCTGTAAATATTATAAGAAGTTGTAACAATTACGGACCATATCAGTATCCAGAAAAATTTATACCTTTGATGATAACAAATGCAATTGAGAATAAAAAACTTCCAATTTATGGCGATGGTTTATATAGAAGAGAATGGATTTTTGTTTTGGATAATTGTAGAGCAATAGATATTGTTCTTCATAAAGGAAAAGATGGAGAAATTTATAATGTTAGTTCTGAATTCAGTATTCCAAATATAGAAATTGCAAAGAAAATTTTAAAAATTATTGGGAAAGAAGAAAGTTTAATTGAGTTTGTTAAAGATAGACCAGGTCATGATAGAAGATACAGCATTAAATGTGAAAAAATAAAAAAACTTGGATGGAATGTTGAGACAGATTTTGAAAAAGGACTTACTTTTACAATTAATTGGTATATAAAAAATGAAAACTGGTGGAGAAAAATTAAACATAATCAATCATTTATTTCCCATATTCAAAAAACCTATAAATGAACTTAAATTTTCAAATTAAAACTTAAATAATAATTCCCATCTGACAAATAAACTGTTTCTGTGAGTATCAGGATAATAATTACCAGGGATAAAGTATTCAACCCATAGATGACTGCTTAAAAAATCAGTAAATTTATGTCTTAATATCAGTTCTGGAACATGCCCTCTTTCTTTACCAGGTCCTAAATTTGGTTCATTTGCTCTTAAATAATTATAATAAAGTGAAAGTGTTGTATCCTTTGATAAAACAAGATTTAAAGAAGTTCTCCATCCATTTAAATTTGTCCATTTTGCTATTTCACCATCATAAAAATAATAATAAAGCATCAATTCACTCCACCATGGCCATCTTGCAAATACAGGGTCCCATCCTTCATCTTTTGCTGTTGATGATTTGTCTCCTGAAAGATAAGAATAACCTATTTCAAAAGATGGAGAAAATTTTGCTTCTTTGAAACTCCTTGTTAAAAACACATATCCACCAAATGCACTTTTATCGTTTCCATCCTCATATTTTCCCCACTGATATGCAATTTCTCCTCTCAATTTCCATGGATCAAATTTATAAACCTTTCTTATTCCTATTGTATGAAAATCAAGTTCAGGAATTGTTACAAATGGGTTTGGTTGATATTCTTCTTGATGTTTGTAAATATAATATGGTTCAAGAGATAAATTTTTTAAAGGATTTAATTTTCCATAAAGTATAATACCTCTTTCATCTGAATTTCTTAATTTTTTGTGGTTATTATTTATTATTGGCATATAATCTTCTTTTGGACTATAAAGAAAAATAAAATCAACTAAATTTTTATCATTAAAATGATATGTTGCTTTTAATGCATCAAAATAAAATGTTCTTGAACCATCTCCAGGAGTTCCTTCCATAATTACAAAACCTTCTCCATACTGCATTAAAAAGTCCTGCCTTCCAATTTTTAAATCAAGATTTGAACCACCGATTTTTTTAAATTCAAAATAAAGGTTTTCAAAAATAAATTCATCATCAGACCTGCTTCTTCCTCTTGATAAAAATCCATTTTTTTCAACATAAAATCTTGGTTCTCCTGAAAATTTTATAAAAATTGTATTGTTTTTGTTTATATCCCACCTTCCCCATAAAGATGCTTTAAGCCGGAAATAATTATCGTCTTCATATCCTGCAGGAGGAGCAGGAGCAAAAATATTTCCAATATACTCCTGCCTCAATCTTAAATCAAAACCATAATCAAACTTAATTTCACAAAAAGCAAAAATACATAATACAAAAAATAAAAAAACAACTCTTTTCATAAATACCTCCTTTCTTTAAAAATTAATAACTCTATAACCTTTCTCCTTTAAAATTTTCTCAACACTTTTTACATCTTTAACTTTTAAAATTAAAACAGCCCTTACTCCTTCTTCTGTGATAAATCCATAAGCATCCTCTATATTTATTTTACTTTTTTCAAGAATTTTTGCAAGTTTATGAAATGAACCAACTTTATCAGGAATTTCAACTACAACTACATCCTGAAGAGAAACAAGAAAATTATTATTTTTTAAAACTTCATATGCTTTTTGATTATTATCTGTCATTATTTTTATAATTCCAAAACTCCCACTATCTGCTATTGTCATTGCTTTTAAATTTATTTTTGCTTTACCAATTACTTCTGTTATTTTGCTTATTTTCCCAGGTTTATTTTCTACAAAAATTGATATTTGTTTTCCCATTTTACAGCCTCCTTCTATCAATTACCCTTTTTGATTTTCCTGTCGTTGTTGGTAATGTTCCTGGCTCAACAAGTTCAACTACAGGAGTTACAAGTATTTTTTCTTTCAAAATTTCTTTTATTTTTTCCTGTAAGTTTCTCAATTCATTAATATCACCTTTAAAAAATTCTCTTTTTATTTCAACCTGAACTGTTAAAATATCAAGTCCTTCTTTTCTATCAATAATTATCTGATAATTTTTATCAACCTCTGGAAATTCCATAATAACTGTTTCAATCTGGGATGGGAATATATTAACACCTTTAACAATAAACATATCATCTGCTCTTCCTTTTATTCTCTGTATTTTTCTGTGAGTTCTTCCGCATTTACATTTTTCCTTTATTATCCTTGTTAAATCACCTGTTTTATATCTTATTAAAGGCATGCCTTCCCTTTTTAAAGTAGTTAAAACAAGTTCTCCTTCTTCTCCTTCTTTTAATACTTCTCCTGTTTTTGGATTTATAATTTCCATATAATAACTGTCTTCCCATAAATGTAATCCATCTTTAAATGGACATTCAAATGCAACTCCTGGACCATTCATTTCAGAAAGACCATAACAATTATAAATATCTATTTTGAAAATATTTTCAAGTTTTTTTCTTGTATTTTCAGAATGAGGTTCTGCTCCAATAATCGCAATTTTTAAATTAAAATCTTTTGACGGAGAAAGTCCTATTTCTTCAATATAATGTGCTAAATAAAGAAGATAACTTGGAGTTATATGAATTACGGTTGTTTTGAGTTCTCTCATAAGTTCTATCTGTTTTTCAGTATTTCCTGCTCCTGCTGGAACAATAAGACACCCTATTTTTTCTGCACCATAATGAAGTCCAATTCCTCCTGTAAAAAGTCCATAACTCATCATGTTTTGAAATACATCTTCTTTTCTTACTCCTATCATATAT
>CAYNUP010000164.1:0-3234 GCA_964400565.1 uncultured bacterium | reverse complement strand
CCTTCAATAATCTGAAATGGAACTCCTTCAAGTAAGGTCCTATCCATAAAAGCACCAGGGTCTCCTTCATCTCCATTACATATTACAAACTTCTCATCACCTACCTGATTTTTTACAATTTCCCATTTTTTATATGTAGGAAATCCTGCTCCCCCTCTTCCCCTTAATTTTGATTTTGCAATTTCTTCAATGACTTTTTCAGGAGTAAAATTTTCAATAACATTTAAAAATGAGGAAAAACCGCCATAATAAATATAATCTTCAATATCAACTGGGTTTACCTCTCCGCAATTTTTAAGAACCTTTATTTCCTGTAATTCAAAAAATTTTTTATCCTTTACAAGAATCCTTTCAACAGGTTTATCTTTTTTAGCATTTTTTATTATCTCATCAATATCATTTATGCCAACATTTTGATAAATGTAATCTTTTGAGAATATTTTAACTTTTACAACAGGAGCACCAGAACAAAACTTATGACATCCAGTAGGTATAACTTCTATTTCTTTATCTTCTCTTTTTTTAAACTCATTATATAAATCAAGTGCTCCTTTTGCCCTACAACCAGTTATACATATTTTAATCCTGATATTTTTTCTTTTTTTGTTTCTTATCCTTTCACAATAATCTTTAAAATTTTCAATTTCTTTGAATTTCATTTCAGTGAATTTATAATTTTTTTTGCCTTTTCAACATCAAGATTTCCATAATAATCATTATTTACCATCATACAGGGAGCAATAAAACAACTGCCAAGACAAGCAACTACTTGAAGAGTAAATTTCATATCAGATGTTGTTTTTCCATTTTCAAGACCGAATTCTTTTTCAAGCATTTCTCTTATTTTACCACTACCTTTAACATGACATGCAGTTCCTTCACATATTCTTATAAGGTATTTTCCTCTTGGATATGTTGTAAATTGAGAATAAAATGTTAATACACCAAAAATTTTTGATTTTTGGATTTTATACTTTTTACAGATTTTATCAAGATAATCAAGAGGAATATAATTTTTCTTTTCCTGAATTTCCTGTAAAATTTCAAGATTTGACTTATTTTTCATGAGGGAAACCCCTTATCATTTCTATTGAATGAACTATTAAGTCCTTTAAAATTTCAAAACTATCAATCGCTGCTTTTAAACTTCCTGGTAAATTTATAATCAATGAACTACCCTTTATTCCTGCAACTCCTCTTGATAAAACTGAAAATTTTGATTTCTCATATGTCTTTATTCTTAAAATTTCTGGTATTCCAGGGACATTTTTTTCAATTACATTTAAAGTTGCTTCAGGTGTTATATCCCTTGGACCAAATCCTGTTCCACCTGTTGTTAAAATCAAATCACAAAAACTACAAAATTCTACTAATTTTTTCTCAATCATTTCTTTTTCATCTGGTATTATTTCATATTTTATAAGATTCCAGTTATTTTCTTCAACCTTTTCCTTTAAATATTTTCCACTTTCATCTTTCCTTTCTCTTTTAAAACAACTATCACTTATTGTTAAAATTCCTATATCTATTTTTGGAATAACCTCAATTATATCTCCCTTTTTAATAATCCCTCCTTTTAAAACCCTCCCAAATATTCCTTCTTTTGGCATAATACATTTACCAACTTTCTTATATATTTCACAGTATAAATGACATTTTTTCCCAATTTCGGATATCTCAATAATTGCTTCATTTATTTTAAACTTATCCCTTACTTTAAGTTTTCTTAAATCAATCTTTTCAGTTGTTATATTTTCAGCAAATATTCCGGGTTTAATCTCAATTTTTTCTTTCAAACAAAAAAATTCCTCATTCATTCTTTCCCATGATAATAAACTTACCTGCTTATTTATTCCTTTTTCTGCATGGCAATCACCTTTAACCCCAAAATCCTCAATAAGTTCAATTCTATCAACAGGTTTTTTAATTTCTCCTTTCTTTTCTCCAATATTAACAGAATAAACAATCCCTTTCATTTTTAAATCCATTTAATAAACATTCTCATGGGACCCAATATTTGTAAGATAGATTTCCTCTCCATGTAAAATAAAAAGGATTAGGTATTCAGGATGTTTTTTAAGAAATAGTTTTAATTTTTTTTCAAATGTTCTGGTAGTATAAAGTTTAAATTTCATTCTTTTATTTTTTCTAATATCTCTCTACCACTTTTAAATGGACCTTTAACTTTTCCTTCTTTTATTTCTTTTTCTGCCTGTAATGTTTCATATATAAATATCTTTTTTTCCAATTTCTCCAGTTCTTTTTGCAGTTCATTAAGAGTTATTTTTCCCATTTTCCTCCTTTTTTAAATTTCATTTAGTATTTTATAACTTTTTTATTTTGATTTTCAAATTTTTTAACCTGGTAGGATTAAAGGATTATGCTTAAACCTGCTTTAACAGAAATAAATTTATCTTTATATTCTTCTTCAAACATTTTTTCTGCTTCTGGGCCTGAACAATGGCATGGACCAACTTTTTCTACATTCATTTTTTTAAATTCTTTAACAATAAAATCAATAATTCTTCTGTCTTTTTCAATAAGATGAAATCCACCTATCACAAGAAAAATTTTCTCTTCTTTAAATTTATTTCTCACAAAATTTATTATTTCAATTATTCCAGGATGAGCACAGCCAGTTAATATAGACAATCCATTTTCTGTTTTCAATACAACTGACTGCTCTGGCATAGAACTACCTTCATATTTTCCTTTTATTTCTCCTGTTGTATAAATGTTTTTTCCTATTTCATCCCAATTTTTTACTTCAAAAATCTCTCCTCCACAATCTTTAATCATTTTTTTTAATTCTTCTGAAAATCCCTTACATATATATACTGGAGTTTTATTTTTCTTTGCTTTTAAAATTGCTTTTAATCCTCCTGTATGGTCCCAGTGGTCATGTGAAATAACAATACCTTCTATATCATCAATATTAATACCCATAAATTTCATATTTTTAATTAGCCAGTCACCTTTTTCTCCTGTATCAAAAAGAATTTTTTTATTTATAAGAATTGAAAGTCCCCATCCAATATGAAAATTTTTACTAACTGCCTCTTTATCAAAAACTATTTTTATTTCCATTTCTTATCCTCCCTATTATTCAAATTTTTTAGAAAGCAACTTTTCTGCTGGAAAAATGAAAAGAAAGAAAAAACCAACCAACATTAAAGTATATGAAAATACGCTCTTGTCAGGACTTATTAGAAAAGATTTCCTGAGTCCATCTAC
>CAYNUP010000163.1:0-3535 GCA_964400565.1 uncultured bacterium | reverse complement strand
CCATACAATTCAGCAGAAACAACTTCTACAGGTCCAGTAAGATTATCGCTCCATGTCCCTGAATAATATATAGTTCCTCCTGCTTTAACTTTTCCATAAATTATAAGATTTGAAGTAGGAGGTGTATTGTCTATAGTAAATGAGGAAGATTTTTCACCACTTCTAGAATCGTCTGTACAGTGGGCATGAATAAAAATTGTAGCAGTAGAAGTGCTACTACCCAAAAGAATAGACCAAGAGTAAATTCCTCCATTTGGATCAGTCTCTCCAGAACCTAAGTAACTCCAATCTCCTCCGGGAGTTGAAGGATTGTTAGGAGTTCCAATACCTGTTGGAGAATAATATACTTCCCATTCTTGTAAATTTCGCGGATCTCCTGTCCAATCTGCTGTCCAAGTTATGTTCAAACTGTTTAGCGATTTTAACTTCTCACTTCCACTAGGAATACTTATATTTATTGTTACTGCCCACAGAGAAGCGAAATAACTCACCAACCATACTCCTAAAATCCATTTAAATATTCTCATTCAATCCCCCTTTTGTTTTTTAAGTTTTAATTTTTGAATATTTTTCAGCATAATCTCCTATAACAGGAAGTTTAAAAGATTCTTTTTGAAATGCTTTTACAAGAAGAATTACCCAGATAACAAAACCTCCAATATATATGATACTGAAAAGAAGAAAAGATATAATTTTACTTAAAAACGGAATAGGTAAAAAAGATATCAAAGAAGCAAATATATAACAACCAGTCCAGACACCACTAAAAATTATGCTCTGCATAGCATTAAATTTTATATACTCACTTTTTTTCTCTGTCAAAAAGATTATAAGGCCCGAAATCCATCCAAAAAAATAAGATATAAAACTTAACAATTTTTCTCTATCTTCCATTTTCACTCCTTATTTTTTTTGTAAATATTTAGCGCGCCACCTCTTTTTTACTCAACTTTCTCTTTTAACTTACCTATTCCTTTCCCTCTCTCCTTTGAGGGAGAGGGTTAGGGTGAAGGGATATATTTATTTCTCACCCTCTTCTTTATCCTCTCCGTCAAGGGAGAGGTGGTTCAACTAAATATTATATCATATTTTTTGATAAAACAAGAAAGATTAAAAGCCATTTCTTCCATCCCAAAAGGAGATGGATGAACTAAATCTGTTGTTAAACCTTTTTCACTTTTTAAAATATCAAAACCAGAAATATGAATTACATTTTCTTTTCCTATTTCCTTTACTTTATTTTTTACTATTTCCCTGAATTTCTTCTGTTTTTCCTCATTATCAAAATCCATATAAAATGGAAATATATCTATAAAAAACAGGTATTTATCAGGATTTTTATTAACTATTTTCTCTACAAAATAATCAACTCTTTTTTCAAATTCTTTAGTTTCAAAATTAATTACCATATTTACTCCAAGTTCAAAAGTTCCAAAATCCCAATCCTTTCTTTCAGCAATATAATCAGCAATTTCTTTTTCAAGATGTGCTCCTCCGCCAAATCCAAGATTTATAAGGTCTACTCCAAGTAATTGTGCTGTCCTCATAGGATATGTGCCAGTTGGTTTTATTGAAGAAGCACCATGAGTTATTGAAGAACCATAAGCAAGATATTTTATTTCAGGTATTTGATTTTTTGACGGTGGCTCAAAATCTCCTTCAATTTCTAAAATTCTTAATTCTACACGATGCGGAAGTATAATCCTTACAAGTTTAGGGTCAAATGGTAAATTTTTTTCTTTTCTCAGTTTTTCAAGTTTTTCTATATTAGGAGGATATATTATCTCAATTTTTTTTGGATTTTCATTTATATAAAACCATGAATTGAAAAAATCGCCAAAATATACCTCACATATTCCATCTTCTGTATAGACACTTTCAATTTTTTTAAGGGTTATTTCTGCTTTTTCACTTTTTAAATTAAATCTCAATTCACATCCAGCAGCCATTAATGCCCTTGTTTTTGCATTTTCATTCAGTTTTTCTCTTAAATTTTCAGGTATTCTTGATAATTGAAGTCCATCCTCTCTTTCAAAAATTTCTTCAACATTATGAAACTCAATATTTTTATAAATCATCTTTATTCCCCTTTTTGATTTTGTTTAGAGAGAAAATTCAGATAATCTTCTATATAAGGAATTAAAAATTCCATTTCATCCATTAGTGTCCTGATTTTATCTTTCAAATAATTATAACCTATTGCTGCTGGAATTGCTACAAGAAGTCCAAGAACTGTTGTAATAAGTGCTTCTGCTACTCCACCTGCTACAACCCTTATTGAAGAAGAACCTGTAATTGCCATATTTGTAAATGAAAGTAAAAGCCCCCAAACAGTTCCGAGAAGTCCAAGAAAAGGGGAAACTGCTGCAATTGTTGCTAAAGAAGTTAAGTTTTTTTCAAGGTCTGTCTGTTCTTTTAAAAATGCCTTTTCAATATATTTTTTTGTCGTTTCTAAATCCATTTTTTCGTATTTTAATAAAGATGTAAGATAATGGATAATAGAATATAATGGACATAGGATTTTTTTAATTTCTTTTTTGGAAATAAAGGATGATTCAAAAATTTTATTTTTTTTAAAAGCATTTTTTACTGTTAGAAATTTTTCTATTATTACATACCATGAATAAATTGAGAGAATGCCAAGTATGATAAGAATTATTTTACCGAATATATCACAGTGTTTCCATGAAGATATCCATATATTTTCCATATCTTTAATTTTATCTTTAATTTCCTTTCTGTCAAAAATTTTGAAGAATTTTTATTATGTTTTAAAATATAACTATGGGATTTATGATTTTTATTTTGGGGCTTGTTTTTGGTAGTTTTGCAAATGTATGTATTTATAGATTACCAAAAGGCAAATCAATTGTTTTCCCTTCTTCTTTCTGTCCAAACTGTAATAAAATTATAAAATGGTATGATAATGTCCCTCTTTTAAGTTATTTAATTTTAAAGGGTAAATGCAGATACTGTAAAAAGCCAATTTCTATAAGATATTTTATAGTGGAATTATTAACTGGTATTTTATTTTTTTCTGTTTATAAAAAATTTGGTATTTCTGTCTCTACTTTTATATACAATCTTTTAGTTCTTTCCCTTATTATAGTTGGGTTTATTGATATAGATACTTTTTTGATTTCAGATGTTATAGTAATTCCTGGTATTTTTGCTGGACTTTTATTTTCTGTTTTTTTCCCGAAAATTCATGATATGGAGAGAATTGAAAGTTTTTTATATTCTTTTATAGGTATAATTACAGGAGGTGGAATTTTAATATTTTTAGGATTTATTGGAAAATTACTTTTTAAAAAAGATGCAATGGGTGGAGGAGATGTAAAATTACTTGGAATGATAGGTGCTTTTCTTGGATGGAAGTCAGTTTTTTTAACTTTATTTTTTGGCTCACTTTTCGGGACTTTGATAAGTTTAATATTGATACTTTTGAAAAAGAAGAAAATTGAAGATTATGTCCCTTTTGGTCCATATCTTGCTATTGGTGCTGTAATATCAATTTTTTTAAAAGAAAGTTATT
>CAYNUP010000162.1:0-10011 GCA_964400565.1 uncultured bacterium | reverse complement strand
CAATAAAAGCAACTGAAATTTTGGGAGTAAATAAAGAGAATTTAATCTTTCTTGGATATCCTGATTTCGGAACATTAAAGATATGGAAGGAATACTGGGGAAATGTAAAACCTTATAGAAATTTTTTTACAAGAGCAAACTCTGTTCCATATAAGGAAAACTATTCATTTGGGAAACCGTATATAAGTGATAGTATTGTTTCTGATTTAGAAAACATAATAAAAGAGATAAAACCTACAAAAATTTTTGTTTCATCTTCAATTGATTTAAATGTAGACCATAGGGCTTTTTTTAATTTTATAAATCTTGCTCTTTTGAACGCATCAAAGTTTCCATTTCCTGAAATTTATTGTTATATTGTTCATTTTAAAAACTGGCCATATCCCTTAAGATATATTTCGAATTATAATCTTCTTCCACCAAAAACCTTAAACTCTCTTGATTGGTATTTACTTCCATTAGATGAAGAAAAAATTCAGAGAAAATATCTTTCTTTAAAATCTTTCAAGTCCCAGATAGTTATAAGAAAAAACTGGTTTTTTTCATTTATTAGAAAGAATGAAATTTTTTATAAATTTTACCCTGATGCCCTTACAGATAATGGTGAAATAGAATTTGAAAGTGAAAAAGAAGAGTTTCAAAATGTTCAGGAAAAATCGCTGCCATTCACTATAAAATTGGAAAGAAAAGGTCATTATATTTCAATTATCCTTTTGCATGAAAAAAAATCTTTTGAAAAAATAAATTATATTTTTTACCTTTATCCCTGGAAAAAAAATATAAAGTTTTCAATTATGCCTAAAATGAAGTTGATTATAAAGAGAGAAAAGGGGATTCTTATTGATAAATCAATTTCAAAAAAATATAAAATAAAATTGAATAAAGAAAAAGATGGATTGAGTTTGCAGATAAACTTAAATGAAATGGGAAATCCAGATTATTTATTCTTCTCTTCCGAAATTTCAATAAATGAGGCAATTCATGATTTTATACCCTGGAAGGTGATAAAACTTGAAAAAAATTGATATTAAATTTCTGAGAAATGAATGGCGGAGAGAATTGAAAATTTTAAAAGAATATCCGTTGAAAATATCTATTTCCTTTGCGACAGGAGTTTTTATTGGGTTTACACCGACAATTGGATTTCAGACAATTTTGTGTTATTTAATCTCTAAATTGACTGGAGGGAGTTTTATAATTATGTTTATTGGTTCTTCCATTCCAACCGGAATTCCATATCTGATTCCTTTTACATATTATGGATGTTATAAAGTGGGTCTTTTTATTACAAAAATGAGACCTGAATTTACACTTTCTGATTTTAAAGAATTAAAAAGTTTTTTATCGTGGATTATAATAGATATCGGTAAGCCATTGATTTATGGATGTTTAATATGCGGGCTGGTGGGCTGGATTATTTCTTTTCTTCTGGTTTATTTTATATTAAGGTTTAAAAATGAAAAAAATTAAATTCTTTTTTTTAATGGTATCTGGGATATTTTGGGAATGGATAGCAATACCTATCCTTTTTTATTTTATTTTCAGGAATAGAAAAATTGGAGAAGACCTTTTTCCATCAAACAGATTTTTTCTTTTTTCAACCTTCGCTATTTATTTTGTTTCAGGAATGAGTTTAACAATATTATCTTTCCTCTCTTTACATAAAAAGGGAAAAGGAACGATAATGCCACTAATTCCTACAAAAAAACTTGTAAATGAGAATGTTTACTTTTACTGTAGAAATCCCATGTATCTTGGATACTCATTTTTATATTTTGCCTTCTCATTTCTTTTAAAAAATATATGGTTTTCTTTTATTTCCATAGGCATATTTCTTTTTATATTTGTTCTGGCAAAAATTTTTGAAGAAAAAAAACTTTATGAGAGGTTTGGAAATGAGTATCTTCAATATAAAAAAAGTACACCATTTATATTTCCTGTAAAGGTTTTATTCTCTTATGAAAAAAGTTGTATTTATTGGTTATTCTGCATTTTTTTTATTCTGTCTATTTTAATTTTTATTTTTAATATCTATCTTTTAATTTCTCTTTTTACTTGAAAATTGTGCCTGTCTCCTTTGCCCATAAAACTAAATCAAGTTCTTCAGGCAAAATTCCTATTTTTTCAGAAAATTTAATAAATTTTTTTTCTATTTCAATATATTTTCTTTTTGTTAAACTTTCAGGAATTTCTTTTATTATTTTTAACTCTTTCAAATTTTTAAGTATATGTCTATCAAGGATTGCAATATTTTTTCCAAGACCAATATTCCTCAAAAAATGACTTGCTTCCTTATATCCAAGCCCTTTAATATTTCTGACAAGAAATTCTCTTAAATCAAATGGATTTTCAAATTTTTTTATTAAATTTTTCATTGACAATTTACCTTTTTAAAAAATATTTTTCTTGCCTCAATTATATATCTTGCCTTTTTATTTTTAAATCTAACATTTTTAAGATTTGCCTTTATCTCTTTTTCATTACCATAAAATAATAAGTTTTCTTTTTTCAAAAATTCTACACTTTCCCAGCAATTTTTTGCTTTTGATTGAGGGGTTAAAATACAAAAACAGAGTTCAGAAAAAATATCTTCTTCTTTTTTTAGATTTTCCTTAAATTCTTCTATTCTTTCTTTTATATCTTTTATTTTTTCCTTATAGATTTTTTTTATTTCCTCAATTTTTTTATTTTCCACATGTAGAGCATGAAGTAGATGTGCAACTACTGCATGAATTTGATGTTTTACTTCCAGAAATTAAACCCTTTTCTTCTCTTTCCTTCCTTTTATATTCCTCACTTCTATATTCTGTTGTATAAAAACCAGGACCTTTATAAATCACACCTCCTCCAATGCCGATCAACCTTTTTAATGTTTCTTCTTTACACTCAGGACATATTTTTAATGGTTCTTCACTCATTTTTTGAAATTTTTCAAACTTATATCCACATTTTTTGCATTCATATTCATAAGTTGGCATAATCTCCTCCTTTTTATCTCCATGTTGCTTATTTTAACTTAGATGTTTAAAAATAACAAAAAGTTTCATTTCTGTCAAGGATTTAGACACTCTTTAAAAAAGTTTAAGGTTTCATCAATGACTTTATTTTCACTTTCCTCTGTAGTAAATGTATGACCTCCTTTGTTTAATATAAGCATTTTAAGATTAACTGCACTTTTATGAAATTTATCAAAGTAAAAAATTGGGTTTTTTAAATCCACGGTTTTATCATCCTTTGTATGAATAATAAAAACATTGCCCTTATAATTTTCTGCATAACTATTAACTTTAATTTTCTCAATAGAATTTAAGAATTTTTTACCTATATAATGACCAAAATCTGGGATATAACATTTTCCATAAGTTTTAATTTTTTTCACCATTTTTCTTGTTAACAATTTTCTTTTTATGATTGAAGGAAATGCAAGAGGAGACCAAAGACATAATGCCTTAACTTCTTTATATTTAGAAGCAACATAGACCCCAATAATTGCTCCCATAGAAAGCCCAAGAATTCCAATTCTGTCTTTATCAACAAAATCAAGATTTCTAAAATATTCAACAGCACTTTCTCCATCCATCATTTCTGTTTCAAGAGACATATCTTCAAAACTTCCTTCACTATCACCTGAACCATAAAAATCAAACCTTAATACAGATATTCCCTCTTTACATAATTTCCTTGCCAGTTTTGTAAATAAAAAATGACTTTCACATTTATTTCCTGTGAAACCATGAAAAAATATAACCCCAGGTGATATTTCTTTTTCAGGAATATGTAAAACACCAAAAAGTTTCCCATTTTTACTTTCAAAAATTACCTGTTTTTCCATTTTCTCTCCTGATTTTAAAGGGATATTGATTTAAAATATTAATTATTTCTTCAAAAACAACTTTACTTCCCTCTTCATCAGGCATATTTCTGTAAACATATTCATTTATTTTAAAGAATTTTTCGCTTCCTTCATACTTTGAATAAATTTCATAAAGGTCTAAAAATATTAAATTTCTTTTTTCTGCGATTTCTTTCAATTTATCCCTGTATATTTTAAAAGCATCTAAAACTGGATATGAAGGGAAAGGAGATATTACAAGTAAATTTGGAGTTTTTTTAATTAACAGATAAAAAATTGTGTCATGAACTTTCTTCCATTCTTCAATCTTGTGTCTTTTTAAAATTGAATTCAAAAATGGGAAAAAGATGACAAAAGCATTATTTTCTATATAATCAACATTTTTCTGGACGAAGTTAAATTCATACATAAGATAATTTACATATTTTAAATCAGGAATTTGAAAGAAATTAGTTTTTATACCATTTTCTTCAAAAAAGTTAACTAAATAGGCGGGAAAATCCCCAAAAATATAAATTTTTGAGAATTCAGTTTGATTTTTATTATTTAAATATTCAGGAATTTTAAAAATTAGATAAGTGTCTTCCTTTTTTAAAAATATGCCATCTATATGGTAATCTTTTTCTTCTGGATTAACAGTTAAAATTTTTTTAACTCTGATTTTATTATTGTAAAAAAGAAGATTTATTTCAATCTTTTCTGATAAATTCACAGGAAAAGTTAAAGTTTTTCCATTTTCTTTCCCTGGGAAAAGAAATACTTCTATTTTATTTTCAGGGTATGAAATATCAAAATTTAAGGGTATTTCTGTCATATTTTCAATCCTTAAAGAAATATAAGGTATTTCTTCATCATAAACAAAATTTTCAAAAGGAAGAATATTAAAAATTACTTTTACTTCTTTCTCTTTGTATTTCTGGAGATTTATTTTATGAGAAAATTCTTTTTCTTCATTTTCTTTTCTACCTTTTAATTTAATTTCCACTTCTTTTTTATCTCCTTCCAGTTCAACTGTAATTTCCCCTTCATTAAAAACCTTACCATCAATTTCCCATCTGTATTCTTCACATAAAGAAATTGTTGCATCAAGTTTTAATACTGTAAATTTCTTATCTTCAATTTTGAAAGGTCCTTCTATTTCATATATAAAATATGGAGCATTTTTGTCCTTTAAGTTTATTACTTTTTTTATCTTTGATTCAACAGGCAAATCATTCAGAGAAAATCTATCCCAGAAAACTTTACCTTTATCATTATAAAAACCCATTCCTTCAATAAACTTTTCCTGTATTTTTGAAAGAGGTATTTCTATTTTCACCCATTTCCCCTTTTCAGGAATTTCTCCTATTTTTTCTTTATTTATCCCTTTAATATTTATTCTATCTTCTCCAAATGAAAAATAGTAATGTCTTCTACCCCTTGCAATAACTTCAACTATTATCTCTTCAGGAGATTTTTCTTCTTCAATATACAGAAAACCAACAATTTTATCAAAAGAAGTTATAGGTATTTGTTTTGAGAAATTTGCTCTGTGAAATAAAAATCCCTCTTTGTTTAAGTGAGAATAAATGCCTGATAATGATTTTTTTCCCCATAACCATACACCTGATTTTACTGAATTTGGTGGAAGATAATCATCTATAAGAATTTCTCCTTTTTTGAATTCTTTGTATTTTTCCCCACCTTCTTTATATCCTAAAAATACATTATAATTTAAACAATCAGAGAGTTTGAAAAAAACCTCCATCTCTCCATCAGAAAAATTAACTCCTATAATTTCACATTCATTACTTTTTTCGTCAAAGATTTTGATTTCATTATATTTTGTCTTTCCTGTTATGAATCTGAAAGAACCAATCTTAACTACTTCCAGCAATTCTTTATTTTCAAAGGTAAGATTAATGAAATATTGATAATCAGAACCAGAAAGAATCTTTACAAAAAATATAGAAAACAGAAAAAATTTTTTCATTTTATTTTCTTTATTTTTAGTGCTATATCTTTTTCAAAAGGAATAACAGGAACTTTTAAAATTTTTTCATTTTCAATATTTATAACCTTTACAACTTCTCCTTTATATGTATCCCAGAACTCAATTCTATAAATCCCCTTTTCAAAACTGCCAAATTCTAAAATAGCATCTTCAATTTTAACAGGATTAATTCTTTTTAATGGAGCGTCAAATATTTTTTTGTCAAATATCCAGAAATACCCTTCTTTTTTGTTTTGAATTCCTATAAAATCCACATCCTGACCTTTTATTTTTCCATCTGATATTTGAAGAAATTTACCTCTTTTATCTTCATCTTTCCAGAAGTTTGATAGTGCTTTGTAGTGATAGTATAAATTAAAATGTTCAATAAAGGGCCACCACCAGAATAGAGCCACACCAAACATAGGCATCATAGAAGATGACCATATTCCACCGTGTAGATTATCTTCAAGAAAAATTCTATTTCTTCCCACTCCAAATTCATTTACCATCATAGGTTTTCCATAAAATTTCCTTTTTTCATAATACTCCCTCATACTGCTGACTATTTGGTTATGATATGCATTTCCAACAAGCGATTCAATTTCAGGAATTATCCATACCATAGGGTCATCCTCTCTTCTGCAATAGTGAGTTGAAATAGGTTTTTTATATGGGTCTATATTTTTTAAAAATGGATATATTTTTTTATGCCAGTATCTAACTTTTTCAGAACTGTAATAACCTGTCAGGTCAACTTCATTCCATAATTCCCAGAATACAATATTTGGGGAATAACTCCACCTTGATATAATATATTCCAGTCTTCTTTTAAAAAGTTCAATTGCTTTCTCATTTACAAAAAATTCATCAGGTGACTTCAAAAATCCTCCATTTATTTCATTGTAAGGATTGTCCCACCATTCTGCGTCCGGATGAATACTGAATTGTCCATGATTTATTAGAGTTAAGTCAATATAAATACCATATTTTTCTGCTATATCACAAACATAATCAAGTTTCCAAGAGTTTTCTAAACTATATTTCCCAAGGTTTTTATAATGAGGAGCATAATTTGAATTCCATTCAATTCCTACCCACCATGCACCCATCCACATTCTTATATAATTTTCACCATTCTCTGACATCTTTTTTAAATAATTATCATAGGCATAAGTTCCCAGCCCCTTTCTATAAGTAAACTCATATTTATATGCTTCTCTTTCATCATCAGGAGACCTTAAAGTATGACCTATTGGATAAAAAAATTTACCATTTGAAAAAGAAAGATAATTTTTATCTTGACTATCCCAGTTAACAAATCCATTTTTATTACTTTCAACTACTTCAAAACTTCCAATATTTATTTCAAAGTTTTTATCCCTATCCTGTATTTTCAAACTATATTTATAAGTTCCCAGTTCTTCTGGAGTAAATCTTATCTTCCATTCACTTTTGCCATAAGGTATTAACTTTTCACCATCTTCATATAATGTTCTTAAATAATCATGATAGAAAAATGCCGGAATTTCAAAGATTTTACCGGAAGGAGAAATAAAAATTCCTTTAATTTTTAAATCTGGATTAAATGGATTATCAAAAATTACAGGTATTTCAAATGTAATTTCAAACTTTTCATATCTTCCAATTTTTTTTGAATTTTCCCTAAAATTGTATATATAAAATTTTTCATCCTTATCTTTTGATAATTCAAATGAATCAAAAAATACTCTGCCATTATAATTTTGAGGAAACCAAATTATTATTCCAAATTCTTTTATATTTTCTTTTACATAGGCATCAAAGACCTTTAAATGTGAAAAAGGTTGCCATAAATCATTATTCTCTTTTAGATTCAAAATCACACTTTTTTCTTCACCTCTTTTTATTTTAAATTTCTTGGTTTCAAACCAGTTCCATTCATCATCTTTTATATAACACATAAATTCTCCATCAATTCCACCTTCTTCAGGCATGTAAATTTTAAATGAAAGATAATCATGGAATTTAAAGTTTAAATTTCCCTCATAAAATAATCTTGCTTCTTTAACATTTTGAACTTTAGCACATAAGGAATAGTTTCCAGTATTTGAATATCTGCTTGTAAAAAATACTTCAGCATTTTCTCCCTTCCAGTTTTCTGTAGTAAGTTCAAAATCAAAAATAATTTCTGAAAATAAATAAAAACCTGTAAAAAATAGAAATAGAAAAATTATTTTTTTCATTTTCTAAAAATTCTTTCCTTAAAATTATAAATTTTTAAATTTTCTTTTGTAAGTTTTACAGTATCTGGAATAAAATCTTTTATTTCCAACTCAAAGTTATCAACAGAAATTTTCCCATTATAAATTTTTTCAATTATCTCTTCATTTAAAATCAGTTTTTTAATCTCTATTTCAGGGAAATAGTAAAGAATGTTTTTATTCTCTCCATATACAATTTTTATATTTAAATTTCTATCTTTCACATTCCAGAAGATAATATTTCTTTCCTGAATTTGCGGTAAAGGTTCAATCTGAATGGGTTCTCCATAATTTCTGTAGTTTTTTATACGAAGTTCCCAGTTATTTTCCCTAAAAACAAAGTTTAAATTTAAAATATACTTATTATCATTAACTTCTATATTACCATCAAAAGCAAAATCAGTTGATTCTGTTTCCTTAACTGGATAAAAAACTTTATAAAAATTCTTCTGTTTTGTTTTGGTTTCATCGGTATTTATTTTCCTCTCCCATAAATAGTAAAACTTTCCATCTTTTTCATCTATCATAACATATGGCTCACTTGTAGAATTTATTTCTTCAATATTAAACTTTAGGATAAATTCAAACTCCCTTTTTTCATTTGAAATGGGATAAAACTCTAATTCTTTTGAGATTTGATTTAAAAATGAAATTTTATAAGGTGGAACAAATCTGGTAAAGTTATTTTCAATTTTTCTAAAAGTAATAAAAACAGAATTTTTGAGGGGCTCTTTTATTTCAAAAATGTTGCTTTTTATATTTTCTATTTCCATCAAAATATCTCTGTTTTTTGTTCTTTTTTCAATATCAGAAACAATTACCATCCCTTTTTCAGTTTCTCCAGTTTCTATATATATTTTTGCAAGAAGTAATTGTGCTTTTTCATTATATTTATTTTTTACAGTAAAACTTTCTACAATACTCTTTGCCTCTGTTAAGTTTCCCTCTTTTAAATAACATTCAGCAATCCTCAAATTATAATCTTCTTTTTTAAATTCTTCACTTAATTTTTTATATATCTCCCTTGCCTTTTTATAATTTTCTATTCTTGTATATAAATCTGCTATCCTTTTTAAAATTTCTTCTTTATATTTATTTTCTCCATATCTTTCAAGGATTTTTTCATACTCTTTTATTTTTTCAATATAATCGTCAATAGAAACAAGTCTTCTTTCAAATTTTGCATCAATCAGAGTTATATTTAAATTTACTATTGTATCTTTCCTTTTTTCATCTTTAAACATTTCGTTAAATAACTCTTCAAGTTGTCTTTCAAAAATTTTCATATTTTCCTCATCTGTAATTGCCCTCAACAAATTCGTAATTATCATATTATTTTTTTGAGATTCAGGATACATTTTTATAAAGTTAAGATAAATCTTTGAATAAGAAAAATCATAGGGAAAAACTTTATTTATTATACTAAAAGTAATATCTCCATTTGTATTTCTTTTTATCTCCTCCTCTTTTAAAACCTCAAAACCTTCTTCATAATTTCCAGAATCAAACATTTGAAAACTCTTCATAATTTTATATGAAAGGGATTTTTCATTTAAAATAGAAAAGAGAGATTCAAACTCTTTTTTATCTGAAATCTCCCTGTAAAATGAAATAGATAAAAATAAAATAAACCAGTTATTTTTTTCGTTTTTAATCACATCAATAAACTGTTCCTTTGCTTTTTCATAATCTCCTGTATTATAATATGCTTCTCCAAGTCTAACCTTAGAATGTAAATTTTGTGGATTATAATTGAGAGATATAAGAAAATTCTCAATTGCTTCCTGAAAATTCCTATTTCTTAGATTTAAAATTCCATTTTCACCATAGGCACGGGAAAGATTATTTTTTATTAATGGCAAAGAAGAGTTAAATTTTGGATTTTTTTCTATTTTTTTAAGAATATACTCACCAACCTTAATCAAATCATTATATTTTTTATC
>CAYNUP010000161.1:0-4925 GCA_964400565.1 uncultured bacterium | reverse complement strand
ATTCTAATACCATATTCCTCATTTAATTTTTTCCAAAATAAAATTGCACTTGCAACAGTAGGAAGAAGCATTGCTGGATGTCCTTCATTTGGTTTTGGTTCAATTGCAAAATATAATTTTCCACCCTTTTTTTCTTCATATTTACATAAATCTGCAATACTTTCTTTTAAATTTTCATACATTTTTTTAATGAATGGTGTAGCAATATCATATCCCCAAGAACCATTCCATAAAACAAAAGTTGGTTCTTTATCTTTTAAAAATACACTTTCCATTTTTTCATAAGTAATATCAACTGTTCTTATTCCAAACTCTTCTGCCTTTTCCCTTTCATTTTTATCAAGAGAAGCAATTCCACCATAAGCAAAATAGGAATGTGCTCCTGGTGTGATTAAAGCAAGATAAATATTGTTTTTTCTCATTTCCTCAACAACCTCATCTACATTTTTTTCATTTATTTCAGTATCATAATGTAATTCAACACCAATAATAATGTTTTCTGGCAATCTCGGTCTTATTTTTTCTGCAATTAATCTAATAAAATCAACAGAGTTAAATTTATCTCCACTCCATGAAGGTCTAATATTTGATGGAACAAATCCACCTTTTCCAGGATTAAATGTCCATCTACAAATTGAATGATAAGAATATTTCATATTTCCCCTCCTTAAATTTTTTATTTTGTAATTTCTTTCTCTGGTCTTCCTTCAATAAGCCATTCAGTATGAAATTCTCTTTCTTTTCCATCTTCTCTTTTTAAAATTTCAGGATTATCAATTCCTTTCAATTTAAAATATCCATGAGCACCAAAATAATCTCTTTGTAATGCACTTACCTGAGCAGAAAACATAACAGAACTTGTTATCTGTAATATATAATCATAAGAATTTGAAAATGCTGGAACAGGGACTCCTGCTTTATGAGATATATCAATAAATTTTGCAAGTTTTTTAATATTCTTTTTAATAAATTCAGAAAAATTTTTGTCAACAAGAAGATTTGGAAGTTCAGGATTTTCCTTATATGCTTTTGTTATTTCATCAAGAAATTGGGCTCTTATTATACATCCTGCTCTCCATATTTTTGCAATTTCTCCAAGATTTAAGTTCCAGTTATAATAATTACTTGCAGTTTTTAAAAGAGCAAATCCCTGAGCATAAGAAGAAATTTTTGCAATATAAAGAGCATCATGAGCAATTTTTATTATTTCATCTTTTGAACCTTCAAATTTCTCTTTAACATCAAGTTTTAAAAGTGAAGAAACTTTCAATCTTATATCTTTATCCTGAGACATTTCCCTTGAAAAAACAGCAGATGCAATTGTAGGAACAGGAACAAGTAATTCAAGAGCACTCTGAACTGTCCATGTTCCAGTTCCTTTCATTCTTGTTATATCTGCAACAATATCAACAAGATATTCACTTTCATTTACTTTATGTTTTTCTTTCATTAAATCACCTGTTATCTGGATTAAATAACTTCTTAAAATATCATTTTCTCCATTCCACTGGCTCATTATATCTGCAATTTCTCCGGAACTCATTCCAAAACCATTTTTTAAAAACCAGCAACATTCTCCAATCAGTTGCATATCTCCATATTCAATACCATTATGGACCATCTTTACATAATGACCTGCTCCATCAGGACCAATATAAGTTACACATGGTGAGCCATCATATGCTTTTGCTGATATTTTTTTAAACATTTCTTCAATAAGTTGGTATGCCTGGTATTGGCCACCTGGCATAATAGCAGGACCTTTTAAAGCACCCTCCTCTCCTCCTGAAACACCAGTTCCAATAAATAAAATACCCTTTTCAGATAATTCTTTATTTCTTCTTATTGTATCCTTAAAAAATGAGTTTCCACCGTCAATTATAAGGTCTCCTTTTTCAAGTAATGGAATAAGTTTTGAAATAAAATCATCAACAGGCTGGCCTTCTTTAACCATAAGCATAATTTTTCTTGGTTTTTTAAGATTTGCTACAAAGTCAGAAAGTTCATAAGTCGGTATTATATTTTTACCCTTTGCCTGCGTTTCTACAAATGCCTTCGTCTTTTCACCAGTTCTATTATAAACACACACAGTATACCCATTTCTTTCAAAATTTAATGCCAAGTTTTTCCCCATAACTTCCATTCCAATTATTCCAATATCTGCCTTTTTCATGTAATCCTCCTTGTTTTTTGGAATTTATTATACTATCAAGTCAAAATTAAATCAAAATTTTTTACCACAAGTATATGTGATACAATATAAAAAAAATATGAAAAATTCAAAAAGAAAGGTGTTAAATGGATTTTGGAGAAAAGGAAAAATTTTATAAAGAAGAGAATTTTGATGAGGGATATAAAATAATTATTGAAAAAATTGCCAATCCACAGACAAGATTACCTTTTATAAATCACTTTACACAATATATTCCAGATAAAAACATAATGGCGGGTGTTACTTATTCATCAACAGGAAAAGAGTCAGCATTATATCTTATTGATGTTGATACTCTAAATACAAAAAAATATATTCTTCCTGATGGAGTTTCACGAGGAAATTCTGGTTTTATAAAAGGGAGAGGAGATATTTTTTATATTGCAGCAAATAATGGATATATTTATGAATTCAATTTAACAGAGAGAATTTTCAAAAAATTAGCAAAGGTGATGGAAGAAAGTTTTATCTGTGGAATTTATGTATCTCGTTCTGGTAAAATTTATGTTGGAAGATGGCCTGATGGTAATTTTTCTGAATATGACCCTGTTTTAGGAAGAGTAAAACAATATGAAACAATACCAGGAATTGAAAAAGGACTTTATTGTTCTGATTTTATAGATTTGCCTGATGGTCGGATGTTGGTATTGGTAACAGGGAGAAAACCAGCCATTTTAGTTTTTGAACCTAATAGAGGAAATTTGAGCATTGTATATTATGGAGATTCTAAAGATTGGACAAAGGCATTTTTTGATAAATTTATAGATGAAGAAAGGGTTCTGGTTAATGGTAAACAGTATGGGGGAGTAAGTATTTTTAACTGGAAAAAATTTGAAATTGAAGGTATTTTTGCTGATATTCCTGAACATTGTTTTAAAATGGAAAAAGCAGATGGTTATTATTACTGTTGTGGATATCCTTCAGGTTCTCTTTATAAAATAAATGATAAAAAAGTAGAAAAAGTATGGGAAAGATTTCCTGAAGGTAATATTGTCCAAAATTTACATTATATTGGAAATGGAGAATTTGTATGTCTTGGAGATAATGGACTTGCCATGAAATTGAACTTAAAGAAAAGAGAATTAATTTCAAAGCAGGTTGATAATATTTCTACAAAAGGGATGCGTTTCCAATTTTTTTACAAAATACCTGATGAAGATTTTATTATTGGTTCTCATTTTATTAATTCTCAGATGTTTAAAATAAACCTTAAAGATAAAATTTGTGAATCTTTTTTGACTAAAGTATCTTTTTATGCTGGACAGATAAATTGTGCCACCTCCATTAATAATAAAATTTTTCTTGGTTTATATGGCAACGCTGTTATTTTAGAATATGACTGGAGAAAACCTTTTATTTTTGGTGAAAATCCTTCTGTTGTAGGAGAAATAGGAGAAGAACAAAATCGTCCTATTTCAATGATAAACGATGAGAAATTTGTATATATTGCAACCATGGCAAAATATGGAACTCTTGGAGGTGCAATTACAGTTTTTAATCCAGTTACCTATCAAATGGAAGTTTATAGAAATTTTGTTCCTTATCAAAATCCCACATGTCTTTTTATATATCTTAAAAAAGGAATTCTTGTTGGAGGAACAAATATAGATGCTGATTGTTATACAGCAGAACCAAAAGCATCAAATGCAGTCCTTTTTCTATGGGATACAAAAGAGAGAAAAGTAATTAATCAATGGGCACCATGGGAAACACCTTTTTTAAAGATAATAGATATTTCTTCTTCAGGAGTATGTTTTGGATTGAAAAATGAAAAAGAAATTTTCTTATGGGATATTGAAACAGGCGATTTTGAAGAGAAAAAATTTCCATTGGAAGGTAGATTTATCGGTGGACTATTTATGAATGAACATGAATTCTATTGTGCCACTGAAAATGGTTTTTTTGTTTTTGATATTAAAACAGGGAAATTTGAAACTCTGATGAGCAAAGGTATAAAAATATCTTCTCAGTGTCCTCGTTGTTTTGTAAAGATTAGTAAAGATGAATTTCTTTTTGATATGGAAGGAGTAAATGTTATGAAGGCAAGGATAAAATGAATTCAAAAGAGATAATAGAATTAACATTTAAAAAAAATAAAACAGACAAAATTCCGGTTCATCATAGACATTTTTCTTCAAAAGTTGCATCATATATTTTAGGGAGGGAAGCATTTGTTGGAGGAGGGATACAGCAATGGAGAGAAGCAAAATCGTTATGGGAAAACTGGCATGAAGAATATCTTGAAAGGTCATTTAAAGATGCTATAGAACTTGCATTGGTTACAAATCAGGATATAATAAGACCTTCATATTGGAGATACAATTTAAAGCCAACAAAAAAAATAGATGAATATACATACCTTTATGAATATGGAGAAGAAAAAGATTGGAAAATTCTTCGTTATGACCCTGTAAGTGAACAAGCAAATATTTTTTATTATAAAAAAAGAGAAATTACTATAGAAGAAATAAAAAAACAGGTAGAAGATGGAGAAAAGGAAGTTTCTTTATATAAACCAGCAGAGGATAATTTTTGTTTTTCAATTAAAGCACAAAAAATTTTAGGAAAAAAATATGTAGTTGAAGTTGGTGGTGTAGGTGTTGGCATTCCTATTAGAGAAGCAAATATATGGTTTGAAATTATGTTACTTGACCCTGGAATAGTAAAATCTCTTATAAGTCAGCAAGTTGAAATAGCAAGAAAGAATATTGAA
>CAYNUP010000160.1:0-12190 GCA_964400565.1 uncultured bacterium | reverse complement strand
GCAACAGGAATAACTGTACAAGAACATGCAGCAATAAGGAAACTTGATATAGATGCTAAAGAAAATGATTTGATTTTGCTTACCTTTTCTCCAAGATAATTTATTATTATTTCTTTATTTATAAAACTTACCATACCTCCTGCAAGTAAAAAAGCAGGAATCAGACATGTTAAAACATGAGTTGCTATATAATCTTTTAATGCAAAAATACCGCCTTTAAAAACTTCCATTATCATTTTTGTCTCCTTTCTTAAAAATCTGGAACTTTATAACCAGAACTTTTTAACAATTCAAACAATAGTTTTCTTTTTTCATCATGGACTGGTAAAAATATTTCTTTACAGTTTACAATATTTTTCTCTTCATTTACAACTTTAAGAGCAAAAGCAAGACAACTATTCTCTCCACATTTCTTACAATTTGTTTTTGGCAATAGTTTATATACATGCAATACCTCAAGTCTATCTCTTCTTTTATATTCCGGTTTTATCTTATCTTTATTTTTTATGCAGTATTCAATATTTTCCTTTATCCAGTTTATTACTTCTTTTGCATCTTTTTCATCATTTATTTTACCTGCTGAAATTCTATTAGGATAAATAGTAATTATTCTTTCACCTTTTGTAATTGTAAGTGATTTTCCTTCATGATTATATATTGCTTTTGGTAAAATTGAATTTAAGTATGGTAAAATTTCACTTATATCCTCATCAATTGAAGCAACAAACCTTATTTTTTCTGGGTCAGCAAGGCATGGCATTATTCTTTCAATTATTATGTTCATTTTTTATCCCATGCATAACTTGTTTTACAATGTGATTTTTCTCTTTTTTTTATAATTTCATATATCCTTCTTAAAAACTTTAATGCTTCTTCCTTATTTTCATCAATAACAATCTTCTCAATTTCAATCATATCTTCAGATTCAAATTCAATAACCTCTTTTCTTTTCATTTTTTTAAGACACCATATTTTTTAAGTATTTCTTTTATCTCTTCATTTTTTAAATAATTTGATTTATAAAAAACTTCTCCATCCTTATTTATAAAAATCAAACAAGGGTCTTTTAAATTTTTTAAATATTCTGCATATGATTTTATAACATCCAAATTATAATCGTCAAAATCATTACCAATATACCATTTAATTTTTCTCTCTTCAATCCACTTTTTTAAATCTGTTGTTGGACAACTTGCAAGTGTTATACTTATAATTGTAAAGTCACCTTCTGAACATTTTTTCCCTTTACATAATTCATTACACAGTTTATTCAATTCTTTTATCTGTTTTTCTGTATCAGGAGCAGTCCTTCCACCACAATAAATTTTAAAAAAATTTAGAATAACTGTTTTACCCTTAAATTTAGAAAGTGAAAATTTTTCATTGTAAGGGTCTCTTAAGTTAAAATCAGGTGCTTTATTTGATTTAGAAAAACATAAAGAAAGAAAAAGAAAGAAAATTGTAATTTTTTTCATTTTTTACCCCCAAGTATTGCATTTATTTTGGGTCCATAGAGAATAAAAAGTAGTCCGAGAATTATTATTAAAATACCAAATCCCTTTGTTATATATTCTCCTTTCTTTGTAAATTTTCTGGTTAGATTTGCTCTCATTTTTCCAGATAAACCTGATAATAGAATAACTGGAATTCCATGTCCAAGGCCAAAAAGAAAAAGTAAAAATCCACCTTTCCAGATACTTATATCCTGGCTCATAACAAGAATTGCAACTGGCATAACTAATGACAAAGCACACGGAGCCCATCCCAAAGAAAAAAGAACACCAAATAAAAAAGAAGTTAAGATTTTTGAATATTTATTTAATTGAATAACTGAAAAACCTATTTTCTGAATCAACCCAAGAGAATTCTGACTTTTCTTTTTCTTTAAAATACCTATATTTGAAATTCCAAAAAATACAAGAAGGATCCCTGCGATTAAATAAAATAGATATGAGAATCTTAAAAATTGCCCTATTTTTGAAATAAAAATACCGAAAATAAAAAATACAAGAGCCATACCAGTTGTAAAAGAAATTCCTATATAAATTCCTTCTTTTAAATTTTCTTCCTCAGTTATTATAAAAGATAAAATTGCAATTAAAATAGCAAGAGAACAAGGAGAAAAACTTGTAATAATTCCAAGAATGAAACTACCCCAATAACTCACATTTTCCATATCACTCAACCTCCCGTTTTATCTTGTTATCTTTTTTAAATTTTTTCAGAGAGTTTTTTCTCTAATTCTTGTTTTACCTGAACAAGTATTTTTTTGTTTTTTATAAAATCTCTCACTCTCTGTTTATCTGGAAAACTTATAGCATTAAAAACACACCATACTTCACATGAGGTACATCCAACCATACATTGCATAGGCCTTGCAACAATTGCTTTTTTTCTTTCTTTGTCATAATCAAAGACATCCCTTCCACATGTTGTAAAACACATACCACAACCAACACATTTACTTTCATCAATTATTGGAGCCCATTCTATCTCTTCCCTTGGAATTCCCTTCCATTTTGCATATTTTTCCGGTATATTCATATTCTTTCCCTCCTATGGGTTTTTTATCTCTTAGATAACCCTCCATAATCTATGCTAATAAAATAAATACGGATAGAGTAATAATTGCTCTTAAAAGAATTTTCACTTTTTACCTTCAAGCATTTCTTTTATATCTTTCATTTTTGGAAAATTTATTGCTTCTCCATTACATAAATTTGCACATGCTGAACAACCAACAACACAATTGTATGGATTTTTTACAACTGGCTGATTTTTTTCTTCATCCCACTCATATACACCATTTTTACAGAAGTTATAACATTCCTTACATCCAATACATTTTTCATAATCAATTGTTGGAAACCAGGGTATTTTTTCTCTTGGTATACTTTTAAACATTTTTGCCTCCTATTTTTGATACTTTTCCCTTACCTTCCTTAAGATCTGTTTCAATTCTTCTCTTGTTGGAAAACTTATTGCACCAAAAGGACACTGAAATTTACAAGATTCATCTCCAACATTACATTCATACGGATTTTTAACTTCAACTTTTTCATTATTTTTCTCAAAAACACCAAAGGGGCAAAATTTCACACAGTGATAATTACATTCCTCTGGTTTACACTTAGAATAATCAATCCTCGGGAACCAATCAATCTCTTTTCTTGGTAATCCTGTGTAAGTGCTTCTATCTTTACTCATACTTCCTCCTATTTTATGCTTTCTACTGCTTCTTTAACCTTTTTCATCGCCTCCTCTGTTGACATATTTCTTAAATCAAGAGAAATTACCTGTTTATCATAATCTCCTCCTGCTTCTGCAAATGCATCCTTAAACATTTTCCTCTGCATCTTTGGATCACAGGCACCAATGATATATTTAACATCTGGCTTAATGTAATCCTTAATAAACCTATCTCCATCATCAACACATAATTGTGGATGAACTATAGCATACTCAACATCAAGTTCACCTCTAACATAATTAATTAAAGACCACAAATCTAAACTTTTAAACCCAGGACACTGTCCTGTGCAAATACACATAATAAATCTCGGTCTTCCCATATCAATCTCCTTTTTTTATTTTTTTTAAAATTTCTTTTTTTTCTACTAAACTTCTTAAAATTAACCCATCAAGACAATTAAGAATATTTAAAATTGTTCTATCTTTAATTCTATAATAAATTTCTTTCTTTTTTCTCTGGAATTCTAAAATACCAGCGTTTCTTAAAATTGAAAGATGATGGGAAATATTGGGTTGCTCTTTTTCTAATTTAGGTATTAATTTACAAACGCAATATTCTTTATCTTTTAATTCTTCAATAATCCTTAATCTTGTTGGATGTGCAATTGCTTTTAATATTTCTGCTTTTATTTTATATATTTCTTCTTTCATTTTCATATTTAAATATTTAGATATTTTAATATTATACCTTTTGAAAAATCTTCTTGTCAAGTTTTTTAATATTTAAAATTATGCACAGGAAGTTTTATAAAGTTGGAGTTTACCTTTTTCAAGTAAATATATCTTATTGCATATTTCTTTTATAAATGAAAATTCGTGTGAGACAATAAATAATGTAAGGTGATCATAAGACAAAAGGATTTTTTTTATTCTTTCTGTTGTTTCCTCATCAAGTCCTGTTGTTGGTTCGTCAAGAAGTAAAATTTCTGGTTCCATTGAAAATATGGTAGCAATTGCAACAAGTCGTTTTTCACCATAGGAAAGTGTACTTGAAAATCTATTTCTTAAATGTTCAATCCCCAGTTCTTTTATTGTTTTTTCCACTACATTTCTAACTTTCCCTTTTTCCATTCTTAAATTCAAAGGTCCAAAAGCAATGTCTTCTTCAACTGTTGGAGAAAATAACTGGTCGTCTGAATCCTGAAATAAAAGCCCTATTTTTTTTCTTACTTCATAAAAATCACTTTCTTTTTCCGTCTTTTTCCCGAATATTATAACTTCTCCTTTTTGAGGCTTTAAAAGTCCACAAATTATATAAAGTAATGTAGTTTTTCCCGAACCATTTGCTCCCTTTATTCCAATTCTATCTCCTTTATAAATTTCAAGGTTTAAATCATCAAAAATAATTCCTCTTTCAGGATAGGAAAAAGTTATATTTTTAAGTTTTATAATTGGTTCCATTTTAGAAAAATTAAAATTAAAAAGTAAATTATACCACAGATTGAAACAAAAGTATCTTTTTTTGACCATTTGAAATGATGATATGTCCAGAAAATTCCTGAAAAACTTCTTAAGAGCATTGCTTTATATATTCTTTCACTTCTTTCATAAGACCTTAAAATTATTTGACCAACCAGGTTTCCAAATGTTCTATAAGTATGCATATCTGTTTTTGGTTTAAAACACCTTACTTTCATTGCTCTTTCCAGTTTATTTATTTCTTTTTCAATTACAGGGATATATCTTGATGTAAAGAAAAGTAAATTGATAAGTTTTCTCGGGATATGTAAATGATGGAGAGCATGAACTACTCTTACAGGATGTGAAGAAAATAATAGAACAAAATTTGTTATGAAAATCAAATTTGTTTTAATTGTAATTAAAAAAGTATATTTTATACCTTCCTCTGTGATGGAAAATCTAAAAAGTTTAAAAATTTCTTTACCTGGAATATTTATTGGAAGCAAAATCCAGCAAAATAAAATGAAAAAATTAACTGCAAGAAGACCTTTTAAAAATTTTTTGAGATTGTTTATAAAAAATAGCAGGGGAACTGATAAAATAAGATAATAGTAGAAAAAAACAGGTAATTTTTCAAGAGCGACAAAAATAGAATATAAAAAAGAAATAACCAATCTCAATCTCGGGTCTATTTCTTCTATTTTTCTATACAGTTTCATTTTTTTAGAAAGTAAAGATAAATACCAAATATTCCAAATATATATCCAATCCCTCCTATTATATCCATAAATCTTGCTCTTTGTTTCTCCTTTTGTATTTCCTTTATTAAAGGAAAAATCGCCTTTTCTACACTTTCTTCAACAATTTTTTTAATTTCTTCTTTATCAATTGTCTCTATTTTCCTTTCAACTTCTTTTTTCTGAGTTTTAATTTCTTCTTTTTTTAATGTCTTTTCCTCTTCTATTTCCATTTCTTTTTCCACTTTATGACCCATATCCCCTGTAAGAACTATCTTTATTTTTTTACATTCTGGAATTTTAAAAGAATATAAACCTTCTTCATTTGTCTTCCCTTCAATTATTTTTTCTCCTTTTTCATTGTAAATTTCAATAGATGAATTTTTTACTGGAACTCCATCTGAAAAATATCCTTCTACAAAAATCTTATTACCTTCTTTATATGTAAAAAGATTTATCTTATGTGCAAAACTTAAAATTGTAAATAGAAAAAATAAAAAAAATATTTTTTTCATTTTATCCCCCTATTATTTCTGATTTTGTTTTTTTCAAAAATGTTAAAATAAAACCTGTTATTATTCCTTCAATGAAGGCAATGGGTAAATGAATTATTATGATTGTTTTTGCCAGATTTAAAAAATATTCTCCTGTAAAAATTAAAGAGAAAGAAACAAAAATACAACTTAGTAAAATTGAAAAAAAACCCGAAAAAAAACCTGCTAAAAATGGATTTTTTTTAATAACTGGTTTAAACAAGTAGTAGGAAATAACAGCCGGAATTGCCATGTTTGAAGTATTAACTCCCAATGTAGTCAAACCACCAAATTGAAATAAGACTGCCTGTAAAAACAGAGAAACTAAAATTGCTGGAAAACTTTTCCATCCAAGAATAATTCCACAGAGCCCATTTAAAACAAGATGAGCACTTGAAGGACCAACAGGAACATGAATTAATGAGGCTACAAAGAAAGCAGATGAAATGAGAGAAACTTTAGGAAAATCTTTATCCTTTATATCTTTCAGTCCAATTGCTGTTCCAGTAGTTGCTATAATTCCACCAGTTGCAAGAACATGTCCGGAAAGAATACCCTCTGAAATATGCATTTTTATTTCATATCATATACTTTAACCCATAAAACACCTGCAACTTCCACTTCCTTGTTATTTATTTTTTTTGTATCAGTACATATTGCTGAAAAACCATACCATCCACTTTTTGGGAATGAATAATAAAATATACCATTTTCATCTGTTTTTACAACTTGGGTTATAAATGAAGAATATGGTGCTTTAATCATACCTTTCTCATTAAAATATTCAATTTCCACATCACAAAAAGGAACAACTTTTCCGTTAAATTTAACAATCCCATAAAAAATATTTCCTGTATAAATTCCATAAGGTCTTGAAAGTGGGATAATTTCTACTTTAAGTCCAACCTCCTTATCCCATCCTTCTTCCATACCAAATCCATTAACTATAACTTTTGTATAATGAATTATATATTTATCCTCTGCTGGTTCAAAATATGGCTTGGGGATACAGTAAAAAATATAATCGCCTGGTCTTTTCAATGTATAATTTAAAATCCATCCTTTATTTGGTTTTTCATCTGCATAGAATTTAAATTTTGTTTCTTTAATTTGATTTATCAAAGATACCTTTTCTCCTCTGAATAAAACACCAAAATCTTCTGGTTTTTCCATCTCCATTGTTTTTCCTTCAAATGGATGAGCAAATAAAATCTTAAGATTTATATTCGCTTTCTCTTTTTCTTCTACAATATCATTTGAAGGAACAATCATGCCAAAATGTGCAAAAGCAAATTTGAAAAAAACTAAATTAAAAAAAAATAAAAATTTTTTCATATTTTACCTCCATTTAAAATCTAATTGTTATTCCAGGTAAAATGGAAAAATCTGGAGAAACTTTGTTTAAACCAATTTTAATCCCCAAAGCAATATCAAAATTTTCTTTTGGTGAATATATAAAACCAATTATGCTAAAAAGAATTGGAGTACCGGTGCTTTTATCGGGATTTGTTTCTCCACATAAATCACTTACAAACCTTAATTTTTCACTTAAAGGAAATTCACAGGCAATTGATAAATGATAAATATTTTCTTTTTCATCATTTACATTTTGATTTCTTATATATCCAAAATTAAAGTGAATTATACTGTTTTTGTTTTCTTTTGTTCCTATAAAATAGATTGAATATGTTGCTTTTCCTGCTCCAAGTTCTTTCGTTTCATCACCCGTTGGAAATGAAATACCTGGTTTTAAAGCAAAAGACAACCCATCTTTTTCAAAAAATCTGTATTTAAATTCAATTGATATATCTGAAAGACCTTGTGCATCAGAAGTTGAAAGATAAGGAAAAGTCAGAATAATATCTCCATTATCTGTGAATCCATAAGAGAAAATTGTATCAATTCCTTTTGTCCATAAATTTTCATCATATTCAAATTCAGAGTTTATTTCTATCTGTAAATGTCCTCTTCCTTGAGTTCCTGTATCATCTGTGATTAAAGGATGGGCAGAAAAAGAATATCTACATGTAAAAAGAAAAAAAACAAAAGCAATACTCAAGAATTTTTTCAAATCATTCACCTCCTTTCTATTTTTTGATGTTTTTAATTTCTTCATCATATTTCACCTCCTTTTGTGTTATTTTTTAAAATTTCGTGCTACTTAAATTTTAAAATAAAAAAAAATTTTGTCAAGTCAAATTTTAAATACTATCTATAGAATTAAAAGATAAAAGCGCCATTTTTGATTGAAATTTCTAAAAAATTATATTAGGATATAAATAATGAATAAAAAATTAATTAAAATAATTTTCACTCTTTACTTTATAGTACAATTTGACAATTCAATTTATGCTTCAACTTTAGATGAGGAACTGAAGAAATTAAAAGAGGCAGGTATTCCGACCACATTTGAGGAACTTAATTTACCAGAAATACCTGATGAAGAAAATGGTGCGTTAGTTTATAAAAAAGCCTTTGATTTACTGGAAATCCTTTGGGAGAAATATAGAGAAGAGTGGGAATATATACCCTATGTAGGAATAGAAGAATGGGAAAAACTTTCTAAAGAAAAGAAAAAAAAGATATCTGATTTAATCCTTAACAATCCAGATTTTACTGAATTTTATAAATTGTTGGAGAAAGCATCCCAGATGAGATGTTTATTCTTTAAAAAAGAAGATTATAATAAAAGTGAGTTGAGATTGTCTCTTCTTATCTGTTTAAGGGGTTGTGCTCGTTTATTAAATGCAAAAGCCAAAATACAGAAGGAAAATGGAGAAATTAATAATGCTTTAATTACTTTGTTAATGGGCTTAAGGATAGGAAAATCTCTTTCTTACGAACTCCTTTCTATATCCCAAATGACCAGAATTGCTATAGATGTAATTATTCTTAATCAATTAAGAAGATTTTTGGAAAAAGAAAAAGGAGATGTAAATATATATTATTCCTTTATTGAGGAAATAAGGAAAGAAAGGGAAGAAGTATTGGCCTATTTGGGTTTAAAAGGAGAGTTGATATTTGGAATGCAGATATTTGATTATTTAAATAAAAGATGTGAAGAGGTTAAAAAAGAAGAAATAACAGAAGATGAAAGAAAAAAAGTATTTGAGGAATTGAAAAAATTTTATCCTGATGCTACTGAAAAATACTTACAGTCAATCATTGAAAATCCAAAATTTTTTCTTAAACAACAACAGATTTTTTATTTAACTACTATGGCAAAAATAATTCCTCTTAGTAAAAAATCTTTTAGAGAATCAATAAAAGAGTTAGAAGAAATAAAAGAAGGATTGAAAAAGACGCCAGAAACTGCTATTTTTATGATGTATTTACCTGTTTTTTCACGGTTTTTACTTCAAGAAGCCAAACTTGATGCTTTACTGGGTGCAGCAGAAATTGGGATAGCCAACAAAATCTACAAGCAAAAGTATGGGAAATATGTGGATAATCTTAACCAGTTAATTACAGAAGGAATTCTTTATACCCTTCCTTTAGACCCTTTCACTGATAAAGATTACATTTATAAAAAGAAAGATAAGGGCTTTATTGTTTATAGTGTAGGAGAAGATTTAAAGGATGACGGAGGAGTAGAAGAAAAATTCGGATTAAAACCTGATATTGTCTGGAATTGTGAAGAGTAAAAAGATTTTAATATAAGAGTATTGACAATTTTAGAAAATGTGATAAAGTATATTCATTAAATAATTTTTGAAATAAAAATTAGTAAAAAGGAGGGTAGAAATGACTGCTATATTGGGTGGAATAATAGCAATTGCGATAGGGATTTTGCTTGCGGGTCCAGGTCCTTTGGGGAAAGCGACATTATGGTTTGTAGGTGGAGGAATTGTTGTATTTCTTATCCTTGGTGGAATAATTGCTATTGCAGCAGGAATAAGTGATATAAAGGATAAAATAGAAGAGAGAAAAGAGAAAGAGAAGGAAGCAAAAGAAGAGAAAAAAGAAGAAGAGAAAGAAAGTTAATTTTCAACAACTATATTTATTAGACGGTCTGGAACATATATTTTTTTGATTATTTTTTTACCTTCAATAAATTTTTTAAATTTTTCATTATTACAGACAATTTTAAATATATCCTCAACATCAAAATCAGGAGAAATTTCAATATTTCCTCTTATTTTTCCATTTATTTGAACGCCTATATTTATCTTTTCCTTTATTTCTTCAATCGTTTCCCATGATGGCCATTTTTCATTAAATAAAAAGTTTTTTTCATCTAAATCTTCCCATATTTCTTCACATATATGTGGAACAAAAGGATATAGAAGTTTTATAAATTTTTTCCACGAGTTTAGAAGAACAATTTTAGAAACTTTTTTTTCTGCCACTTCTTTATTTAAAAAATTAATAAATTCCATCATTTTTGCAATTGCGGTATTAAATTGAAATTCTTTTTCTATATCTTCAGTAACACCCTTAATTGTCCTATTTATCATTATTTTTAACTCTATATCGTTTTTCCCTACATCTATTGAATAATTTTTTATTTCTTTATGTAATCTCCATATTCTGTTTAAAAATCTCCAGCATCCTTCTATTCCCTTTTCACTCCATTCAAGGTCAACCTCTGGAGGAGCAGCAAATAGAATAAATAATCTGAGAGTATCAACACCATATTTTTTTATAATATCTTCAGGGTCAACAACATTTCCCTTAGATTTAGACATTTTGGCGCCATCCTTTATAACCATTCCCTGGCATAAGAGATTTTCAAATGGTTCTTCAAAATTAAGATATCCCATGTCTTTTAGTGCTTTGACAAAAAATCTGCTGTAAAGTAAGTGTAAAATCGCATGTTCTATACCTCCTATATATTGGTCAACAGGCATCCAGTAATTTACTTCATTTTTATCAAAAGGTTTATTTTTTATATCACCTGAAGCATATCTTAAAAAATACCATGAAGAATCTACAAAAGTATCCATTGTATCTGTTTCCCTTTCTGCTTCTTCACCACAGACAGGGCATTTGCATTTTAAAAATTCTGAAATATATTTTAAAGGTGATTGTCCTTTGCCTGTTATTTTCACTTCATAAGGTAATTCTACAGGTAAATTTTCTTCTTTTTCTGGAACAATTCCACATTTTTTACAATAAATTATAGGGATTGGAGTTCCCCAGTATCTCTGTCTTGATATACACCAGTCCTTTAATTTATAATAAATTGCTTTTTTCCCTTTATTTATTTTTTCAAGGTATATTCTAATTTCTTCTTTACCTTTTTCACTATCAAGACCATTAAAAATGCCTGAATTTACCATAATTCCCGGTTCTTCATAAGATTTTTCTAATTTTTCTGGTATTTCTTTCCATTCAGGATTTTTAATTACTATTTTGATAGGTAAATTGTATTTTCTGGAAAATTCAAAATCTCTCTGGTCATGAGCAGGAACAGCCATGACTGCACCAGTTCCATATTCCATCAAAACATAATTTCCAATCCATATAGGTATTTTTTCTTCTGTTATTGGATGAACACCATATATACCTGTATAAACTCCCTCCTTTTCAATTTTTAAAATATCTTGAACAGTTAAACTTGCTTTTTTAACTCTATTTATAAATTCTTCTATTTTTTCTCTATCAGGAGAAATTTTTATAATTTTTTCTATAAAAGGATGATATGGAGATAAAACTAAATAAGTGACTCCAAATAGAGTATCAGCCCTTGTAGTAAAAACTTTTAAAGTTTCTTTTATTTCAGGAATATAAAAAGATATCTCACAACCCTCACTTTTTCCAATCCACTTTTTCTGCATTATTATTACCCTTTCAGGCCAGTTCTTAATTCCAGAAAAGTCAAGTAATCTTTCTGCATAATCTGTAATTTTTATAAACCATTGCTCAAGATTTCTATTTTCTACAATCTCTCCGCATCTCCAGCATTTTCCATCTATTACCTGTTCATTTGCAAGAACTGTTTGACAAGATGGACACCAGTTAGCAGGTGCTTTCTTTTTGTAAACCATACCTTTTTTGAAAAATTGTATGAAGAAAAATTGGTTCCATCTATAATATTCAGGGTCACATGTGATTACTTCTCTTTCCCAGCAATATGATATCCCAAGACGTTTTAGTTGTTTTCTTATGGTATTGATATTAGTATATGTCCAGTCCTTTGGATGAACATTTTGTTTAATCGCTGCATTTTCGGCAGGAAGTCCAAATGCATCATAACCAATAGGATGTAAAATATTATATCCATTCATTACTTTATACCTTGCAATAACATCTCCTATTGTATAA
>CAYNUP010000159.1:0-1676 GCA_964400565.1 uncultured bacterium | reverse complement strand
GATACATATACCATTGATCCCGCCAAAATTAAAGAATATTTAACTCAAAATAGCTCTAATGTCGTAGGTATCATACCAGTCCATCTTTATGGTCATCCCTGCCAGATGGATGAGATATTGGAGATCGCTCAAAAGTATAATCTTTTTGTCGTTGAAGATGTTGCTCAGGCATTTGGTGCTATGTGGGATGGTAAAAAACTTGGTTCTTTTGGAACAACAGGATGCTTCAGCTTTTTCCCGTCAAAAAATCTTGGCTGTTTCGGTGATGGAGGAATGGTTGCTACAAATGATGATGAACTTGCAGAACTAATAAGAATGCTTATAA
Organism: uncultured bacterium; assembly: GCA_964400565.1. Classification (GTDB taxonomy): domain Bacteria; phylum Ratteibacteria; class UBA8468; order B48-G9; family JAFGKM01; genus JAMWDI01. The sequence goes on along the minus strand of CAYNUP010000159.1, from coordinate 1,351 downwards.
AGCATGGTGGGAAAGATAAATACAATGCTCAACATATAGGCTACAACGCAAGGCTTGACACTATTCAGGCTGGAATTTTACTTGCTAAATTTAAATATATTGATGAATTTAATGAAAGAAGGAGAAAAATTGCGAAAATATATACCGATTCTTTAAAAGAAATAGAATGGTTAAAAACTCCAATTGAGAAAGAAAAGGCATACCATGTATATCACCAGTATATAATTTTACTAAAAAATAAAAACCGCGAGGAGATTCAATATAAACTTATGCAAAAAGGCATTTCCACCATGGTATATTACCCATATCCACTTCATAAAATGAAGGTGTTTATGAATAATCTAATGGAAGTATACGGAAATTTATTAAATAGCGAGTATGCAGCTAAAAATGTTTTAAGCCTTCCTCTTGAACCATTATACGAAAAAGAGATTATTCATAAAGTAATTGAGAGTTTGAAGTTTTACGAGAGAGGTAAGCTCGGAGAGGAAGATATAAAAAATGAAGATACATAACGTTTCAAGGTTCTTCTCACAGAGGTTCTAATAAATGAAAATTCTAACAGTTGTAGGATCAGGACCTTGTATTATTTTAAGAGATGAAACTAAATAGATTGAAACTATGCATCTTAGTGGAATAGATTAGTTGATAGGATATTAAAAAACATTAGAATCAGGGAAAAATTAAAAATTAGAGTTGACATGTATTTTATGAGCGATTTCCCCTTCAAGTATAATAAATTCCTTTTCAAATGGTGATCTACTTTGTTGAAAAAATTAATCCCAAAAAGTGAATTTAGTCGGAATGTTTTGACTTTGATGACAGGGACGACATTCGCGCAAGCTATACCTATTGCTATAAGTCCTATATTAACAAGGCTTTATTCACCAGAGGATTTTGGTGTATATGCTTTGTTTATGGCAATTACATCCATATTTGGAAGTATTGCAAATGGGCGTTATGAACTTGCCATAATGCTTCCAAGAAAAGATGAAGATGCGATAAATATAATGGCTTTAGTGTTTATTATAAGTTTTGTATTGAGTTTATTTTTACTTTTTGTTGTAATAATTTTCCATGATTTCATTTTAAATTTATTAAATAACAAAGAAATTTCTCCATGGCTTTATTTAGCACCTGTAAGTGTGTTTTTAATGGGATGTTTTAATCTACTGAATTATTTTAACAATAGAAAAAAATATTATAAAGATTTAGCTAAGGCAAATGTTTATAAATCTATTGGTATGGCTGTGGTTCAGCTTGTTTTTGGATTTTTAAAGGCTGGTGCAATGGGACTTATAAGTGGACAGATATTTTCTCAGTTTTTTGCAAATACAAAATTGCTTAAAAA
>CAYNUP010000158.1:0-49227 GCA_964400565.1 uncultured bacterium | reverse complement strand
CCATTGGAGTGGATATAAAAACTGAAAATTCTTTTCTTTTTCACATGCCTTGATAACCTTTTCAGCAAGTTCAAGACCTCCTTCTCCTCCCTTTTCCCAAACCTCACTTACAGCCACATCATCTGCTCCAAATTCAATAGCAAGTTCTTTTGTTTTTTCAATTTCTTTTTCTGTATCTGTCTGAAATTTATTTATGGCAACAACACAGGGTATTCCAAAAATTTTGGCATTTTCTATCTGTTTTTTCAAATTACTTGCTCCTTCAACTATTGCTGGTATATTTTCCTCAATAAGTCCTCTATCAAGTGGTTTACCTGGAACAACTTTAAATTTTCCACTATGCATTTTTAAAGCCCTTATTGAACAAACTATAACGACACAATCAGGCTTTAATCCACTGTATCTGCACTTTATATTCATAAATTTTTCCATACCACAATCAGCACCAAATCCACTTTCTGTAACAACATAATCAGCCAGTTTTATAGCAATAAGGTCAGCAATTATTGAACTATTCCCATGGGCTATATTTGCAAATGGACCAGCATGAACAAAAACAGGTGTATGTTCAAGTGTTTGCATTAATGTTGGTTTTATAGCATCCTTTAACAAAACAGTCATAGCACCTGCTGCTTTCACATCTTCTGCTGTGACTGGTTTTTTATCATATGTCTGGGCAACAATAATGTTTGACAATCTTTTTCTTAAATCAAATAAATCTTTTGTTAAAGCAAGGATAGCCATTACTTCAGAAGCAACAGTTATATCAAATCCTGTTTCCCTTGGGAAACCATTTTCCTTCCCACCAAGTCCTATTATTATGTGTCTTAAAAATCTATCAGAAACATCAACAACTCTTGGCCATGTAATTGTAAGAGGGTCTATATTAAGAGGATTTCCTTTATAAACAGAATTGTCAACAAAGGCAGCAAGTAAATTATGAGCAATGCCAACAGCATGAACATCTCCTGTTAAATGTAAATTAAAATCCTCCATTGGAATAACTTGAGAATATCCTCCTCCCGCAGCACCTCCTTTAATTCCAAATACAGGACCAAGAGATGGTTGCCTTATGCAGGTAAAAACTTTCTTTTTGAGTTTTCCGATTGCCTGAGATAGACCAATTGTGGTAACAGTTTTACCTTCTCCAAGAGGTGTTGGAGTTATAGCGGTTACATCAATATATTTAGCATTTGGCCTATCTTTAAGTTTTTTTAAAATTTCAAGCGAAACCTTTGCTTTATAATTTCCATACAATTCAAGATATTCCTCATCTATACCTGCTTTTTGAGCAATTTCCTTTATATGCTTTATCTCTGCTTTCTGAGCAATTTCAAGGTCACTAAGCATATTCCCCCCTTGTTAAATTTGGTTAAAAATTGTATATTTTACAACTTTTTTTAATTTTATAAGTTTATTTTTTTTTTAAAATTGTGTCAAACAAATCTGGAATATTTGAAAAGAATTTGAAAGAGGTGTATAATTAAATCTTTAAAAAGGGAGAAATATGTTAAACTTTTTTTTCAATCCTGAAAGTGTTGCACTTATAGGAGCTTCTAAAAATCCTGAAAAACTTGGATTTAAAATTTTAAAAAATATAATTGATGGTGGTTATAAAGGAAAAACCTTTCCAGTAAATCCGAAAGAAAATGAAATTTTAAATCTAAAATGTTATAAAAATGTATCAGAAATACCATATAATGTTGAACTTGCTGTAATTGTTGTTCCTGCTGAATATGTATGTGATGTTGCAAAAGAATGTGGTAAAAAAGGTGTAAAGGGAATTATAGTAATTTCTGCTGGTTTTAAAGAAACAGGAGAAGAAGGAAAGAAGAGGGAAGAAAAACTGAAAGAGATAGTAAAAGAATATAATATGAGACTTATTGGGCCAAATTGTCTTGGAATTATAGATACAAAAAATAAACTGAATGCATCTTTCGCTTTTGAAATGCCAACTGAAGGAAAAATATCATTTATTACTCAATCAGGTGCTCTTGGAACTGCTATTTTGGACTGGGCAATAAAGGAAAATGTTGGACTTTCTAAATTTATAAGTTTCGGTAATAAAGCAGATATTTCTGAGATTGATTTAATTGAATACCTTGAAAATGACCCTGATACAAATGTGATTCTTTTATATCTTGAAGGCATAAGTGATGGAAGAAAATTTATTGATGTATGCAAAAAGGTTATAAGAAAAAAACCGATTATTGTTGTAAAATCAGGTAAAACAGAAAGTGGGACAAAGACAGCAAGTTCTCATACAGGTTCGCTCGCTGGTTCTGATATTGCTTTTAATGCAGCAATAAAACAATCAGGAGTTATAAGAGCAAATACAGTAGCAGAGTTATTTGATTATGCTTTAATTTTTTCCTACCAGTCAGTTTTAAAAGGAAATAGAATTGGGATTATAACAAATGCAGGAGGTCCATCTGTTATGGCGGTTGATATGATTGAAGAGGTAGGACTTTTTCTTTCTACTTTTTCAAAAAAGACAATAGAGTCCCTTAAGAATTTTCTTCCACCTGCTTCAAATATAAATAATCCTGTTGATGTCCTTGGAGATGCTAAAAGTGATAGATACCAGAAAGCAACTGAATATGTGATTTCTGATGATAATGTGGATGGATTAATGGTAATTTTAACACCACAGGTTACAACTCAAATTTCTGAAACTGCAAATTGTATTGTAGAAATATCAAAAAAGTATGAGAAACCTGTTATTGCCTGTTTTATGGGAGGGAAAAGAGTTGAGGAAGGGATAAACATTCTTAAAGAGAACAAAATTCCAAATTATCCCACACCTGAAAGAGGGGTTCTTTCTTTAAAAGTTATGGATGATTACAGAAAGTATAGAGAAAAAATTTTGAAAGAAAAAATTATTGATTTTAAAGTTGAAAAGGAGAAAGTTAAAGAAAGAATTGAAGAATTTAAAAAACAGAATATAAAAATTATTGGAGATATTGAAGGTCGGGAAATTCTATCATTATATGGAATAAATGTGATAAAATCTTTTCTTGCAAAGGATGAAAATGAATGTGAGAAATTTTTAAAGGAAAACAAAGGTATTTTTGTTATGAAACTTGTATCTCCTGATATAATTCACAAAACTGATGCAGGTGGAATAAAACTCGGTATTAAAACTCCTGAAGAAGGAAAAAAAGCATTTAAAGAAATAATAGATTCTGCGAAAAAATATAATCCCTGTGCAAGAATAATTGGCGTTCAAATACAGGAAATGATTGAAAAAGGGGTTGAGGTAATAATAGGGGTCAGTAAGGATGCTCAGTTTGGACATCTCATTATGTTTGGGCTTGGTGGAATATTTGTTGAAGTTTTAAAAGATGTTTCTTTCAAAGTCGCACCTCTTACAGACATAGATGTAGATGAAATTATAGAAGAAGTTAAAACAAGCAAAATTTTAAAAGGATACAGAAATATTCCAAAATGTGATATTGAAGGTATTAAAAAAACAATTTTAAGGATTTCTCAATTGGTATGTGATTTTCCTGAGATAAAGGAAATGGATATAAATCCATTAATTGTAAAAGAAAAAGAATGTATTGCAGTAGATGTAAGATTTGCTTTTGAATTTTAAAAAAAGGGGTTTTATGATAGAAGGTAAAATTGTAAAGGTAAGATTTAAAAAATATTTTGCAGAACAGAAATTATGGGTTTTTATTGGTAAAGTTTTGAAATTTACAGAAAACTGGGTTATGGTTGAAGGCAAAGGGATTGTAGTTATGAAAGGGCAGGTAACTCCTGTTGATGTAGATAAGGAAAAAAGGATAATATTGATACCAAGGGATAATATTTCTCATATAAGAATTTTACCAGACGACTTTGACATAGAAAACATTGAGATTATTTCAGAAGGATTAAGGATTTTTGTAAAAGTTAAAAATGCTCCTCCTACAAGTATAAGTGAAATTTAAATTATTTCTCAACTCTCAAAATTTCCACCTTTGCATTCAAAACAAAAGAAGAAAAAAGTTTCGCATCCTTTTCAGAACCAACAATATCTCCATAATGATATGGTATTGCTATTTTAGGTTTCATTGTATTTACTGCATTTGCTGCTTCCTCTGCTGTCATTGTATATATCCCTCCGACAGGTAAAATTGCTACATCTGCGGATATTTCCTTCATTTCGGGTATAAAATCAGTATCTCCCGCTATATAAATTTTTTTATTTTCAATCTCTATCAAATATCCAACCCAGTTATTAATTTTTGGATGGAAATTTTTATTTATGTTATATGCTGGAATTCCTTTTACCTTAACCCATCCAAAATCTATTTCTTCTCCAGGAATTATGCTTTTCTTTTCAGCAGTTTTAAGTTTCATAACATCATGTGGTCCAACAATAATAGTTTCTTTTTTGGCAATTTTATTTATATCATCAGGACTAAAATGGTCATAATGAGGATGAGTAACTAAAACCAGATCTGCTTTCGGTTCATTTCTAATAATTTTCCATGGGTCTACATAAATATTTTTTCCAGCAATTGAAATTAAAACAGAAGCATGTCCCATCCATTTAATATATTCCACCATTTTTTTCTCACCTCCTTTCAATTTAATTATACTACAAATTTAAGGCAGAAAAAATAAATTACGATGTCAGATTTGTATTAATCCTGAACAATAAATTGGCTTAAATGTTTAAATGATATAATAAGTCCTTCATCTTCTTTCCCTTTTTCAACCCTGTCATTGTAAACAAGGTCGTGCCATCCTTCTATATTCAAATCTCCTTTATATCCAACCCTGTTCAATTCTTTTATGCATAATCTCCAGTCAGTATCACCAAGTCCAGGGAAACAGTGTTCTATTGCTCTGTGATACCAGAAACCATATTTTTTCACTATATCCCAGTTAACATGTGCATCTTTTGCATGGACATGATAAATTCTTTTACCAAATTCTTTTATTGTAATTACAGGGTCTATAAACTGACATATCAAGTGGCTCGGATCCCATTCAAGACCTATTGCTTCTGATTTTACTTCTGAAAAAGCAATCTCCCACATTTTAGGTGTGCACATAAAATTTGTTCCATTTGAAGGAGTATGAAATTCACCCATAGGACAGTTTTCAAAAGCAATTTTAATCCCATGCTCTTCTGCAAATTTAGAATGCTCGCTCCATATTTCAACAAATTTAGGGATACTTTCTTCAAGAGGTCTACCAACTATCCTTCCTGAAAATCCTGCAACCACACCAACTCCCATTTTTTCAGCAAGAAGTATTACATCCCTTACAAGTTTTTTATATTCTTCTTCCCTTGAAGTGTCCATATGATTTACATAAAATCCTGCAATACATGAGATTCTTATCCCATTTTCTTTATAATACTCTGCTATTTCTTTTGCCTTTTTTTCCCATCCATCCTTTCCAGGGAAAAACTCATCGTCTGGAGTTACCCTTAATTCACAACTGCGGAAACCAACCTTTTTAGCAAATTCAATCCTCTCTTTATCAAATTTCATCATAAAACCTATTCTCATTTTTTCCTCCCCTTTTATTTTCTTCTTTTTTGTGATATTATAAATCAAAAAAAATATCTGTCAAAGGAGAAAAAATGGATTGGTATGAATACCAAGGGGAAAATGGTGTGAAACTTATATATAAAAAATTTCCAGAGTTTCATTCAGTTGCAGTTGGTATATTTGTTAAAACAGGCAGTAGATATGAAAAAATTGAACAGGCAGGTATCTCACATTTTATTGAACATCTTTTATTTAAAGGAACAAAAAATAGAAGTTGTAATGAAATAAAAGAATCAATTGAAGGAGTTGGAGGTTCATTTAATGGTTTTACATCAACAGAAGGGACATGTTACTGGATTAAAATTCTTGATAAGTATATAGAATTAAGTTTTGATATCCTTTCTGATATGATAAAAAACCCTTTGCTGAAAGAGGAAGATATAGAGAAGGAAAGGAATGTAATTATTGAAGAAATAAATATGTACAGGGATATTCCTGCAAGATATGTTCATGAATTATTTGACAATCTGGTATTTGAGAATCATCCCCTTGGAATGCCAATATCAGGGACTCCTGAAACATTATCAAAAATAAAAAGGGAGGACCTTCTGAATTATATTAATTCAAAGTATACAGGGGAAAATATAGTTGTAAGTGTTGCGGGTAGATTTGACGAAAAAAAACTTAAAAAAATATTTAAAAAATTTTTCTCTGATATTGAAACAAAAAAAGAAAATATATTTGAAAAATGGGAAAGAAAATCAGATGGCCCAAAGGTTAAATTGATGATAAAAGAAACAGAGCAAACACATATTTCATTTGGTGGTTTCTGTTATTCATTTGAAGATGAAAGAAAATATCCTTTATCTCTTCTGAATGTAATACTTGGTGGTAATATGAGCAGTAGATTGTTCAATAAAATAAGAGAAGAACTTGGTCTTGCATATGAAATAAGAAGTTTTGTAAGGCATTATCAAGATACAGGAATTTTCAATATTTCTGCTGGAATATCTCCTGAAAATCTTGAAAAAGCAATGGTAGAGATAATAAAAGAAATGAAGGAGATAAAAACCAAAGGGATAAAAGAAGACGAACTTGAAAGAGGGAAAAGATTCTTAATATCTCAATTTTTAATGGGGCTTGAAGATAATCTTGAATATATGTTATGGATAGGCGAGCAAAAACTATTGAAGAAAAAAATGGAAAAAATAAAGGAAATAATTAATAAGGTTGAAAAAGTAAAAAAAGTTGAAGTAGAGGAAATAGCAAAATATTTAAAAAAGAAAATTTATATCTTGCAGTTATTTCACCGAAAGGGAAAGAGGAGAAACTGAAGGATATAATTACAGAAATTTAAAAGGGAGAAATATGGGATTTATTAATAAAAATTGGGCAAGATTATGGGATAAATATTTTGAATTATATAATTTAATGGGAATTGCTGAAAAGATTTTGCTTTCTATTGTTTTTTCAATTATTACAGGTCTTTCTGCGCAGATTTATATAAAACTTCCATTTACTCCAGTTCCTTTTACATTCCAGACATTTGCAGTTTTACTTTCTGGAATTCTTCTTGGTAAAAATTTTGGTTCTTTATCTCAGATTTTTTATTTTTTAGGAGGAATTTCAGGGATAAACTGGTTTTACAGCGTTTCTGGAGGTATTTTAAGACCTACAACTGGATATATAATTGGATTTATTTTTGCTTCTTATATAGCAGGTTATTTTACTGAAAGGAAAAATAAAATTTTGGGCATGATTTTTGCAAGTTTAATAATTTATTTCTTTGGAATTTTATGGCTTAAATTTTTTATTAATAAAGGATTAAAAGATTTAATTTTTCTTGGTGTTTTACCATTTATTCCATTTGATATTTTTAAAGCAATTATGGCAGGTATTTTTGCAGAAAGTGTAAAAAGGAGAGTAAATGAAAAAGTATAATATTTGTGTTGTTGGTGCTGGTATGGTTGGTAAAAAAATGGTGGAAATATTGATTGAGAGAAAGTTCCCTTTTAAAAATTTAAAAATTCTTGCAACAAAGGAGAGAACTGAGGAAATAGCAGGAATAAATTTTAAAATAGAAAAAACAAAAATTGAATCATTTAAAGGTATTGATATTGCATTTTTTGCAGGAACAGAAGGAGAAAAAGGAGCGAGTAAACTATTTGGATGGGAAGCAGTAAAAATGGGCTGTATCGTAATAGATAATGGAGCAGATTTTAGAATGGATGAAAGGGTTCCTCTTGTTGTTCCTGAAGTTAATCCAGACCATCTTAAAAAGCATCAGGGTTTTATTTCAAATCCAAACTGTTCCACAATTCAGATGGTTGTTGCTTTATATCCTCTTCATATTGAATTTGGACTTAAAAGAGTAATTGTTTCAACCTATCAGGCAGTTTCAGGAACAGGAAAAAAGGCAGTTGAAGAATTGCAGAAGCAGATTGAAAGTTATATAAAGGGTGAAAAAATAATAAATGAGGTATATCCTTATCAAATATTTGGGAATGTTATTCCTGAAATTGGTTCTTTAAGCGAAGAATTTATAGGTTATTATACAGAGGAAGTAAAAATGATAAAAGAAACAAGGAAAATTATGGATTTACCTGATTTAAAAGTTTCTGCCACCTGTGTAAGAGTTCCTGTTTTTAATGGACATTCTGAAAGTATAACAGCACAATTTGAAAAAAAAGTTGACATTGAAATAGCAAGAGAAATACTTAAAAATTCACCTGGAATAAAAGTTATTGACCAGCCAGAAAATAGTTTATACCCGATGCCTCTGTTTGTTTCGGGTAAGGATGAGGTTTTTGTAGGAAGAATAAGGAAAAATGTATGTCTTGAAAATTCTCTTGATATGTGGGTTGTAAGTGATAATATAAGAAAGGGTGCTGCCTTAAATGCGATACAAATTGCTGAAAAAATGATAGAAATGCGCCTTTTATAAAATTATGAATATAATTGCATTTTCAAATCAAAAAGGTGGGACAGGAAAAACAACAATATGTGTTAATCTTGCATCTGCTTTAGTAAAACTGAAAGAAAGAGTTTTAATAATAGACCTTGACCCACAGGGAAATTCAACTGTAAGTGTTGGTATAAATTTAAAACCGGATGATTTAACAGTAAGTGATTTTATTCTTGGTCAAGCAAGAATAGAAGATGTTATGGTTGATAGTTATATTGCTGATTTATCAATTATCCCTTCAAATCCAGACCTTGCCCATATTGAACTTGAAATTGCAAATAGAAGCAAAAATCAGTTTTATTTAAAAAAAGCAATTGAAAATGCAACTGAAATTCTTAAATCATTTGATTTTATTTTTATTGACTGTCCTCCATCACTTTCTCTTTTAACAATAAATGGATTATGTGCTTCAAGATATGTAATTATTCCTGTTATTGCAGATTATCTTTCCTTACAGGGACTTGCCAATTTACTTGAAACTATTGACCTTGTTAAGAAAAAATTAAATCCTGAAATTGAAATACTTGGGATTGTTCCAAATATGCTTGATTATAGATTGAAAATAACAGAAGAAAGTTTAGAATTATTAAGGCAGGAATTTAAAGATAAACTTTTTAAAAATGGAATAAAAGTATGTAGTAGGTTAAGAGAATGTCCTTCTTTTGGTAAAACGATATTTGATTATGCAAAAAATTCTCAAGGAGCAATTGATTTTTTGAATCTTGCAAAAGAATTAAAAAGGAGAATAAAATGAAACGACTTGGACCTCAGACGAAAAAATTATTTGAAGTAAAAAAAGTTGAGGTAAAAGAGGATTTAAAAGGACAGGGAAAAAGTAAAAAATATACATTTATTTTACCTATTGAACTTATGAAAAAAGTGAAACATAAAGTAGTTGAAGAAGAAAAGACAGTTTCACAATTTATTGTTGAGGCGATTGAAAATTATCTAAAAAAAATATCTTGACAATTTTTTATTTTTAGAGGTAAAATATTTTCGCAATGCCAACAAAAAGAGAAATTATAAATGTAATTCAAAATATTGGCCTCTGGGATAGAAGGAGTATTGAACAGGCACTTGAGGAACAGGAAAGGACTGGTCAGAGATTAAGAGAAATTTTTCAGGGTAAAGGGATGCTTCCTTTTGGAGAAATCAGTCCTTCCTTTTATTTTCAACTTGGTATCGTTCAGAGAGAACTTCCTTTAAGAGAAATTCCTCAAGAAGTAATAAGTATTCTTCCTCCTAAAATTGTTAAAAATCACAGAGTTGTTCCATGGGAAAAAAGAGACAATGCCCTTGTTTTTGTTACAGATGACCCTTTAAATATTCTTGCTGCTGATTATTTTAAAAAAGTTGCAGGTATTGAAGGGATAAAAAATGTTGAAATGATAGTTACTTTTAGAGAAGAGATAGACCAGTTACTTGAAAAATATTATGGAGAGGAGGATATGGAAGATTTGACAGCAATGTTACAGGAAGCCAGTAGTGCAACAATTGATATGGACCTTCCTAATTTAGAAGAGGTAGAAGAAGATGAAGAAACACTCGCTTTACAGGCACCTGTTGTAAAAATAGTTAATTTAATTTTTGTTGAAGCATTGAGAAGAAGAGCAAGTGATATCCATCTTGAACCACTTGAGAAAAAATTTAGAGTTAGATTTAGAATAGATGGTGTTTTATATGAAATCGTATCTCCACCAAAAAGAATAGAAAGAGCAGTTATTGCAAGAATAAAATTAATGTCAAAGATGGATATAGCAGAAAAAAGACTTCCTCAAGATGGTAGAATAATGCTTGATATAGGGGGGAGACCTATTGATTTTAGAGTTTCAACTTTACCAGGGATTTATGGAGAAAGTGTTGTATTGAGAATCCTTGATAAAACAAGGATGTTGATAGGACTTGATAAACTTGGATTTTTGCCAGATGACCTTGAAAAATGGAATAAAATTTTGCAATTTACAGGAGGACTTGTTCTTGTAACAGGACCAACAGGTTCTGGTAAAACAACAACTCTTTATGCATCTCTTCAGCAATTAAATACAATAGATAGGAAAATTATGACAGTTGAAGAACCAGTTGAGTATCAGATTCCGGGTATAAATCAAACGCCTGTTAATGCAGAAATTGGACTAACTTTTGCAAATGTTTTAAGAGCATTTTTAAGACAATCTCCTGATGTTATACTTGTGGGTGAAATCAGGGACAAGGAAACAGCAGATATTGCTTTAAGAGCAGCATTAACAGGACATCTTGTTTTCTCCACATTACATACAAATGATGCTCCAAGTGCAATAACAAGATTGATAGACCTCGGCATGCCACCATTTTTAGTTGCATCAGCAGTTCAGGGAGTTATGGCACAGCGTCTTGTAAGGGTTTTATGTCCATATTGTAAAGAAAAAATTGAACCGGATGAGAGATTGAAAAAATTGTTGAAAATAAAAGAAGGAGAAGAAGTTAATGTATGTCAGCCAAAAGGGTGTAATGAATGTGGATTTACTGGATTTTACGGAAGAATAGGTATTTTTGAAATATTTGTTATGAATGATGAACTGAGAGAGTTGACATTAAGAAGGGTAAGTGCAGAAGAGTTAAGGAAAGCAGCGGAAAGGGGAGGTATGAGGAGTATGTATGAGGATGGTATTTTGAAGGTAAAGATTGGGATAACAACTATTGATGAGGTTATATCTGTTACAGGACAGGAGGGATAAATGGCAAAAAGGATAGAAGAATTGCTTGAATTTGTTGTTAAAGAAAATGCATCAGATTTACATTTGAATGTTGGACTTCCTCCTATGGCTCGTCTTCATGGAGGACTCCATAAACTTGATAGTGAACCATTAACTCCTGAAGATACAGTAAATTATATGAAAGCAATTACATCAAGAGAACATCAGGAAGAACTACAGAAAGTAGGTGGAACAGATTTTGGCTTTGCTTTTAGAGACCTTGCAAGATTTAGAGTAAGTGTATTTAAAGAAAGGGGACATGTGGCTCTTGCTTTAAGGTTAATCCCTTATAAATTTTTAACATTTCAAGAGATAGGTCTTGATGAAAATACTATGAAATATTTATTAACAAGACCAAGAGGACTTATTCTTGTTACAGGACCAACAGGTTCTGGTAAAACAACGACTCTTGCTACAATGGTTGACTGGATTAATACAAATCTTGAAAGACATATAATAACAATTGAAGACCCAATTGAATATTATCATTCACATAAAAGGTCAATAATAACACAGAGAGAACTTGGAGTTGATGTTCCTACATTTGCTGAAGCATTAAGAAGAGGTTTAAGACAGGACCCAGATGTATTTCTTGTTGGTGAAATGAGAGATCTTGAAACAATAGAAGCAGCAATAACAGCAGCAGAAACAGGCCATATTGTATTTGCTACATTACATACAACAGGTGCAGCAAGAACAGTTGATAGAATTGTAAATGTTTTCCCTGTTGCTCAGCAGGAACAGATAAGGGTTATGCTTTCTGTTTCAATTTTAGCAATTATCTCACAGGTCTTATTAAAAAGAATTGATAAACCTGGAAGAGTTGCTGCTTTTGAAGTAATGGTCGCTACTCCATCAATTCAGAATTTAATAAGGGAAAGAAAAACATACAGGATTATTTCAGAGATACAGACAGGAGGAAAATGGGGTATGGTAACTATGGATTCATTTTTGATGCGACTTTTTAAAGAGGGTAAAATTGGACTTGATGATGTTCTGACATTCAGTTATGACCCTGAAAATGTCAAAGCACAACTTGTTGCTGAAGGAGTTCTTGGAGAGGAAATCTTGAAAGAAAAAAGAGAGGAAGGAATATCAGCAGAAATGGCAAGGGAGGCGAAGTAATATGACTGCAAGAAAGTTAATCGGGCAGATGCTTATTGAAGAAGGACTTATAACAGAGCAACAACTTAAAATGGCACTTGAAAAACAGAGGGAAACAGGCTATTTTCTTGGAAGAATTCTTGTTGACCTTGGTTTTGTTTCTGAAAAGGATTTAAAAAGAGTTTTAAGTATTCAGGCAGGTATTGAAATGGTTGATTTAAAAAATACACCCATAGATAGAAAAGCAATTGAGGTCTTTCCATCAGCACTTGCAAAAACATATAATGTAGTTCCAATTAAACTTGAAAGAGATACTTTAACCCTTGCAGTTGGAGATACTATAAGTTTAAATATTCAGGATGATATTTCATTTATTCTCGGTTATAAAATAAAAATGGTTATTGCGGATGAAAATGATATAAAAGAAGCAATTGAGACATATTATGGTAAAGAAATAGAAACAATAGATGACTTAATAAAATGGCTTGCTCAGGATGTTGAAGAGATGGAAGAACTGGAAGCAATAGCAAGTCAGGGAGAATATGCAACAATTACATCTCTTGAAGAAATTGCTTCTTTACCACCTGTTGTTAAATTATTTGACCTGATTTTACTTCAAACAGTAAGAGATAATGCCTCAGATGTCCATCTTGAACCATTTGAAGATGATTTTAGAGTAAGATACAGAGTTGATGGTGTTTTGTATGATTTGGTTCATCCACCAAAAGGACTTGCTTTTGCATTATTTTGTAGATTTAAAATTATGGCTGGTATGGATATAGCAGAAAGAAGACTTCCTCAGGATGGAAGAATAGAACTGTCTGTTATGGGTAGAGATGTTGACCTTCGTGTAAATACTGTTCCTACTGTTTTTGGTGAATGTCTTGCAATTAGAGTTCTTGATAGAGGAAAAACAATATTTGAACTTGAAAACCTTGGGCTTTTACCAGATGATATGGAAAAGATTGAAAGGATGATAAGAAAACCACATGGAATAATACTTGCAACAGGACCTACAGGATGCGGGAAAACCACAACATTATATGCTATATTAAGAAAACTGAATACCCCTGATGTAAAAGTAATAACAACAGAAGACCCTGTTGAATATATGCTTGAAGGAGCAATTCAGGTTCCAATTAAAGAACATATTGGACTTACATTTGCAAGATGTTTAAGGAGTATATTAAGGCAGGACCCTGATATTATACTTGTTGGAGAGGTAAGGGATTTTGATACAGCACAGATGGCAATTCAGGCATCATTAACAGGTCATATTGTTTTAAGTACATTACATACAAATGATGCTCCGACGACAATTTACCGACTTGTTGATATGAATGTTGAACCATTTTTACTTGCATCTACAATTGAAGGAGTTATAGCACAGCGACTTGTAAGAGTTTTATGTCCAAGATGTAAACAGGAATACAGACCAACAAAACAGGAATTAATGCAGGTTAGTTTAACTCCTGAGCAGGCAGAGAATATGAAATTTTACAGACCTGTTGGATGTCCTTTCTGTAGAGGAGGGTATAAGGGAAGAACAGGGATTTTTGAAATATTAACACCAAATGAAGAATTCTGGCAGGCAATATATGAAAGAAGACCTCTTGGAGAAATAAGGGAGATTGCTATAAAAAGTTGTGGAATGAAAACATTGCTTGATGATGGACTTCAAAAAATAAATATGGGTATAACTACTATAGAGGAAGTTGCAAAGGAAGTCCATGGTTATTAAAAGGAGAAGATAAAATGGCATTATTTCAGTATAATGCGATAGACAGTTCAGGGAAAACATTAAAGGGGACAATAGATGCTTCTGGAGTTCAGGAGGCAATAGCAAAATTAAAGGGTATGGGATATTTTGTTACAAGTGTTACTCCAGCAAAAACACAGGCAACAAAAAGTTCAACTGAGGCAAAACCGAAACCAACTACAAAGAAGAAAACAGGGACTGGACTTTCAATGTCAATTCCAATCCCATTTATTGGTGGAAATAAAATAAAACCGAAAGAATTAATGATTATAACAAGACAGTTAGCAACACTAATTGGTGCAGGACTTCCACTTTTAAGATCATTAAGAGTTTTAAAAGAACAGAGGAAAGGAGCAGCAAGTGTTATTCTTGGTAAAATAGCAGATGATATTGAAAGTGGTTCATTATTTTCAGAAGCATTGAGTAAACATCCGAGTAGTTTCCCAAGAATATATGTTGCTATGGTAAAAGCAGGAGAAGCAGGTGGAGCCCTTGAAATAGTTCTTTCCCGACTTGCAGATTTCATGGAGAAGGAAGCAAAATTGAGAGGAAAAATAAAATCAGCGATGGCATATCCTACTGTTGTCCTTTTTGTTACAATTGGTATGTTAACCTTTATTATGTTAAAAATAGTTCCAACATTTATCCAAATATTTCAGGATATGGAAGTGGGAGATTTACCTGCACCAACAAAAATGGTTATAGCAATATCAAAACTTATGACCCAGAAAGCACCGCTTGTTATTGCAGGTATTTTTGCACTTTTTATATTTTACAAAATCCTTATGAAAATTAAGTTTACAAAATACTGGATAGATATGTTGAAATTAAAAATTTTCCTTTTTGGACCAATCATTTCAAAGACAATAATTGCAAGGTTTGCAAGGACATTTGCGACTTTAATTTCAAGTGGTGTTCCTATATTACAGTCATTGCAGATTGTAAGGGATACAGTTGGTAATGATGTTATAGCAAATGGAATAAATGAGATAAGAAATAGAGTAAGGGAAGGAGAAGGAATAGCAGGTCCAATGTTAAGAACAAAGGTATTTCCTCCGATGGTAACAAATATGGTTGCGGTAGGAGAAGAAACAGGACAGATGGATGCTATGCTTGATAAAATAGCAGATGCTTATGAAGCAGAAGTTGATTCAGCAGTTGCAGCACTTGCTTCAATGATAGAACCAATAATGATTGTATTTCTTGGTGGAGTTGTTGGTTTTATAGTTATTTCTCTTTATATGCCTCTGATTAAAATTGCTATGAGTTTATCTGGAGCCACAGGAGGAGGTGGAGGTGGTGGAGAATAAAAAAGGAGAATATAATGGAAAAAAAAAGTGGTTTTACACTTATAGAACTTCTTGTGGTTATTGCTATAATAGCAGTTCTTGCTGGATTACTTTTACCCGCCTTATCTACAGCAAGAGAAAGAGCAAGAAGAACAACTTGTATGACCAATTTAAAACAGTTTTCTGTTGCTTATGAAATGTATGCAGAGGACCATTATGAAAAATTTCCTTCTTCACCTGAAGGTCTTTATATTGGTGGAAAATCAATTTATCCCAATTACATAAATACTCCAAAAACATTCTGGTGTCCAAGTTCAATAGGTAGAAATAATCCACTTCCAACAACAATTGATAGTAGTTCATGGAATAATTCTTATGCTTTTGTTTTTGGACTAACAACATCAAATAAGTCAACAAAACCAGTTCCAATGATAAGTGATAGAGGAATATATAATAAAAAAGACCTGTCAAAGTATTCAAATTTACCAAATGGTTTCGACCCTTTAATTGGAAATCATGCTTGGGGAATAAATACATTATATATAGATGGTTCTGTAAATTGGATAAATTTGCAGGAGATAGATTTTTCAACAGATACATATATGGGGAATGTTGCTTGCCAGAAGGATGGAGGGTCAATAACTATAAATAAAGGGCAATGGGGTGAAGAATGAGGTTTTATTCTGTTTTAAAGAGTAGGGAAGGTAAAAAAATTGATTTTGAAAAAATTGAAAAAGATATTGAAAAAGTTTGTAATGAATTTAAAATTTCCCTTTTTTATATTTATGGCTCATATTCAACTGGAAAAACATGGAAACTTAGTGATATAGATATTGCCTATTTACCTGAAGAAAATTTTGATAAAGAAATTGAATTGATTGAAAAACTTGAAGAAATTTTTGAAGATGAGGCAATAGATATTGTAAATTTAAAAAGAGCATCCTTAACATTAATACATAGAATTTTAAAAGAAGGAAAATGTTTATATGCAAAAGATTTAAAAACAAAAATTGAATTTGAAACAAAAAAAGAAAATGAATATTTTGACACTTCCTATATGAGAAATGAATATTTTGAAAAGATGAGAGAAAAAATTGAAAATGGTTCCTTCTGGGATTGATAAAGAAAAATTGTTTTTGCAGATTGAAAGATTAAAAGAACATATTGGGAAAATAAAAGATTTAAAAGATAGAAAAGAACAAAAAGAAATATTAATTCCAGCAATTGAAAGAAATTTACAACTTGCTATAGAAGATTGTTTAAATATTGGGAATCATATAATTTCAGGGCTTTCTCTGAAAAGACCAGATACTTATAAAGAGATATTTAGAAATTTAAGGAAAGAAAATATCATAAGTGAGGAATTAGAAAAGGAAATGGTTAAATTAACTGGATTAAGAAATCGTCTTGTTCATCTTTATTGGGAAGTTGATGAGGAGGAAGTTTTAAATGTATGTGAAAATTTAAATATTTTTGAAAAATTTGTAAAAGAAGTTTTAGATTTTCTAAAAAGTAAAGGACATATTTAAAAAGGAGAGAAAATGAAAAAGAAAATTGGTTTTACAGTTATTGAATTGCTTGTTGTTATGGTTATTATTGCTTTTTTGGCAGGACTTCTTCTTCCAGCAATAAGAAAATCAAGAAGCAAAGCATTAATAGATAAAGCAAAAGCAGAAATGGCAAATTTAGCAAGTGTAATGACAATGGTAAAAATGGATGTTGGTTGGTATGTAAGATTATGTGATTTAAGTGATGTTAATTTAGCATCTTCTTCACATACAGGTTATCCTTTTGGAAGAGGGACCTTACCTTATAATCCAAGTGATTCCCCGCCTAAAGAAGGAACTTATACTTTTGTTTATGTTGTTTATGTTTCCGATAATTCTTATGATAATCTTAAAGATTCTACAGATGGCGAATCAGAAATAACACAAGGACATAATTGGGATGGACCTTATATAACTTTTCAACCAAAAGCAACTTATCAACAAAGTAATGGTTCTGTTCCTCAAGTATCTGCTTCTTCTGATTGGGGGACGGATCAAGAACTAGAAAATAGAGTTCCTTATGGTACTCCTCTTGATCCTTGGGGACATACTTATCTTGTTGCTTATGATGACAGAACAATTTCATCACATGGAATAGAGGGTGAAAAAGTTATGATAATTTATTCAGCAGGTCCAAATGGAAAACTTGAAACAGGTTATAAAGCAACAATTCCAGGTGATGCAAATGCTGATGGAACTGTTGACAATCCTAATTCTGATGACATTCTTTATAAATTCAGGTAAAATCCCAAATCTTGAAAAATTTTTTTAAACTGGTATAATATATATAAAACAAAGGACCCGTAGCTCAACGGCAGAGCAGCGGACTCATAATCCGTTGGTTGGTGGTTCGAATCCGCCCGGGTCCAATTTTTTTATATTTCTAATTGCCTGTCTTATTCTCTGTTCATTTTCAACAAGAGCAAACCTTATATATCCTTCTCCATATTTCCCAAATCCTGCTCCAGGAGATACCGCTACTTCTGCATTTTCAAGTAAATATAAAGAAAATCTCATAGAACCCATACTTTTAAATTTTTCAGGTATTTCAGCCCATACATACATTGTTGCTTTTGGTTTTTCCACATTCCAACCAATTCTGTTAAGACCATCTACAAGCACATCTCTTCTTCTTTTATATGTTTCCCTTACCTGGTCTATATATTTTTCATCAAGGCGCAAAGCACATATTGCAGAAATCTGAATTGGTGTAAATATGCCATAGTCGTAATAACTTTTAAGTTTTGCGAGTGCCTTTATTACATACTTATTTCCAACAGCAAATCCTACACGCCAACCAGCCATATTATATGTTTTTGAAAGCGAATAGAACTCAATCCCAACATTTTTTGCACCATCTACCTGAAGGAAACTTGGTGGTTTATATTCCTTTTCAAAATATATTTCAGAATATGCAATATCATGAATTACTATAAGGTCATTTTTCTTTGCAAATTTCACTGCTTCTTTAAAAAAATCAATATTTACAACCTGAGTAGTAGGATTATTCGGATAACTTAAAATCATTGCTTTTGGTTTTGGATATCTATCGTAAATAGGTTGTGAAAGGTCTGGAATGAAATTGTTTTCTTTTGTCAAAGGCATGTCATAAATAGTCCCTCCTGCTATTATAATACTATAAAGATGACTTGGATATGTAGGATTTGGAACAAGCACTACATCCCCTTTATCAAATATTGCAAGTGCAAGATGGCTTATTCCTTCTTTTGACCCAATACACACAATCGCCTCTTCCTCTGGGTCAATTTTTACTCCAAACCTTCTTTCATACCAGTTACATATTTCTTTTCTTAAATGTAAAATTCCCTTTGATGCACTATATCTATGAACTTTTGGGTCTTTAAGGACTTCCTTCAATTTTTCTATTACAGGTGCTGGTGGAGGTTTATCAGGATTTCCCATTCCAAGGTCAATAATATCTCTGCCTTCTTTCCTTAATTGAAGTTTCCTTGTATTTATCTCCTGAAACATATAAACAGGTAAATTTCTTATTCTTTCAGATTCTAAATTTTTAATTTTCATTTTTCCCTTCAAAATTTTTTATCACTTTTTTAACATTTTTAAGGTTCAATTCATTTATAATTATATCAGCATTTTTAATTTTTTCTACAGGTTGTGTAGTAGCAACTCCTACACAGAAAATCCCTCCTTTTTTTGCTGCTGATATTCCTGTATTAGAATCTTCAAAAGCAATCAGGTTAGAAGGTGGAATTTTTAGTTTTTTTGAAATTAATAAATATATTTCAGGAGATGGCTTTGGATTTTTTACATCATCTCTTGTAATAATTGTGTCAAAATATTCTGAGATTTTAAGTTTTTCAAGCACCTTTAAAACAAATTTTCTTTCTGAATTTGAAGCAATTGCAATTTTGTATTTTCTTTTTAAAATTTTTAAAACATTTTTTATTTTAATGGATATCTTTACATTTTCAACATCCAGAATATTTAATAGTTCTTTGCTCTTTTCTTCAACAAGTTTCTCAATATTTAAATTTTTTGAGATTTTTCCCTTTCTTTTCATCTTCTTCAAAAATTCACTATCCTCAACTCCAATCCCTTCCTCAAAATCTTTAAAATTTAAAGATATTCCATAAGAAGATAAAACTTTCTTCCATGCCATTACATGCAATTTTTCAGTATCAAACAAAACTCCATCTCCATCAAATATAATGCCTTTCAATTTCATTTTAAATTTAAAACAATTTCATCTATATCTTTTAGGTTCCTTTGACTTGTTACATTTTCAGCAATTTTAAGTAATAGTCCATAAGAAACTAAACTTACAATTAAAGAAGAACCTCCAATACTAAAAAAGGGTAGAGTGGTTCCTTTTGGTGGTAGAATAGAAACAACCACTCCTGAATGTAATAAAAATTGAAATCCAAATAAAATGCTTATTCCATATGATAAAATCTTCTCAAACATATCAATACATAATTTTGAAATCTCAAGACCGCAGAATACAAAAAATCCAAAAAGAATAAGAGTTCCAACTGTTCCAATAAATCCAAATTCTTCTCCAACAACTGCATATATGAAATCTTTATGTGCTTCTGGAAGAAATTTTAATTTACCTGTTCCTGCACCTGGTCCCTTTCCAAAAATCCCTCCAGAACTTAAAGAAATTTTTGCCTGAATAATTTGATAATTTTTCCCAAGAAGATCCTTATCCTGGTCAAGAAATATTTTAATTCTCTCAATTCTATAAGGGAAAATTATAATAAAAATGACCATCAATACCAAAAACACTCCGGATATTCTAAGAATATATTTTAATTTTAATCCACACATAAATAGAATCCCTCCAAATATAAGCGTAATAATGAAAAATGTGCCAAGATCTTTCTGTAATTGTAAAATTCCGCTTATTAATAACCAGAAAACAGAAGGTATTAAAATTACTTTCCAGTTATTTATTTCTTTTATTCTTTTTTTAAAATAACTTGCAAGATAAATAATAAAAGATAGTTTAACAAATTCAGATGGTTGAAATGAAATAGGTCCAATTTTTGCCCATCTTAAATTTCCCTGAATATTCGGCAGAGGGATAATAAAAAGTGAAAAAAGGAATATTAAAAAAGAAAATTTTTCAATTTTTTTAATATCTATCTTGTGAATGGCGTAAAATAAAATTAAACCTATAAAGAGATAAAAAATATGTCTTTCAAAATAACGAGTAGGGTCATTTTTCTCAATTCCGTAAAAAAAACTTGAACTCAAAACAAATAGAGTTCCAGAAACTATAAGTAGAAGTCCTGAAATACAAATTTTATAATAAAGCAAGTACCTCTTTTTTGAAAACATCTCCTCTCTCCTTGTAATTTTTAAACATATCAAAAGAAGAACATCCTGGCGAAAATAAAACTATATCTCCTTTTTTACTAATTTTTTTTGAAAGATTGACCGCTTCTTTTAAATCTTTTACAAATTCTATGGGTATATCAGGTAATCTAATTTCTTTTTCTATTCTTTCTTTTGCCTCTCCTAATAAGATTATAAATTTCACTTTGTTTTTAAGATATTTTTTAAGTTGAGAATAAGGGAAGCCCTTGTCTTTTCCTCCAAGAATAAGAATTATATTATTTATTCCTTCAATACTTAACAAAGAATTTTTAACAGAATGGGGATTTGTAGATTTTGAGTCATTTATGAATAAGACATTATCAATTTCTGCTACTTTTTCCAATCTGTGAGGTAATGGTTCAAATTTTTCTATACTGTTTTTTATTATATCAGGTTCAATTCCACAGATGATTGAAATTAAGGACGAAGCCATTATGTTTTCAATATTCCCTCTTCCATAAATCTTTAAATTTTTTGTCTCAATTAGTTTAATCGGATTCTGGTTTAATTTTATAAATATACTTCCACTTTCATAATAAACTCCTTTAAAAATCCTTGTAAAACTGAAAAATAGTTTTTTACTTTTTATTCCTTTCCAAATTTTTTTTGAATAATAATCGTTAAAATTTAAAATACTGAAATCCTCTTCTGTTTGATTTTCAAAAATTCTTTTTTTTGCAAGGATATATTGGTCCATATTCAAATATCTATCAAAATGGTCATAATCAATATTTAAAAGACATGCAATATATGGTTTAAAATCTTTTATTTTTTCCAGTTGAAAACTGCTTATCTCAAGAATAATCCATGTTTTCTCTTCAATATTTTCAATCTCTCCTATAAATGTATTTCCTATATTTCCACATACAACAGAAGGATAACCCGCATTTTTAAATATATTTCCTGTTAGAGTGGTGGTTGTTGTTTTTCCATTTGTTCCTGTTATCCCTATTATTTTTTTACTTTTTGAAAAATTATAAGCAAGTTCAATTTCACTTATAATTGGAACTCCCCTTTTTTTAAAAAAATTAACAAATTCTATCCTTTCATCTATTCCAGGACTTATTACTATTGTTTCAACATCTTTAAAAAATTCTATATTATGTTTTCCTATTTCAACCTTTGCTCCCTTTTTTTTCAAAATATTCGCTTTTTCCTCAATTTCCTCTCCACAATTTTTTTCAGAGATATATACTTCTGCACCATTTTCAAGAAGAAAAATACCTGTATCAAAACCACTTATTCCAAGTCCAATAATTCCAATTTTTTTCCCTTTAATTTTCATCTTATTTTTAAAGTTATTATTGTGAATAAAGCAAGAATTATTCCCACAATCCAGAATCTAACAACTACTTTGGGTTCAGGAATACCTTTAAGTTCAAAATGATGATGGATGGGTGTCATTAAAAAAATTCTTCTTCCCATCCTTTTAAAAGAAATTACCTGTATTATTACTGAAAGGGCTTCTATTAGAAATATACCACCTACAAAGATTAATGATAGTTCCTGTTTTACAATTATTGCAAGAAATCCAACTATTCCACCTAAAGGGAGAGAACCTGTATCTCCCATAAAAATTTCAGCAGGATAGCAATTAAACCATAAAAAACCAAGGCACGCTCCAACAAGTCCAGCAGCAAAGACAGTTGCTTCTTCTGCACCTTTTACAAACGGAACATTGAGGTATCTTGCAAAATTTAAGTTACTTACAACATATGCAATTATTGCATAGGCAAGACCTGCAGTTAAGATAAGTCCTATAGCAAGTCCATCCATCCCATCGGTTAGGTTAACGGCATTTGATGTTGCAACTATAATAAATACAGTAAAAAGAACAAAATATTCTCCAAGAGGTATAACAATCTTTTTGAAAAATGGTAGATGGAGTGAAGTATTAAAGTTAAGTTGATTATTGTAAACAAGGACAATTCCTATAATAAAACCAACTATTATCTGTCCAACAATTTTAAAAAGAGGTCTTAATCCTTTATGTGATTTGTATTTCAATTTTTTATAATCATCCATAAATCCTACAAATCCAAGAGCAAGTGTTAAAAATATAAGCAAAATTATATATGTATTTTTTAAATCAGCCCATAAAAATGTAGAAATTAATAAACTGCCAAGTATTAAAAGCCCTCCCATTGTCGGCGTTTTTTCTTTACTTTCTTTTCGGAAATTTAGAAGTATATTAGGATGACAGAAATTTTTAAGTTTGTTTATTATTTTTCTTCCAAATAAAACTGAAAACAAAAGAGAAGTAAATATTGCAAGAGAAGCCCTTACAGTAACATATCTGAAAACATTAAACCCAAACCAGTATTCAGTGAAAGAATATAGAAGTTTATATAGCATTTCATATCCCCTTTTTTAAAAATTCAACAATGTTTTCCATTTTTAAAATTCTTGAACCCTTAACAAAAATTGCATCTTCTGGTTTTATTTTCTCTTTTAATTTTTTTTTCAATGTTTCAATTTCATAAAAATGTTCTCCTTTTTTACAAAAATCCGAGATTAACTTACTTTTTTCTCCAAAAGTAAAGACAATATCAATGTTAAGGTTTTTAATCACTCTGCCTATGTAATAATGATAAAAATTAGTAAATTTCCCCAGTTCAGCCATATCCCCAATAACCCCAATTTTTCTTTTAAAATTTTTTCTTTCAAAGCACAAGAGAGCATTTTTAAGAGAAATCGGATTTGAATTATAACTTTCATCAATTATGAAAATTTTATTCTTTATAAATTCTCCTCTTCCTGCCAATGGCCTTATCTCAAAAAGAACATCTTCAATATAATTTTCTGAAATTCCAAATTTTTTGCCAAAGGCAATTCCAAAAAGTCCTGAGTAAATAAAAGAAGTATTCCAAAAGTTCATTCTATATTTTTTACCATTTGATTCAAAAACAAAATAATCCATTCCTTCTTCAACGATTCTTCCATTTATATCTGCCTTTTTTTTAACACCAACTGATATCAAATTTTTACTTTTGGCTTTTTCTTTTAAATATTCAAAAAACATATCATCTTTATTAAGAAAAACATTTTTCTCTCCTATTAAATTTTTAAAAATTTCACTTTTTGCTTCTCCTATTTCTTTTCTGTTTTTGAAAAATCCTATATGGGCTACTCCTATATTTGTTATAATGCATGAATTTGGCTGACATATCCTGCTTAAATAATCTATCTCTCCTTTTTTATTCATTCCCATTTCAAAAATGCCAAACTCTGTTTTTTTGTCAGATTGAAGAATTGAAAGAGGTAGTCCTATCTCATTATTAAAATTTCCTATAGTTCCTTTTGTGTTAAATTTTTTACTCAGTACATTTTTAACAATTTCCTTTGTAGTTGTTTTGCCATCACTTCCAGTAATTCCAACAACATGCATATTCAGTTTTTTTCTATAATTTCTGGCTATATCTCCAAGAGCTTTTAAAGTATCTTTAACCCTTATTAAAATAAAAGAATTATCACTTGAATATTTTTCTGATACAATTGAAGCAACCGCTCCCTTTTCAAATGCTTCTTTTACAAAACTATGTCCATCATATCTTTCCCCTTTAAGAGCAATAAATATTTCTCCCTTTTTTAAATTTCTTGTATCTGTTGATATCCCTTTTACAAAAAAATCTCTATAATTTTTATTAACTTTTCCTTTGCACCAGTATATAATTTCACTCAATCTAACATTTTCCATTTTATAAAAGTGTTTCGTTTTTTCTTTCTTCTAAAATTTTTTTTATTACTTTTCTTGCTTCTTCTCTGTCATCAAAAGGTATTATTACATCCTTTAAAATCTGAAATGCTTCATGTCCTTTACCTGCAATTACAACACAATCATTTGTTTTTGCCATTGAAATCCCTTGGTATATTGCTTCTCTTCTATCAGGAATTGCTACATATTTTCTTTTTAAGTAAAATGGAATCCCGGCCTGAATATCTTCTATTATTTTTTGAGGGTCTTCACTTCTTGGATTATCAGAAGTTATTATTACATAATCAGCCATTTTTACAGCAATTTTTCCCATTAAAGGTCTTTTACTTTTATCTCTATCTCCTCCACAGCCAAAAATAAGAATTATTCTTCTTGGGTTTAAACTCTTAACAGAAAGTAATAAGTTTTTAAGGGCATGATGTGTATGGGCATAATCCACAATAACTGAAAAATCCTGTCCTTCATTGATAAATTCAAACCTGCCAGGAATGTTTTCAATTTTTAAAAGTGCTTTCTGGATTTTCTCATAAGGAATTTTATAAGTATAAGAAAATGCAATGGCAGATAATAGATTGTATACATTTCCAAGTCCATAAATTTTACTTTTAAAACCAAACTTTTCTTTTTCTATTTCAACTTCTATAAGATTTCCATCCTTTTCTATTTTATAATTTAAAAGTTTAATTTTTGAATTTTTGTGTTTACCAAAAGTTATGTATTCTATCCCACTTTTTCTACATACTTTGATGAAAGATTTAGAATAAGGAGAATCAAGATTTATTATTCCATATTTCTCTTTTTTACTGCTTTCTTTCAGGTATTTTGCAAAAAGGAGCAATTTTGCATTTAAATAATTTTTAAAAGTTTTATGATAATCAAGGTGTTCATGAGAAGCAATATTTGTGAAAATGCAAGAATCAAACTCAATTCCTTCTATCCTCTTTTGGTCAATTCCATGGGAAGAAACCTCCATAACCACCCATTTACACTCATTCTTTATCATATCAGAAAACATTTCTAATAAATCAAGAGATTCTGGAGTTGTATTTGTTGAGATTATTTTTCTTTCTCCGATTTCATAAAATATTGTGCCTATAAGACCTGTTTTTTCTCCACATTCATTAAGAATTTCTTTTATTATAAAACTTGTTGTTGTTTTTCCGTTTGTTCCTGTTATACCAACTATTTTTAATTTTTTTGAAGGGTAATTATAATATATATTTGCAATTTCACTTAATGTTTCTTTTGTGTCATCAACGACTATTTCAGTAATGTCAGAAGGGATAATTGAGGGTCTTTTACTTACAACGATACATTTTGCTCCTCTTTCAATCGCTTCATTTATAAAATCATGTCCATCAAGTTTTGTTCCTTTAATAGCAACAAAAATATAATTATCTTTGACCTTTTTTGAATTATATGCAATCCCTTCAACTTCAAAATTATTAAGATTAAAAACCTTCTTCTTTTTAATTTCCTTAATGAGTTCTTTTAGTTCCATTTTTATATACCAGTTTCATTTCATTTTCAGGCGGTATCTGATAATAATTAATTATCCTTCCCATAATATCTCTGAAAATTGGAGCAGCCACTACCCCTCCATAATAAACACCAACTGGTTCATCAACATTTACTGAAATGGCAATATTTTTCTTATTACTGCATAGAAATCCAACAAAGGAAGATACATATTTACCCTTTACATACTTACCACCAATTGCTTTCTGAGCAGTCCCAGTTTTCCCTCCTATATTATATCCATCTATTTTTGCAGAAGCAGCAGTTCCTTCTTCACTCACAACTTTTTGGAGCATCTTTTTTATAATATCTGTTGTTCTCAAAGATAAAATCTTTTCTTTTTCATTTTTATAATTTTCAATTTCATAATTTTCCTTTCCCTGTATTCCTTTAATAATATGTGGTCTTACTAAATATCCTCCATTTACAAAAACAGAAATCGCCCTTATTCCCTGTATAGAAGTTATACCCACTTCCTGTCCAATGGGAATAGCAGTAATTGAATAAGATGACCAGTTTTGTAAAGGTCTGAAAATTCCCTTTATTTCTCCTGGCAGGTCAATTCCTGTTTTTTCTCCAAAGCGAAATTTTTTACAGTATTCATATAATTTTCTTTCACCAAGATTCATTGCTATTTTGACAGTTCCAATATTACTTGATTTGACAACAACTTCTTCAAAAGTTAAAACACCATAAGGATGAACATCGTGTAAATAGTGGTTTCTTACAAACCATTTTCCATTTTCACACATGAATATTGAATCGGGTGTGAATAAATTTTCTTCAATTGCAGAAGCAGCAGTTACAATTTTGAATACAGAACCTGGTTCAAAAAGGTCTGTGACACATTTATTTCTTATAATTGAAAAATCATACTGTGAGGGATTGTTGGGGTCGTAATTTGGATAATTTGCAAGAGCAAGAATTTCTCCATTATCAGGATTCATAACAATTACTGAGATGTTTTTTGGATTAAATTTTTCATATGCCTTTTTTATTTCTTCTTCAACAATAAACTGTATGTTTGAGTCAATCGTTAAAATAACATCTTCCCCTTTTTCTTCTTTTATTAAAACTTTTTTAACAGAAGGAATTAAATTACCAATACCATCTTTTAAAACCAAATATAAACCATCCTTCCCTTTTAAAAAAGAGTTATAAAAATATTCAACTCCTTCAATACCATTTCCATCTATATCAGTATAACCAAGAATATGGCAGGCATGTTTTCCATAAGGATAAACTCTTTTATACTTTTTTTCCATATATATACCCTTAAGTTTTTCTTTTTTTATATTTTCATATTCATCAACATCAACCTCTTTTTTAATTAAAGCATATGATTCTTCCATTTTCTTTTCTATTTCCTTTTTATCTATTTTTAAAATTTCACATAGTTTATCTTTTAATATTTTTATATAATCAGGGTTATTTTTTTTTAGGTTGTTTATCATCCATGTATCAAAATAGATAGAATAAGATAGAATATTTAAAGCAAGTATTTTCCCGTTACTGTCTATTATCTTGCCTCTTTCTCCGGGAATTTCCATTTTTACATATTTTGATTTTATATCTACTTTTTCATACTTTGGATAATTTATTATTTGAAGTTGGAAAAGACGAAAAAATATAACCATAAAACCAATTAAAAAAAGAAGTTTTATATATCTTATCCTTGTTTCAAAAATATCATCTTGTTCCCGCTTCAAGAATTTCAGTTTCTTTAAAAACATTTTCATTTTCTTTCCTCATTTCTAAAAAACACCAGTTTTTTGGAATTACAAGATTTACACTATTTTCTTTTGCAATTTTTTCAAGATTTTCAGGTGTGATAAGTTTTGTAAATTGAATATTATGATTTTTGTTTAAAAGATTTAAATATTCATACTCTTCCTTCATTTTTCCCATGGAATATCCAATATGAAGTATTTTAAGAGATATAAAAACATGGATTAAAAAATAAAATCCTATTATTAAAATATATAAAAAACTCTTTAAACTTTCTCTATTTCTTCTCCTCTTTTTCATGTTTTTCACCTACTCTCAGTTTTGCACTTCTACTTAAAGGATTTTCTATTATTTCTTTTTCTGAAGGAGTAATCGGTTTTTTTGTAAGTATTTTTATTTCCTTTTTTTCTTTAAAAAATTTTTTGACAATTCTATCTTCAAGGGAATTAAAACTTATAACTAAACACCTTCCACCATTTTTCAAAACATTTAAAGCACCTTCAAGTCCCTTTTTTAAACAATTCAATTCATCATTTACAGCAATCCTTAATGCAAGAAAAAATCTTGTAGCAGGATGGATTTTCTTTCTTTCTTTGAAATTCTGACATATAAAATCTGAAAATTCTTTTGTCGTCTGGAAAGGTTTTATTTTCCTTCTTTCAATAATTTTATTGACTACTTTTTCACAATTTTTAATTTCTCCATAATTTTTGAAAATATAAATTAAATCTATTCTGCTCCATCTATTTAAAATATGATAGGCGGTTAAATCTGAATTTTTATCATATCTCATATCAAGTGGTCCATCTATTTGAAAACTGAAACCTCTCTCGCCGTTTAGAATATGAAGTTTTGAAAATCCAAGGTCAAAAAGGACTCCATCAACTTTTTCAATATTCTCATTTTTTAAAATATTTTCTAAATTTTCAAATCCTCCTTTAATCAACTTGAAATTTCTAAAATCCTTTAAATTTTCTTTTGCTATTTCAATCATTTTTTCATCTTTATCTATACAGATTAAAAAAATTTTTCTTCCCAATGATAATAAATAATTACTGTGGCCACCTGTTCCACAGGTACAATCTACATATATTCCTCCATCTTTTAAGTTTATCCATTTTAATACTTCTTCTTTTAAAACAGGATAATGTTTTTCATTCAAAAATTTTTTCTGAAATTTCTCCATAAGATGGAAAATATTTACTGTAAAATTCATTCCATTTTATTTCATCCCATATTTCTATCCTTTTTCCAGCACCAATAATAACAACATTTTCTTTTATTTCAGCATATTCAATAAGTTGAGAGGGTATTAAAACCCTTCCCTGACTATCTATTTTTTCTTTAAAAGCACCTGAATAAAAAATCCTTGTAAATACTCTTGGATTTCCTTTTGTAAAAGAGAGTTCATTTATTTTTTCTCCCTGTTGTTCAAATGTTTTTTCTGTAAAGATAAAAAGACATTTTTCAATCCCTTTTGTTATATAAATATTATTATTGCTTCTGTTTTCTTTTTTAATCAACTCTCTTAACTTAGATGGAATAACAATTCTTCCCTGTTTATCAACTTTACTCCTATATTCCCCAAAATATACCATTTTCCTCCTTTTTTATTAATTAAATACCTCCTTTTAAATTTTGTCAAGTTTTTGTCGAAAAGAGAAACTTCTATTTTTTAACCAGAATTTTTTGAGGGATCTCTTCACCTTGAAAATTTTATGAGAATGGTTAAAATATTAATGTGAAAAAAATATATTTTTTATTTCCTTTTTTGATAATTTTTGCCTCTTTAAAGCCGGTTGGTTATTTAAATGATTTTGCAGGCATCTTAAATTCTAACCAGCAGATAGAAATTGAAAAAAAACTGGAGGAAATAGAAAGAGAAACAGGTAATGAAATATGTGTTTTGATAATAAATTCTCTTGAAGGGAAAACAATAGAAGAGTATGCAAATGAAATTTTTAATGATTGGGGGATTGGGAAGAAAAATAAAGATAATGGCGTTTTAATTTTGGTTTCTCTTAATGAAAAGAAAATAAGAATAGAGGTTGGATATGGACTTGAAGGTGTTTTAACGGATAGTATATGTGGAAGAATAATAAGGGATGTGATGGCGCCTGAGTTTAGGAAAAACGATTTTTACACTGGAATAAAAAATTCAATTGAAAAAATATATGAGATTTTTAAAGGAGAAAAAATAGAATTTAAAGAAGAAAATGAATTACCTTCTCCATTTTTCTTATTTTTCTGGTATTTGTTATGTATCTTCTTCGGTAGTATGTTTTTGGGACTGTTTGGGTTTTTCATAGAATTTTTTTTAATCTCTTTCTTTTTAATTTTTTTATCCTTAAATAAAAATACTCAATTTTTTGAGATTACCTTGTTATTATCTTTAATAATTCCTTTTCTTTTTTTATTTCTTTTGACAATCTTCGCACCTTTATATGCAAAAATTTTAAGGAATAGATTGAAAAAATATTATGGAAAAAACTGGAAAAAACATGTGCCATTTTATTTAAGAAGTCCTGTAATTCTCTCAGGTTCAGGTTATTCTTCAGGAGGTGGTTTTTCTGGTTCATTTGGTGGATTTGGAGGAGGAGCAAGTGGTGGAGGAGGAGCAAGTGGCTCTTGGTAAATCAAACAGGAGGTTAAAATGGATGAAAAAGTAAGGATAAAAATTGAAAAATTTTTGGGTAAATTGAAAGATATTTTTGGTGAAAGGATTAGAAGTTGTATTTTATATGGAAGTTGCGTAAAAGGAAATTACAGAGAAGGTTTTTCAGATATAAACATTATAGTTGTTCTTGATAAATTTGAAAAAAACGAAATATATAAGATAAAGGATAAAATTGTAAAATATGCAAGGAAAAATTTTATAAGACCCTTTTTCTTTTCAGAATGGTTTCTTTTAAGTTCATCTGATGTTTTTCCTATTGAATGGCTTGATATAAAGGAAAATCATATAATTTTATATGGAGAGGATATAACAAAAAATATAGAAATTAAAAAAGAAAATCTTCGTCTTGAAATAGAGAGGAAATTAAAACAGTTATATCTTGATTTTCAAACAGCACTTATTTTTGAAAAGAAAAATACAGAGTTAATTAAAGAAGTTTTAAAAAATTTAAAATTTTTAATTCCATTGATTAAAAAAGAACTTGGAGAGAAAGTATCTTTTCCTGAAATTTTTGATGAATTTTTGAACAAAAGTAGATACAGAAAAAAAGAAATTGATGAAATTACAGAAATGATTTTTAAATTTTTTGAAAATTTGATTTTAATGGTTGATGAAATAAAAACTTAAATGGAGGAGAAAATGAGAAAAAATATGAAATTGTTTATTATTTTAGTTTTGGTAGTTCTTATTTTTGGTTATATAAAGTTTCAATATAATCGTCTCGTATCAATTGACCAGAAGGTTAAATCTGCATGGGCACAAGTTGAAAATGTTTATCAAAGAAGGAATGACCTAATCCCAAATCTTGTTGAGATTGTTAAAGGTTATGCAAAACATGAAAAGGAATTATTTATATCTGTAACAGAAGCAAGGACAAAGTGGCAGGATGCAAAAACAGTTAGTGAAAAAGAAAAAGCAGCAGGAGAAATTGAGAATGTTATAAGTCGTCTTTTGCTTGTTGTTGAAAATTATCCAAATCTTAAAGCAAGCCAGAATTTCCTTTCGCTTCAGGATGAACTTGCAGGAACAGAAAATAGAATAAGTGTTGAAAGAAGAAGATATAATCTTGCGGTTGAGGAATATAATAGAATTGCAAAATCCTTTCCAGCATTTATATTTGTAAGGATTTTTGGTTTTGATAGAGAAAAACAATACTTTCAAGCAGAAAAAGAAAGTTATAGACCACCTCAAATAAAATTTTAAAAGGATTGATTAAAAAGGTATAATTATTAAAAAGGGATAGAAATGGAAAATGTGAAGATTTTAAAGGAAATTAAAATTGTTGCTGAAAACAAGATAGGACTTCTTTCTGAAGTAAGTGAGAAGATATCAAAAGAAGGAGTTAATATTGAAGACATAAGTGCTTTTGTAATAGGAGGAGAGGCGATTTTTTATTTAATAACAAACAATAATGAAAAAATTAAAGATATTTTTAAAAAAGAAGGTTATTATGTAGAGGAAAGAGAAGTGGTTGTTCTAACTCTTGAAAACAGACCAGGTGCTTTATCTAAAATAGCAAAAAAATTTAAAGAAGAGGGGATTGATATAAATTATATTTATGCAACATCAGGAGAAAAAGGAGAAAAAACAAATGTAATATTTTATTCAGATAATAATGAAAAAGCATATGAGATAGCAAAATATATACTTTCTCTATCAAAGTGGTAATAAAATTTTGACTTTATAGAAAATTTGATATAAATTTAAATAATAAAAACTTAGGGTGCCAGAAATGGCTTAATAGGGAAGTGCTGTAGTCCGCCACAGGTGGATGATCAGCCACTCCCCCGGAGCTGTAAGGGCAGACGAAAGGCAAAAAGCCACTGTCCTTAAATGGATGGGAAGGTAGCCGAGTAGGACGAAGCCCGAGTCAGAAGACCTGCCCTAAGTTGGCGAGTTTTCTTTCTGCGAGGGCAGAAAGAAATGGCGAAGAAATCGGGTGCAGCCCGCCAAAATGTTGGTGGGCTTTTTTATTTGAAAGGAGGTGATATAAAATGAGCAAAAATTAAATTACTGGGTAAGTTAAATTAAAAAATATAAATAAAAAATTAAAAAAGGAGGAGCAAAAATGAGAAAAGAAAGAAAAGGATTTACTCTTATAGAATTGCTTGTTGTTGTGGCTATAATAGGTATTCTTGCAGCGATGCTTATGCCAGCACTTGCGAAAGCAAGAGAAAAGGCAAGACAGGCAACCTGTTTAAACAATCTAAAACAATTATCAATGGCTTTTTTAATGTATGTTCAGGACAATGATGATTACTTTCCACCAACATATTATTTAACCTATACATCTGAAATTGGATGGGATTTTGCAACAGATACTTGGTGGGCAACTTATAGACCTGGAATTATTGGAAGTTATTTAACAAAAGGTATATTTGAATGTCCAACTGCAAAAAAAATAATAAAATCATATGATAGACCATTTACAGGTTATGCTTATAATGCTTCTTATATTGGAGGTGGATATTCTGTTTGGGATGGTCAGGCAACTCCACCAACAAAACTTTCAAGGATTAAAAAACCATCAGAAACCGTTTTATTATGTGATAGTGCATCATGGTCCTCTTTTACAAATGAAGTAATAGGAAACAATTATTTAAGAGCACCTAATGACCCTTATTATTCATGGATAGGCCCTAATGTTCATTTCAGGCATAATGGAATTGCAAATGTTGCTTTCTGTGATGGGCATGTTGAAGGATTAAAAACAAAATATAATGTAAGTAATAAAAATTCTTCACTTGGAGATTTATCAACTGACAATAGTTTATATGATCTGGAATAAAAATGAAAAAGATAATATTTTTAATAAGTATTTTCATAATTAGATTATATTCAGAAAATGTACCTGAAAGAATTGTTTCTCTTGGACCTGCAATAACAGAAAATATTTTCATTCTTGGCGAAGGAGATAAAATTGTTGGAAATACAATATACTGTATAACACCAGACCAAGCAAAATATAAAGAAAAGGTGGGAGATGTAATAAATGTGAATATTGAAAAAATTTATTCTCTAAGACCAGATATTGTATTTGCTACAAATCTAACAAATCCAAAAGATATTAAAAAATTGAAAGATTTGGGTATAAAAGTTGAAATTTTTTCATATCCAAAAAATTTTAACCAGTTGTGTGAGCAGTTTATAAATATAGGCGAAATTATTGGCAGGAAAGAGAAGGCAGAAGAGATAATAAAAAAAGTAAAAATAGAAATTGATAAAATCAGAAGAAAAACAGAAAATAAAAGAAAACCAAAAGTTTTAATTCAAGTTGGAACAAGACCTTTATGGGTTGCAGGCCAAGATTCTTTTATAGGTGAGATGGTAAAATTTTCAGGGGGTAAAAATATAATTAAAGGAGAAGGAGGAATTTATAGTATTGAAGAAATTATAAAGAAAAATCCAGAAATAATTATAATAACATCAATGGGAATAGACACAGAAGAGGAAAAAAAGACATGGCAGAAATATAAAATGATAGATGCTGTGAAAAATGATAAAATTTTTGTAATTGATAGTAATAAAATATGCAGTCCAACGCCTTTGACATTTTTAGAAGTCGTTGAAGAACTTTACAGGATTTTTCATTTCTTTCACAAATAAGGTTTTTACATTTTACCATTTGAGCAATTGGTCAAGTGGTAAAATGGGGAAATAAATTATAAAATAAAGGAAATGGAAAAAGGATTGATTGAGGTCTATACAGGAGATGGGAAAGGAAAGACAAGTGCAGTTATTGGACTTGTCTGTAGAGCAAGAGGTCACAATTTAAAGGTCTGTTATATCTATTTCCATAAAAATCCAGATAAATGGGGATATGGTGAATTTAAAATTTTAGAAAAAATAGGAGTTGATATATTTGGTTTTGCAAAAGAGCATCCACATTTTGATAAAGTAGAAAAAGAGAAATTGAGGGAAGAATGTTTAAAAGGGATAGAATTTATAAAGAAAATTTATAAAGAGAAAAATTATGATATTGTTGTCTGCGATGAGATTTTAATTTCTTTAAGGGATGGTTTTTTGAAAGAAGAGGAAATAATAGAAATCATGGAAGAAAAACCGGAAAATGTGGAATTGATATTAACAGGTCGCACAATAACTGAAAAGATAATTGAAAAAGCAGACCTTGTAAGTGAAATTAAAAAAATAAAACATCCATACGATAAAGGAATAAAAGCAAGAAAAGGGATTGAATATTGAGAAAAATTATTTTTTTGATTTTGTTTTTTATATTTGCAATTTATTTTGGGATATTTTTTGGTTCAAGAATTTATACCTTTAAAGAAATTTTTAATCTTTCTGAAATTGAAAAAAACATACTTTTAAAAATAAGGATTCCAAGAGTAATCTGTGCTTTCATAGTTGGAGCAGGACTTTCAATTTCAGGATGTGTTTTGCAGGCAGTTCTGAAAAATCCTCTTGCTGAAAGTTATACACTTGGAATTTCAGGAGGTGCTTCTTTGGGAATAACTATAGGAATAATAGTTGGGAGAATAAATTCAATTCCTCTTTTTGGTTTTATTGGTGCAATTATCCCACTTTTTCTTATCCTTTCAATTTCAACAATAAAAAAACTTTCAACTTCTTCTATTATTCTTGCAGGGATATCCTTAAATTTCATATTTTCATCTTTTGTTCTTTTTCTTATCTCATCTATAAGATATGAAAAATTTTATTCAACAGTTTTGTTCCTTTTTGGAGACCTTTCTTCTTTTTCTGAAAAAATTTTAGTTTATTCTGGAGTTTTAATATTTATTTTTTCTGTTTTTTTAACTTTATCTGGTAGAGTTTATGATATTATAAGTATTGACGAAGAGAAGGCAAAAACACTTGGAATAAATGTAAATTTTGAAAAAAATATATCTTATTTTATCGCATGTTTTATTACTTCCCTATGTGTTTCTCTTTCTGGAATTATTGGATTTGTTGGACTTATAATTCCACATATTGTAAGGATTATTTTTGGTTCACTTCATAGGAAAATTATCCCTTTTTCTTTTATAATAGGAGGAGCTTTTCTTATTATATGTGATACTATTTCAAGAACTATAATAAGGCCAATAGAGATTCCTGTTGGAGTTATAACTGGATTTTTTGGTGGTATTTTCTTTTTATTCTTGCTTATAAAGGCAGAAAAAATATGGTAAAGATTTATGAGATTAAAAATTTAAGTTTCAGTTATGGGAAAAATAAGGTTTTAAAGAATTTAAATGTTGATATTTTTAAAGGTGAGTTTGTTGGAATTGTCGGACCAAATGGAAGTGGAAAAACTACATTTTTGAAAATTCTGGCAAATATTTTAATTCCAGATGAAGGATATGTATTTTATAAAGGTGAAAAATTAGAAAAAATAAAAAATATTGAATATTCAAAAGAGGTAGCATACTTACCATCAGAAATTAAATTAACTTTTGATATTAAAGTGTGTGATTTTTTACTTCTTGGAAGATACCCATTTTCAGGGAGATTTGGTAAAGAAAAAAGAGAAATTTTAAATCAGGTAAGTAAAACTTTAAATGTTGAGAATTTTCTTGCTAAAAATTTAAACCAACTTTCAGAAGGAGAAAAACAGAGAATTTATATTGCTCAAGTTATTATTCAAAATCCTGAAACAATTTTACTTGATGAACCAACAAGTCATCTTGATATTGGATATCAATTTGGTATTATGGATATTTTAAAGGAACTCAATGAAAAAGGAATAACTGTAATAGGAGTTTTTCACGATTTAAATATTGCTGCCTGTTATTGTTCAAAAATAATTTTATTTAAAAATGGAGAAATTTATAAAAGTGGGAAAGTTGAAGAAGTTTTAACATACCAGAATATAGAAGAAGTTTATAATACAAAAGTTCTTGTTTATAAGAATCCTTTTACAAAAAAAATTAATGTATTTGGTCTTCCTTCTTATGTTTTGAAAAACTTACAAAAAAGATTTTAATTTTAAAAATTTAATACTTTCCAAATTTTCTTGATGCTTCAATCATATATATAAGATTTTTTGCAGGAACATTATAGTGAATTGAATTTGAAGATGTTAAAATATATCCTCCACCTTTTGCAGCATCATTTATGCATTTTTTAACCTCCTCATAAATATCTTCTTTACTACCATATACAAGGGTTTTTGCACAATCAACATTTCCAAGAAGTGTAATTATATCTCCATATTTTTCTTTTAATTCTTTTAATTCAATACCAGCGGATTTATCAATTTCTCCATAACCATCAAATCCAATTTCGGAAAACCATATATCCCATAATGGTCTTGTATTTCCATCGCTTCTAAAAACATAAAATAACCCCAGAGAATGACACACATCAACGATTCTTTTATATCTTGGCATAAGGAATTTTTCAAAAATTTTAGGGCTATAAATTGGTCCATTTTTATCAGCAAGGTCTCCTCCTCCAAGAATAAAATCAGCACCATGTTTTTTCCCTTCTTTTATAAATTCAATCTGCCATTTTGTTTGAAAATCAAGATAAATTTCAATCCACTCTGGTTCTAAAATAATGGCTTCAAGATAGATTGGGATTAGTGGTATTGCAAGAACTGCAGAAAAAGCAATTGCCATTTTGTTGCCAACTTTTTCCACAATTCTATCCCATCCCTCAAATACACTTTTATCATCAAATTTAATTTCTTCTTCCATTTTCTTTTCCAACCATTTAATCTCTCTTTTAAGTGCCTCAAGACCATCTTTATCATATGAAGAAGAAACACGGAAGAATTCACCTGATGAAGGATTAAATTTATATATTAAGTAATTTTTTGTTTCTTTATTTTCATATAGATAAGTATATTCTCCAATTTTTTTAGGAAGACCATCTTTTGAATAATTTTTTGATGGAACAAGTTCTACAGGAATAAAATCTAACCCAAGTTTTTCATAAACTTCAACAGTATCTTCAACATATCTTTCAACAAGAAAATCTCTTTCTCCTTTATATAATAATTCAATTCTATCCTTTGCAAATTCTCCTCCACCTGTATAAGCATATCTTCCAAGAATTTCAGAAGCAACTTTTGAAACAATTAACTGATCAGAAACAGGAACATAGTCACTTTCTTTATGATTAAACGCATTAAGGACTCTTTCTTTTCCACTCATATTACCTCCGTTTTATTCATTATATAATACCTAAAATTTTTGGTAAAATTTAATTTTTAGAAATTCTAAAAAAATGAAACAAAAACTTTTTTATGTTAAAATATCTTTAAATCTAAAGTAAAAGAGTTGGGAAATGCATCTTATAAACTATTAAAAAAAGTAAGTGCATTATGGCTCAATAACTAAAAGTATAGAAAGGAATACAAAAAAATAAATGGTTAAATTTTATAATACTTTAACAAAGAAGAAGGAAGAATTTGTGCCGATAGAGGATAAAATAGTTAGGTTATATACCTGTGGGCCTACTGTTTATGACCTTGCCCATATAGGTAATTTCCGTGCTTATGTTTTTGAAGATTTACTCCATAGATACCTTGAATATAGAAATTATAAAGTCATACGGGTTATGAACATTACAGATGTTGATGATAAAACAATAAATGGAGCAAAGAAGGAGGGAATAAGTTTAAGAGAATATACTGATAGATACATAAAAATTTTTATTGAGGATATGGAAACATTTAGATTGAAAAAACCAGATTATTTACCAAGGGCAACAGAACATATAGATGAAATGGTAGAATTGATAAAAAAACTTCTTGAAAAGGGATATGCTTATTACAAAGATAATTCAATATATTTCAGCATATCAAAATTCCCATCATATGGAAAACTTTCAGGAATAGATTTAAGTCAGATTAAAATAGGTGCAAGGGTTGATACAGATGAGTATGAGAAGGAGGATGTAAGAGATTTTGTTTTATGGAAAGCATGGAAAGAACAAGAAAGTGTATGGTGGGAAACAGAAATAGGCAAGGGAAGACCTGGCTGGCATATAGAATGTTCTGCAATGAGTATGAAATATCTTGGAGAGACATTTGATATTCACACAGGAGGAGTTGATAATATTTTTCCTCATCATGAAAATGAAATAGCACAGAGTGAGGCAGCAACAGGTAAAAAATTTGTTAATTACTGGCTTCATTGTGCTCACCTGCTTGTAAATGGAGAAAAAATGTCAAAATCAAAGGGGAATTTTTATACTTTAAGAGACCTTTTAAATAAAGGGTATAATCCAGTTGCAATAAGATATTTACTTTTATCAACACATTATAGAGACCCTTTAAATTTTACTGAAGTATCCTTAAAACAGGCAGAAAATACAGTTAAAAATTACAATGAGTTCTATCAAGGGCTTAATATATGTGCTTCTGAAAAATATAATCCAGAGATTAAAGAAGAGATAGAAAAAGCAAAAAATAGGTTTATAGAAGCACTTGATGATGATTTAAATATTTCTGCCTCTTTATCCAGTGTTTTCAATTTAATAAAAAAAGTCAATATTTTTTTCTCAAAAGGAGAATTTGGAAAAGATAATGTTAAGGAAGTAAAAGAATTTCTGGAAGATATTGATAGTGTTTTATGTATTCTTGAAAGGAAAGAAGAAACACTTCCTGATGAAATTTTAGATTTGATAAAAAAGAGAGAAGAAGCAAGAAAGAGAAAGGATTTTAAAACTGCTGATAATATAAGAAATTTACTTAAAGAAAAAGGGATTATTCTTGAAGACACACCTTATGGCACAAGATGGAAAAAGTCCTGTTAATCTTATGTTGTGAACCTCCAAAGTTTACAGAAGGGGAGTTTTACTGAATTTTGTTTTAATGATAATATAAAAAATATGGAAAGAAAAATTATGAATAAGGACCAAATGGAGGAGATTTTAAATCAGATTGCTGAAAAAATTAAAGAAATTGGACTTAAAAACACTGTAATTGTGGGAATAAAAAGGAGAGGAGCAATTCTTGCAGATAGGGTTAAAAAATTGCTTTTAGAGGATATTCCTGTCGGATATCTTGATATAACTTTATATAGAGATGATTTCAGTAAAATTGGAGCAAATCCAAGAGTTGGAACAACTGAAATTTTATTTGATATTGATGATAAAAATGTTATTTTAATAGATGATGTTTTATATACAGGAAGGACAGTAAGGGCAGCACTTGATGCCTTAATTGACCTTGGAAGACCTAAATTTGTTAAACTTTTTGTTTTTGTTGATAGGGGTCATAGAGAACTTCCAATTTCTGCTGACTTTTATGGGAAAAAAGTTGATATTGAAGAGGATGAGATGGTTGAGGTAAGATTAAAAGAAATAGATAAAATAGATGAAGTTGTTATAGTAAAAAAATGGAGTGGAAAAGAAAAGACCTTATAGGACTTGAGGATTTAGAGAAAGAAGAGATAGAGATAATTTTGAATGTTGCAGAATCCTTTAAAGATGTTAGCACTCGCTCAGTTAAAAAAGTTCCTGCTTTAAGAGGTAAAACTGTTGTGAATTTATTTTTTGAACCGAGCACAAGAACAAGAACATCTTTTGAACTTGCTGCAAAAAGGTTATCTGCGGATGTTTTGAGTTTTGATGTAAGTTCTTCATCTGTTTCAAAAGGAGAGACAATAGTTGATACAGCAAAGAATATAGAGGCGATGAGGGTAGATTGTTTTATTGTAAGACATTTTATTTCTGGAGCGCCTTTAATAATAAGTCAAAATGTTTCTTCATCAGTTATAAATGCCGGAGATGGTTGTCATGAACATCCCACTCAGGCATTACTTGATTTATTTACTGTTAAGGAAAAATTTGGAAAGATTAAAGGTATAAGAATTTCAATAATTGGAGATATTTTGCATAGCAGAGTTGCAAGGTCAAATA
Source organism: uncultured bacterium (assembly GCA_964400565.1). Lineage (GTDB taxonomy): Bacteria > Ratteibacteria > UBA8468 > B48-G9 > JAFGKM01 > JAMWDI01. Next base: position 9,006 of record CAYNUP010000158.1, on the reverse strand, counting down.
TATGGGGATTTAAAAAACTTGGAGCAGAAGTTTTTGTTTGCGGACCACCTCCTTTAATACCAAAAGAGATTGAAAAGATGGGTGCAAAAATAACATTTGATATAGAAAAAGCAATAGAAAATGTTGATGTTGTTTATCTTTTAAGATTACAAAGAGAAAGGCAGAAGGAAAATTTCTTATCGTCATTGAAGGAGTATAGTTTTTTATATGGAATAAATGAGGAAAGGTATGAAAAGATAAAATCAAAAGCATTTATTATGCATCCAGGACCAATGAATAGAGGGGTAGAAATAAAATCAGAAGTTGCAGAAAAAGATAAATCATTGATACTTCAACAGGTTACAAATGGTATTGCTGTAAGGATGGCTGTTTTATATTTAACAATTGGAAGGAAGATATGAGTATAAAACTTTATCCACAGATTTCTTATGAAGAACAATTGAATGAAAAACAGATTGAGATAGTGAAAAAAGCAGATGGTCCATCTCTTGTTCTTGCCGGTGCTGGAAGCGGAAAAACAAGGGTTTTAGTTTATAGGGTGTGTTATCTTATAGAAATTGGTGTTTCTCCATCAAATATATTACTTTTAACCTTTACAAATAAAGCAGCAAAAGAAATGCTTACCAGGGTTGAAAAAATATTAACATTTTATCCTAAAGGTCTTATTGGAGGAACATTTCATCATGTTGCAAATCTTCTTTTAAGAATTTATGGGAAGGAAATAAATCTAAATCCAAATTTTACTATAATTGATGAAGAGGACTCTATCTCTTTACTTAAAGAAATAATTGAAAAATCTGGCAAAAAAGAAATTTTCCCTCATCCTTCAAAGGTAAAAGAATTTATTAGTTTATCAATAAATACATGTGAAAACTTAAAGGAAACCATAATTACCTTTTTCCCTGAATACACACATTTAATTTCTGATGTAGAAAAAATTTACAAAGAGTACCAGAAGGTCAAAAAAAAATTAAATCAACTTGATTATGATGATTTACTTGTCTTCTGGTATAAACTTATGAGAAATGAAAAAGTTGGAGAAAAGATATCTTCTCGTTTTAAATATATACTTGTTGATGAATATCATGACACAAATAAACTTCAGGCGAAAATTTTATATTTACTTGCTAAAAAACACAGAAATATAATGGTTGTTGGAGATGATGCCCAGAGTATATATTCTTTTAGAGGAGCAACAGTTGCGAATATAATTGAATTTCCTAAAATTTATCCAGATGCAAAAATATTCTATCTTGATATAAATTACAGAAGCACACCTGAAATTTTAAATTTTGCAAATGATGTTATATCTCATAATAAAGTTCAATTTCCTAAAAATCTTGTAAGTATAAGAAAAAGTGGAGTTAAACCTGTTATTATTAAATGCAGAAATATGAAAGAAGAGGCAATTTTTGTTTCTCAGAGGATAAATAAATTGCTGGAACTTGGGATTGAACCATTAGAAATTGGTGTTTTATTTCGTTCAAGATATCAGGCAGCAGAACTTGAAATAGAACTTTCAAAACTTAAAATTCCATATATTATAAGAGGAGGTTTGAGATTTTTTGAACAGGCGCATATTAAAGATATTCTTGCTTATTATAGAGTGAGAGAGAATTTTAAGGATATGCTTTCATGGAAAAGGATTTTTAATTTATGTGAAGGTATAGGTAAAAAAGGTATGAATATATTAACAGATTTGATTTTGAAGTCAGAAAAATTTGAAGAATTTAAAAATAAATTAAATGAGGTGAAATTAACAAAAAAGGGTAAGGAAAGTTTAGAAAAAAATATTAAACTTATTGAGGATTTGGAAAAGGTCCCTATTTATGAAGGGATTGACCTTATTTTAAATTCTGGATATTCAATTTATCTGTCAAAAAAATATAAGGATGATATTGAAAGATTGCAGGATATAAAAAGTTTGAAAGAAATTGCTTCTTTATATTCAAGTATTTCTGATTTTCTTTCAGAAGCATCTTTACAGGAATATTCAAAAGGAGAAAGTCCAAATGTGAAAAATGCTGTAATTCTATCAACAATCCATCAAGCAAAAGGACTCGAATGGAGAATTGTTTTTATTATAGGTGTTTGTGACAATCATTTTCCTCATCCTTATTCAATAAAAGACCCTATGGCACTTGAAGAAGAAAGAAGGATTTTTTATGTAGGGATTACAAGAGCAAAGGAAGACCTTTATATAACTTATTACTCTTATGATTATTTCAGATATATGCCAGTAAAAAAATCATTATTTCTTGAAGAAGTTTCTCCACACCTTTATGAAGAATGGGACCTAAGTTATTAAAAAAATTTTAAAAAATGAAATTTATAACACTGGTAATTTTTTTTCTTGCTTATGCTGGAATTGTTTTAAAAAGAGATAAAGGCTTGTTCTTTGTTTTTTGTGCCATTTTTTTACTTTTACTTTTAAGAATAATAGAATTTGGAGAAGTTTTAAATTTTATAAACTATAATGTCCTTGGCATTTTTTTAGGGACAAGTATTCTATCATATCTATTTGCTTATTCAGGAGTTCCTTCCTATATTGTAAATGAAATTGTTAAAAAGAAATATTCAACAGGAGTTATATTTTTACTTATATGCATAATCACAGGTTTCATTTCTGCTTTTGTTGAAAATGTTGCTACAATTATGATTATGGCTCCTGTTGCACTTGAATTTACAAAAAAATATAAAATAAATCCAGTTCCCTTATTTGTCGGTATGGCAATATCTTCAAATTTACAGGGATGTGCTACAATGGTTGGAGATAGTCCAAGTATAATACTTGCTATGGAATCAAATTTGAATTTTAACGACTTTTTCTATATGCCAGGATATAAACTTGGTTCTTTAAATGGAAAACCAGGAATATTTTTCTTTGTTGAATTCGGAGCAATTTTAAGTTTTTTTGTTCTATATCAATTTTTTAAGAAAGAAAAAAGTATCCATCAGGATTTTGAAGAAGAAATTAAAGTTAATTCTTATTTCCCTACTTTTTTACTTATATTTATGATTTTCACCCTTGCTATAACTTCATTTTTTCAGAATAAATTTTCATTTTTTCCTGCATTTGTCTGTCTTTTTTACGGATTTATCGGAATAATATGGTTGTTTGTAAAAAAAGTAGAAAAATTGAATATAAAAGAAATTGACTGGGAAAGTTTTTTTCTCCTTATAGGTATTTTTATTCTTGTTGGTTCTTTAAAAAAGGTTGGGTTTATTGAAGATATTGCAAATTTTCTATTAAAAACAGGAAAAAATGAATTTACTCTTTACCTAATGATTGTATGGTTTAGTGTATTTGTTTCTGCATTCGTTGATAATATTCCATATACTATGGCTATGATTTCAGGAATAAAAGTTTTATGTGAAAGATTAAATACAAATCCATATGTTTTTCTTTTCGGTCTTTTAATAGGTACCTGTGTTGGTGGAAATATAACTCCAATTGGAGCAAGTTGTAATGTTGTTGGAATAGGAATTCTTAAGAAAAATGGTTATAAAGTTAGTTTTTTTGATTTTTTGAAAATTGGTTTTCCTTTCAGTATAATTTCAGTTATAGGAGCAACTCTTTTTCTATGGTTAATTTACAAATAAAGAGGAAAGAGCCGTTAGTTTGACAATATTGGATAAACAGATATAAAATAAAAATATGGGAACAAATAGAATAGGACTTTCTGCTCATAGTTTAAATCTTTTTATTGAATGTCCAAGATGTTTTTATTTATATATTAAAGAGGGAATTACAAGACCAAGAGGACCTATGCCTTCAATTGCAACAGGTATTGATTCTTTAATTAAAGAGTATTTTGAATATTTCAGAAAAAAGGGGATTTTACCTCCATTTCTTATTGGTAAGGTGGATGGAAAACTTATTTCAAATTTAAAAAAAACATATTATTACGATATAGAAGAAAAAAAAGATTATTATCTCTGGGGACACCTTGACGAAGTTATTAAACTTTCAGATGGATTATATGTTCCTCTTGACCATAAAACAAGGGCAAGTTTGCCTGGAGAAGACCCCCATCCTGCATATAAGTTTCAACTGGCAATTTATGCATTGCTACTTAAAAAAGAAAACAATGGCAAGATAGTTAATTTTGGATATCTTGTTTATTATTATCCTGAAAAAAGCATGATTGATTATCAAGCAGATGAGATAAAAAATATTATAAATTTTAATTTTGAAGTTAAAAGGGTGGAATTTAATATAAATGAAGTGGAAGAAGTGATTAAAAATGCTATAATATGTCTTGAATCTGATGAAGTGCCAGAAAGTAGTGAAAATTGTGAATACTGCAAATGGATAAATAATTCTAAAATTTACTATATAGAAAAAAAAGTTATAAAAACCGAAAATAAACCTGTATTATCAAAACAAGAGAATGAAGAAATAGATTTTCCGGATGGTAAACTTTTTTAATCCTTCCTGAAAGACCTGTAAAAAGAATATATAAAAAGGATTGAAATGCTACTCCATGAGATTATAAGCATAATCCATCCACTAACTCTCAAATTTTTCTCCTTTTTTACTCCATGAAATTTTAACAAGAATACAAAGACCGATAAATAACAAAACCATAATAATTCTTGTGATTAAAATATATGGTAAATTTTCTAAATTCACATTTTTAAGAAGTAAAGTTGGAATTGCATACTGGATTGTCCAGAAAAATAAAATTGAGAGTAAAAACAAAGGAGTTATGTATTTTATTATAAATTTATAAAATTTAGGCAATTTTATATCTGAACCTGAATGCATTTCTTCCCATGCTTTTTCCATACCAAAAATCCATGCAAAAAGTATTGTTTCAATTGTTGCAAATACAACAAGAGCAAAAGTTCCTCCCCAGAAATCAAGTTCATCCACAACTCCTTTAGATAAAAACAGAACTGATAGATTTGAGAGTAAAAAACATATAATTCCAAAAATTAAAACACTCCTATTCCTTGTTAAATTAAACTCGTCTTCTAAAAAAGCAATTGCTGGTTGCGCAAGGGAAATTGAAGATGTAAGTCCTGCAAGAAAAAGCAAGAAGAACCATAAAATTTCAAATATTTTTCCAAAGGGAAGGGATTTTAAAATTAAAGGCATTGTTACAAACCCAAGATTAAAAGCACCCTGATTTGCGACTTCTTTTATTCCAACAGGACCGAGAAATACATAGGCAGCAGGAATTACTATACTTCCACCAAGGATAACTTCAGCAAATTCATTTGTACTTGCACTTGTTAATCCAGATAATAGAACATCGTCATCTTTGCTTAAATAACTTGCATATGTAAGAATCACTCCAATTCCAACACTTAAAGTGAAAAAAATCTGTCCTGCTGCAGAAAGCCAGACCTTTGCATCTTTTAAAGAGGAAAAATCAGGATTCCATAAAAAACCAAGTCCATTTAAAGGTGTCCATTCAGGGTTAAGTTCATTTTTTAAAGTTAGCACCCTTATAACTAAAATTAAAGCAAAAAGGAATAAAGTTGGCATTGCAAATTTACACACCTTTTCTATTCCTTTTTTAATTCCAAAATAAACAATTATTAAATTTAATCCAAAAGTTATAAGGAAAAAGATATATGCAGGAAGTAGCGATGAAAAATATTGATTTTTAACAATTCCCTGATAACCCTGAAGGAAGGCAATCATTTCTTCTTTTGTTTTAATCATTGAAAAATCTACTCTTAAAGGAAAAAATGTATAAGCGAGAAGCCATGATTCAATATATGTATAATAGATAAAAATAATAATTGGACCAAAAATTCCTATAACTCCAAAATATTTAATGAATTTATTTTTTCTCCATAATGTATGAAAAATTCCAGGAGCAGTTCCATGTCCAAATCCGCCTCCAAACCTTCCTATAGTCCATTCAATCCACATTAAAGGGATACCAAGTAGAAATAAGGAGACAAAATAAGGAATTATAAAAGCCCCTCCACCATTTTTTACTGCCTGAACAGGAAATCTTAAGAAATTACCAAGACCAACAGCACTTCCAGCAACAGCAAGAATAATCCCTAATTTACTCCCCCACCTTTCTCTTTCCATTTTTTATACATTTAATTTTTTCAAAAATTCAACACATTTTTTATATCCAATTTCTTTATCTTTACCTTCGTATTCAATGCACCAGACACCTTTATAATTATTTTTTTTGAGTATCTTTATTGCTTCAATTACAGGAACTTCTCCTTCTCCAAGAACTTTACCAACATAATTTTCTCTTGAACCTGTGCCATCTTTTAAATGAGTATGTAATGTATAAGGAGCAATCAATTTATAAATTTCTGTAAGTTTTTCTACTGGATAACCATACCATCTATAATTCATAGTATCAAGATTTGCTCCAAGATATTTTGATTTTATTTTTTCAAAAATTTCAATTTGGAATTGATAGTCATTTGTTATTATTCCATGATTATCAAGGGCAAGATAAACACCTTCCTTTTCAGCAAATTCAACAACTCTTTCAACCCCTTCCATTATCAATCTTTTATATTTACTTTCTTCAACTCCTTCTTTTGGCCATCCACCATCTATTCTTATTTGATTACATCCTATATCTTTAACTTTCTTGCATAACTCTCCAACCATTTTAACCTGATTTGAAAATTCCTCTTCTGTCTTTTGAACAAAATCATTTCTTGCTGTTACCTGAGAAACCTTAATATTATATTTTGGAATTAAAATTTTTGCTTCCTCAAAGTATTCTTTTGAAATTTCAGCATACTCTACATTATTTTCAGCACCCCAGTTCAGAAATATTTCAAGATTAGAGAAAGAAAAATTATAAAAAATAACTCCAATTTTTTCCATTTTTTTCTCCTTTTTGGGAATTATTTTAACATAATTTTCTGGAAAATTAAAAAATTTTAGGATATAATTTAAAAATGTTATATATAGTCGCAACTCCAATAGGAAATATAAAGGATATTACATTAAGAGCACTTGAAATTTTAAAAAGTGTTGATTTAATTTTATGTGAGGATACAAGAGAAACATTGAAGATATTGAATTATTATGGAATAAAAAAGCCACTTTTAAGTTATTACAGAGAAATAGAAAAAAAAAGAGTAAATAAAGTAATAGAACTTTTAAAAGAAGGGAAAGAAATTGCACTTGTATGTGATAGAGGGACTCCTGGAATATCTGACCCTGCTTATATACTTGTAAAGGAGGCATATGAAAACAATATAAAAGTAATTCCTATTCCAGGACCTTCTGCATTAACAGCGGCGCTGAGCATTTGTGGTTTTCCTTTAGATAAAGTTTATTTTTATGGTTTTTTGCCAAAGAAAGAAAATGAAAAAAGAAAAATTTTTGAGAAATGGAAAGAAATGGAAGAAGTAATTATTTTTTTTGAATCTGTTCACAGGATAGAAAGAACTATCAATTTACTTTCAGAAATTATTCCTGATAGAGAGATTTGTATTTGCAGAGAGTTGACAAAACTTTTTGAAGAAGTTATCAGAGGAAAAATAAAAAATATATGTGAAATTTTTAAAAGAGAAAAGAAAAAAGGAGAATTTGTTTTGATAATAAATGGAGGGAAAAATGGTTCTTAAATTTTTCAGGAAAAAGAAAAATGTAAAAATTATTCTGTGGATTATTACAATTCTTATAATCCCTGGGTTTTTCTTTTGGGGAGTAGGAGTTGGAGGTAGAGGACAATCTCCATATGCAGCAGTTGTAAACAGGCAACCGATTACATTAAGGGAGTTTTATGACCAATTATGGAAAGTTGAAGAAAGATATAGGGAGATTTTTGGAGAAAATTATAATCAAATAAGAGATAAGTTAAATATTGAAAAGAATGTTCTTGAGAGTATGATAAGGGAGAAATTGTTATTACAGGAAGCAAGAAAGAGGAGAATAAAGGTTTTTAAAAGTGAAATAATTGAAGTTGTAAAAGCAGACCCTGCATTTAAAAATGAAAAAGGAGAATTTGATGAGGAGAAATACAAACAGGTAATTGCAAATTATCCTGATGAAGAATTGAAAAAAATTGAAGATAACATAAGGAAAGAAATTCTATTCCAGAAGTTAAAGGATCAGGTTTTGTCCGAAACAAGTATAGAAGTTAAAGATGAGGAAGTTGAAGATTATTTAAAACATGTAGGACCTGGGAAAGTTGATAAAGAAAATATAAGAAAGATGCTTCTCTGGCAGAAAAGAGAAAAGTATTTTGAGGATTGGTATAATAATTTAAGAAAAAATTCAAAGGTTATAATTTATCTCTCCTTTCAAAAAAAATAAAACTAAAATGGCTGAAATTAAACCTTTTAGAGGATTTATTTATAATCTGGAGAAAATAAAAGATGTAAGTAATGTTATTTCTCCTCCATGGGATTTAATAAATGAAGAACTTGAAAGAAAACTTTTATCACTTTCTGAATGGAATGTTGTAAAACTTATAGCAAAAGAACATTTACCTGAAGAAGTTTATGAAAATTTTAATTTCTGGATTAAAAACAAAATTTTGGTTCAGGATAACAAAGAATGTTTTTATTTTTTAAAGGGTATTTTTGAATATGGTGGGAGAAAATATAAAAGAGAAGGAATATTCTGTATTTTAAAAATAGAGGACTTTGATAGTAAAAAAGTAATTCCACATGAAAAAATATTCTCTAAATATGCTTATAATAGATATAAACTTCTTGAAAAATGTAGGGCTAATTTCTGTCCGATTTATATGCTTTATCAGGATAAAAGTTTTGAAATTGAAAAAATTATTGAAAAAAACCAAACTTTTTATACAGGAAGAATGAATGATGAAACTTTTGAATTTGGTAAAATTGAAGATAAAGAGAAAATAGAAAATATAAGGAAAGTTTTAAAAGAAAAAGTTATTTTTATTGCAGATGGACATCACAGATATATTGCTTCTCTTATGTTTTATAAAAATAATCCAGATGAAAGAAATAAATATGTTTTTATTTATCTTTCAAATATAGAATCTGAAGGTGTTTTAATTCTTCCAACTCACAGATATATTC
>CAYNUP010000157.1:0-3667 GCA_964400565.1 uncultured bacterium | reverse complement strand
TCTTCTTTTAACTTCCTCTCCAAATCCTTCTCCTCTTGTTTTCATATACATTTCCATCAGATTTTTATAATTTTTACTCCTATAGCCATATTTTACACCATCAAACCTTGCAAGATTTGAACTTGCTTCTGCTGTTGCTATTATATAATAAGTTGCTATTCCATAGGAAGTATGGGGTAAAGAGATTTCTTCTATTTTTGCACCTGAATTTTCCAGAATTTTCAATATTTCAAAAACTTTTTCTTTTATCTCTTTTTCTATTCCTTCAACAAAATATTCTTTTGGTATCCCAATTTTCATATTTTTAACTTCACCTTCAAGAAATTTGCTATAATCAGGAACTTCAATATTAACACTTGTAGAATCCATTTTATCCTTCCCGCTTATTATTTTTAGAAGAATTGCATTATCTCTTACATCTTTTGTTATAGGTCCAATCTGGTCAAGAGAAGATGCAAAGGCAACAAGTCCATATCTTGAAACTCTTCCATAGGTTGGTTTTGTTCCAACAACTCCACAGAAAGCACTTGGCTGTCTTATTGAACCACCTGTGTCTGAACCAAGAGAAGCAAAACATAAATTTGCACCAACTGCAGCAGAAGAACCACCAGAAGAACCACCTGGAACTCTTGAATAATCAAACGGATTTTTTGTTGGACCGAAAGCAGAATTTTCAGTAGAAGAACCAAAAGCAAACTCATCCATATTTGTTTTTCCAATGATTATTGCACCTTCTTCTTTTAATCTTTCAATAACTGTTGCATCATAAGGAGGAATAAAATTTTGGAGAATTTTTGAAGCACATGTTGTAGGAATATCTTTTATGCAGATATTGTCCTTTATAGAAATTGGTATTCCTTCAAGTTGTTTTAATTTTTCTCCTTTTGCTATTTTCTCATCAACTTTTTTTGCATCATCAATTGCTTTCTCATTTACATAAAGATATGAATGGATTTCTTTATCTTTTCTATAAATTTCTTCAATTAGTAAAGAAATAACTTCACTTGGCTTAACTTCCTTTTTTTCATATAATTCTTTTAATTCCCATATTTTTAAACTCAATAATTCCATTTTAATATTCTACTTTTTTAAATTCTATACTTTTGCCACAATGTATTTCAAATTCAAAATAAAGAAGAGGAAGAGAAATCTGCTTTTGATTATATTTATTAAAAGAATTCACAACATCATTCCAATTTCTTAGATTATGAGGAGGAGCAACAATTACAGGTTGAATACTCCAATTAAATGCACCATCTAAATGTCTTCCTGAATTTTGAGATGCCCAATTTACATAATATTCAATTTGCTCAATAACTTCTGACTTTACAGGTTCATCTTTTAATTCAATTATTCTATATTCTTTTTTTCCATCCTTTTGGCAAATAGTTAAAATATCTATTTTCTGCATTCCAACACCACAGGCGACTTCATTCCCAAACCAAATTAAATTATCCCCAACGATAGGATTTAAGTGTGGATTTATTTCAATGTTTTCTGTAAAATATAATTGTAGATGAACTTCATAGGCCCTTTTTAATTTTTGTAATTCACAGATTCTTGACAATACATTAAAATTGAAATTCCTTGGATAAGGATAATTTTCTTGATTTGTAGTTATTATTATTCTTCTATTTATCTTATCCCAGTCAAATCCTCCTTTAAATTGACTATTTGCAATTTGTCTTCCTTGATTTTTGTTTCTTATCATATTTATTAACTTTTCTGCTTCCCAAGGAAGCAATGGAGTGCAACCTCTTTTACCTTTCAATTTTCTATAAATCAAACTCCATTGGATTTCTGTAGCATAAACAGGTAATTTATCCAATGCTTCCCATTCTGGGACTCCCTCTGAATATACTTCATATGGTTCAATAAGTGTTCTGTATATAAGTTTTTTATTCAATTGTGGTTCAGTAGATTGTATTCCAGTTACTTCAAAAACTAAAGGGTTTTGTTGTGAAATTTTAAAAACTCCATAAAAACCACCTTTAATTTTTGTTTTTCCTTCAATGTAAAAAATGACAAAATCTCCGGGTCTTACTCTTTTTATATCTGCTAATAAACTAATATCTTCATTTTTTTCTTTGGCGCCTGTTCCTGCAAATAAATATTTTAAATGACTTGGGAATGTATCATCGTTAACTATAAAAACATGTGTCCTCATTTTAACTTCCTTCTTTTTTAAAAAGCATTATGTACTCGTGCTTAAAAATATAAAATCCCCCAACCAATGCTCTATATCTCCAAAGTTCCTTTTGATTTCTTTTCCCTCTTGTCTCTTCAAAATTTTTTACAATTATACTTTTTAATAAATATTTTCTTTTCAATACTTCATTCATACAATAAAATCCCAAAGGTATCCATTCTCCTTTAGAATATTTATCACCAATAACTAAAACAAAATACCTACCTTTTTCTAAAAAAGGAGAAGCATTATCCACAACTTCACCAAACATTTTTAAAAATTCACTAATATTTTTTGCATTTGAAAGGTCTCTTTCATCCCTTGAAAATTTAATAATATCGTAATATGGAGGGTGCATAATTAAAAGTTGAACCTGATTTATTTTGTATTTGCTTAAAATAGATTTTATATCTATTGTCCTACTATCACCAACAACGACTTCTGTAATTACATTATCTTTATTTTCCTCTTTTTTGATTAACTCTTTGGCTTTATTTGCTACTTCTTGATTTAATTCTATTCCTATACCATTTCTTCCCAACCTTCTACATTCAATTAAAGTTGTTCCACTCCCTAAAAAAGTGTCTAAAACCCATTCGCCTTTTTTAGTATATCTTAACATCATTTGATGAGGAATCTGAGGAATAAAATTTCCCCAATACCAACCTAAATGGGCACCTGATGTATCTCTTTTATCTAATATCCAAAGGCTATCCGTTATAATATTATCATATTCTTTCCATCTTAACAGATTTATATCATTTATCTTGCTTGTTTTAACTTTTTCAACACTTTTTTTTAGTCTTTTTATGTAATATATAGTTCTATCTAATGTTTGTGCTTCTAAAATTTGGTTTAATTCAGAAAACAACACATCTTTCTTTAAACTAAAAGTATCACCTTCATTATCAATATTAATAATTCCATCTCCATCATCTTTTGGAGATAAAAATATTCTTTTTAATTCAGAAATTTTGTTTTTTATTAAATTTAAATTTTGGGAATTGGATAAATCATTTAAAATCTCTACAAATTTTTCTTTATTTAAAATAACTTCTCCATACTTTGAAACCTCTTCTAAATTTTTAAATAAACTATTTAAACTCTCTTCTACCTTTTTGTATTTCATAGATACTTCCTTGGGTCTGTTATTTTTCCTTCTATACAACTTGCTGCAACAACTGCAGGAGAGGCAAGATATATATAAGCATTTGGATTTCCCATTCTTCCTTTAAAATTCCTGTTTGCAGTTGAAATTACAACTTCTCCATCAGAAGGTATTCCCTGATGAGTTCCAACACATGGACCACAACCTGGATTTGTTACACATGCACCTGATTCAATTAAAGTTTCAATATATCCTTTTTTTAAACATTCAATATAAATCTCTCTTGAACCAGGAGTACAAATCAATCTTACTCCCTTTTTTATCTTTTTCCCTTTAAGTATTTTTGCAGCAATTTCAAAATCACTAACTCT
>CAYNUP010000156.1:0-6989 GCA_964400565.1 uncultured bacterium | reverse complement strand
CTGTACAGATTTAATCACAGGAATAACTATTAAAAAATCTGAAAGTTTTGCAAGTTTACTAATTTTGTTAGAAGTTAAAGTAAGTATCTTTCCTTTTTCTTTTTTACATATTTTTGCAATTTCTATTAAACTGGGCTTTTCTCCTGAAGCAGAGATAAAAATTATAAGGTCATCTTTTTCATACCTTGGAGTGATAGTTTCCCCAACAAAATATGAATTAAACCCAAGATGACATAAACGCATACAGAAACATCTCCCAATCAATCCACTCCTACCTGTACCAGATATAAAAACTTTTCTACTTTTTAAAATAAGTTCTTCAAGTAAGGAAAAATCCTCTTTTTTGATTTTTAAAAATACACTTAAAATTTCATCTATTACCTTTTTCATTTGGGGAAAATTTTACCACTATTTAAAAAACTTTCAAATTTGTTTTTTTTATGATATACTTTTTAAAATAAAACTTCCAAAAAGGAGGGAAGGATGATCAATATTGAAAATAAAATATTAACAATTATGGAAAAAGGTGCTTCTCAGAAGGTCATAACTGGGATTTTAAATGCTTCTTTAAAAAATTCAGTTGCAAGAAGAGCATTAATAAATGCTATTGATAAGGCAACTTACAAAATGTCATTAAAAACATATGAAAGACCAAAAAAAGTTTTAGAGGAAAGGTATTATATGGGAAGGGCTCTTTTACATTCAATTCAAAGATTGTTTGATACAGATAGCATCTCTCCTAACTGTGTCAAAGCATTATCAAATATTTTCCTTGGTAAAGTTTTTATTCAGGGGATATATATTAGAAGAACATTTGAAGAAAAACATGGTTTTAGACCTCCATGTTTTGTAACAATTTCTCCTACAAATATATGCAATCTAAGATGTAAAGGATGTTATGCAGGAGAAATTTATGAAAAACATACTTTAAAATTTGAAGTTTTCGATAGGATTATAAAAGAGATAAAGGAAGAATTTGGTGCTTACTTTTTTGTAATATCCGGTGGAGAACCCTTTATGTATAGAGATAATGGAAAAACATTATTTGATATTCTTGAAAAACATAATGATGCTTATTTTATGGCTTATACAAATGGAACTATGATAAAAAAAGATGTAGCCAAAAAACTTGCTGAACTTGGCAATTTTACTCCTGCAATTTCTGTAGAAGGATTTGAAAGTGAAACAGATGAAAGAAGAGGAAATGGTGTTTTTAAAAGAATAATGGAAGTTATGGATAATTTGAGAGAAGAAGGTGTTCCTTTTGGTATTTCTGTTACACCAACAAGATTTAATGCAGATCTTCTTCTTTCAGATGAATTTATTGATTTTTATTTTGATAAAAAAGGTGCTTTTTATGGATGGTATTTTCAGTATATGCCAATAGGGAGAAATCCTTCTGTTGATTTTATGGTTACCCCAGAACAGAGATACAGGATGTTAAAAAGAATATGGCAACTTGTTATAGAGAAAAAAATTTTTATTGCTGATTTTTGGAATTCTGGAACCGCCTCTGATGGATGTATGGCTGCGGCAAGAGGTGGTGGGTACTTCTATATTTTCTGGGATGGAACAATTACTCCCTGTGTATTTATTCCATTTAAAGATAAAAATTTAGGCAATATCTATAAACTTTATGAAGAAGGTAAAACAATAACAGATGCAATAAAATCTCCTTTATTTGAAAAAATAAGAGAATGGCAGAATAATTACTGGATTAAAAGAGAAAAAAATGAATGTGGAAATCTTCTTGTTCCATGCATAATAAGGGATAATTCATTAGATTTTTATAAAATTGTAAAGGAAACTGAAGCAGAACCAATTGATGAAGGAGCAAAAGATTATCTGAGATTTATTGAAGAGGGAAAAATACCCGAATATAATAAAAAATATAGAGAATTTGTTGATCCATTGTGGAAAAATGAATACCTAAAAGAATAATGAGAAAATATCCATCCCTAAGAAAATTCAAAAGATACCGTGAAATTATAAATCTCCTTATTAAATATGGATTTGAAATAATTCTTGAAAGATTACATATCTTTAGATTCCCTATAATAAAAAGAAAAAAAATTGAACATTCAATTCCGGTAAGAATAAGAAAAATTCTGGAAGAACTTGGTCCTACTTTTATTAAACTTGGTCAAATTCTCAGTACCAGACCTGATTTAATACCCATTGAATATATAAAGGAATTTGAAAAACTTCAAGACGAGGTTAAGGAAGAAAAATTTGAGATTATGGAAGAAATTATAGAAAATGAAATTAAGGATAGAATAGAAAATGTTTTTGAAGAATTTAATCCTATTCCAATTGCTTCTGCATCCCTTTCCTGTGTTTATAAAGGGAAATATAAAGGCAATGATGTTGCAATAAAAGTTCAAAGGCCAAATATAAAAGAACAGATATTAACTGATATTCAAATTTTATATGATATAGCAGGTTTAATTGAAAAATTCATTAAAGAAAGCGAAATTTATCAACCATTGAAAATAGTAAAAGAATTTGAAAAAAGCATTAAGAAAGAATTGAATTTTTTAATAGAAGCAAAAAATATAGAAACTATGAAAGAAAAGATGCGAGATGAAAGATTATTTATTCCAAAAGTTTATAAAGAATTATGTACGGAAAAACTTCTTGTTCTTGAATATATAGATGGGATAAAAATAAATAAAATTGAGGAATGGAGTAAATATATTGATAGAGAAAAAATTTTAAGAGATGGTATAGATATAATTTTAAAACAGATTTTTGAAATTGGATTTTTTCATGGAGACCCTCATCCTGGAAACATTTTTATTTTGAGAGATGGAAGAGTTGCATTAATTGATTTTGGGATTGTTGGGAAACTGGATGAAGAAAAAAAATATTATCTTATAAATTTGATTACAGGTATTATAAAAGGCAGGGTAGATAAGATAATTTTTACATTAAAATTGATGAATTCTATTGATAAAAATACAAATATTGAGGAATTAAGAGACGATATAGAAAACATAATTGAAATATATAAGGGACTTCCTTTAAAAAATATAAAAATTGGAGAAGTTATTGAATCTGGTTTTGAAATTATGAGAAAAAATAAAATTAAAATACCTATAAGTTTTTCATTAATGGGAAAATCAATTATAACGCTTGAAGGAATATGCCATTTTATCTCGCCTGAATTTAAACTTACTGAGGCAATAGAACCAATTTTTATTGAGTTTATGGAGAAAAAATTAAAAATTTCCTATTATCTTAAAGAGTTCCAAAATACCTTTAATAGATTTCAATTTTTAATAAGAGAAATCCCGGAGTTTATGGAATCTTTTTTGGAAACAGTTAAAAAGGGAAATTTTAAGGAAAGATTGAAAGAAGAAAAAATCCAGGAATTAAATCTAAATATTAGAAAAATGGGAACAAAAATTTCTCTTTCTTTAATTATAAGTACCATTTTAATTTCATCAACATTTTTATTTGTTTTCAAATATTTTCACTTTGGAATTGCAGGTTTTATTTCTACTTTTATTTTATTAATTTTTCTATTTTTTATAATATTGAAGGGTTGAAAATGAAAATAGAGAATAAAAAAGTTTATCATGATTATGAGATACTTGACAGGATTGAAGCAGGGATAGTTCTTAAAGGGAGTGAAGTCAAATCAATAAGAGATGGAAAGATTGTCTTTAAAGATGCATATGCAAAGGTTGAAAATGGAGAAATTTATATTTACAATTTTTATATAGCACCATATCCCTCTTCGTTTGAAAAATTGGACCCTTTAAGAAAAAGAAAATTATTAGTAAAAAAAAATGAAATCAGACGACTTGAAAGAAAAGTTTCAGAAAAAGGCTTGACACTTGTACCCATTTCAGTGTATTTTAATAATAAAGGATTGGTTAAAATAGAACTTGGAGTAGCAAAAGGTAAAAAGATCTTTGACAAAAGGAAGGAATTGAAAGAAAGGGAAATAAAAAGGCAGATAGAAAGAAAAATGAAAGAGACGGGGGCGAAATAGGTTTCGACAGGGAGAAATCAAGATAGAGTTGCCTGCCGAGTTTGTCAGTTTCTCGTTAAAAACTGACAAAAAATAACTGCCACACCGGCAAATGTTTTGGCTGCATAAAATGCAGTCACCCGTCTACAGAGTTTGCCTCTGACTCTGTAAAACGGGTCGGTTAAAGAGGCATTCTCTTTGAAGGTTATCCTTTTTCCTTCAAAGAGAATTAAAGAAAAAGGGTGCGGGTAAAAAGGTTTGTCAGAAGTACCCTTTTACCCAAAGATTAAACTTCTGACTACGCAGGTAGATACTCTATCAAGATTCTCCTTGGACGCGGGGGCAGTACCCGCCGCCTCCACTATTAAAACAGAGAAAATGTTGCTAAAACTACATAAACACAAAGAACTCTCTCCGCGGACAGGAAGGGGTTGCAGGGGAAGGTATCGTCCCCTGCGTTTTTCGTCGTGGGGGGAGAATATCAGGAAGGGGGAAGCACCCCCTCCTGAGATAAGTTGTGAGTGGTTAAAACTGAAGCGAATTAGAAATACATGTGAAAAATTGGAAAACGGAATAAAAGAGAAAAAAGGAGACCTCACAGCAAATTTTTTTTTAAAGAGGACGTTTTTCCCGGTTAAAATAAGTTTTAAATTTAATTCATAAAGTTTCTGGATTTTCAAATAAATCTATCCAAGGAGGGGAATAAGTGAATCTAATATATAAATATATAAAAAAGCTGAAACAATAGCTAAAAAATAAGGATAAGAATTTTGAATTTTAAATTTAATGAATATCTTTCCATATTCTTTTTTATTATTCCACCCATAATTCCGGAAATATAGGTAGTAAAAATAGCCCAGATGATTCCCAAAATAACAAATGGGGAATAGAAAAATTTATTGAATAAAGTAAAGATTTAATGGAAATTTTCATATATAAAATTTTTTAAAAATCAAGATAGTTTTAAATAGGCATTAAAAAGGGCTTTGTAATACTTTAATAATCTTTCTGGTTCTGGATTTGATGGTATTTCAGCCAGACAGAAGTTTTTAAAATTTATTCCTTTAAGCAATCTGAATAATTCAAGCCATGGATAATTATTCCAGAGTTCATTTATATGGACAATATCTATTTTATCTTTTAATAAATTAAAATTTTTCTCTATTGAACCAGTCTCATCTAAATCTGTCATGTTTGAATTCCAACAAACATATAAATTGGGATGGTTTGCAATATCTATCATCTTTTTTATATATATTGGATTTGAGGTTTCCTTTCCATGAACTTCAAGTCTTATTTTTATGCCATAATCAGAAGCGAATGTAGAAACTTCCTTTAATGATTTTCCTATTTGCTCAATTGTTTTTTCTTTAGGAACTTCATCTGGAAAAGTATTCGGTCTTACTTTTATTCCTTCTGCTCCAACATCTTTTGCTAAAATTATATATTCCTTAGTTCCCTCTATATTTTTCTTTAAAATTTCTTTATCAGGATTATGATACTCAAAACATGTTCCAAGACCAACAAGTTTAACACTTGTATTTCCAAATTTTTTTCTAACTTCTTCTCTTTGTTTTTTTGTTAAATTTATTTCTACATTATGTTTATGCTGAGTTCTTAATTCAACCCCTTCATAACCAAGTTCTTCACACTTTTTTATTATTGTATCTATATCCCAATCAGCAGCAATCATATAAGTTACAATCCCAAGTTTCATAATTTCTCCTTTTATTCAAATTCAATCACTTTGCCTTTTTCAATTGATTCAACTATTTTTTCTATTATTTTTACATTATTAAATCCGTCTTCTGGAGAAATAATCGGTTTTTTGTTTTCACATATACAATCAATAAAATGTTGTATAGGTAAAGAAGCAAATCCAAATGGTTTTTTATCAATAGGTGTATTTCCTATAACAAATGGGAAAGATAATTCTTTTTTAATATCTGAAGAAATTTTGCAGATAAATTCATTAAAGTCAACAACAAGGCGTCCTTTACTTCCTTCAAGTTTAAAATAAAAATCAACTATTGAGGGCCATGTTTCAGGTATAATCCATGATGTTTCAACAGTTGCATAAAATTTTCCAAAGTCCAAAATCGCAGTTACTGAATCATAGGTATTTACTCCATAACTTGAAAGAACTCCCTTTTTACCAGTTGCAAATATTTTTTCAGGGAGAGAACTGGAAAACCAACAAACAAGGTCTACAAGATGGGGAAATAAGAACCAGTGCGGACCAGATTTTCCTGACCAGTTGAACCATTTTAAAGGGACATCAATTCTATCACTCATTCTTGTATAAATGAAGGAAATGTCACCTGTTTCTCCTTCATCAAAACTTTTTTTTATCTGGACAAAATATGGATTAAATCTGTTATGAAAATCTGTCATTAAAATTTTACCTGATTTTTTTGCTTCATTTACCATTTCCTCAGCCTCAGCAGTACTTGTAGCCATAGGTTTTTCAACAAGAACATTTTTACCCATTTTTAACATTTCCACTACAATATCCCTATGAGCAAAATCAGGAGTTGCCACTGAAACTGCTTCTATTTCTTTATCTTCTGCTATTTCTTTATAATCAGTTGTAAATTCCACATTATACTTTTCACTTATTTCTTTTGCCCTTTTCCCATTTATATCACAGATTTTGATAAGTTCTGCTTTTTCATAGGTTTTGTAAGTATTAACATGAATTTCTCCAAAAATTCCAACTCCAATTACTCCACATTTAACTTTTTTCATAAAACCCTCCTCTCTTAATAAATCTGTCAAATTTTTTTATTTTTTTAAACTCTTAATTTTCAAATATCTTTTTTATTACACTTTACTTTTAGCTCTTAGCCTTACCCTCTCATTTCTTACAGTCTCACCGATTCTTTTCGGTGGCCTATCCTACATTACTTCATACAGTGTCTAAGAGCTTTTTATACTGCCGGGGTGGCCTATTCTTTTTGCCCTTCAGTGTCTCGGTCTTTTACCGAGCCTTATGGGGGCTTTCATACGG
>CAYNUP010000155.1:0-2629 GCA_964400565.1 uncultured bacterium | reverse complement strand
TTGGTGAAAATATTATGAAAAAAATTGAAAAACTATATACGGAAAAGATAGGAAATTGGTTTCATGCAGATATAAGTTATAGAAGAGAAGTTTTTACATTTTTAAGGGAACTATGTGATAAATTTGGGATCTCATTTGCTTTATGTATGGAATATGAGAAAAAAAATGGTAAAATAATTGGTTTAAATAGGGAGTTTATGACAAGTACTAACTGTGAAGGGATTGATATTCCTGTTTATTTTAGAGGAAACGAAAGGTTTTATCCATTTTTTTGTAAAGGGAATTGTTTAAATTGTAAAGAGGCAATTTGCGGAATTGGTGAACTTGCTCAGGGAAATAAAGAAACCAGTTTTTTTGGATGGGATTATTATGATTATTTAAAATGGAATAAAAATATTAAAAAAGGGACTCTTTTATGAAAATTATTCTTGCGACTAAATCAGAGAGAAGAAAAGAATTGTTTAAAAGGGTATGCAAAAATTTTGAGATAGTTGAAAGTAATTTTAATGAAAAACAGGTTATGGAAAAAGACCCTGTAAAATTTGTAGTTGAATGTGCAACTGGAAAGGCAAAAGAGGTGGGAGAAAAGTATCCTGATGCGATTGTAATAGGAGCAGATACAGTAGTATTTTTAAATGGAGAAATTATAGGTAAACCTTCAACTTATGAAGAAGCAAAATCTATTTTGAAAAAAATCTCAGGGACAAAACACTCAGTGATTACAGGTATTGCCATATATAAAAAATCTGAAGAAAAATTACTCACAGATTATGAGATAAGTTATGTAAAATTTAAAGAATTGAAAGATGAAGAAATTGAAGAATATTTAAAAACAGGTGATTTTTCTGATAAAGCAGGAGCATATGGAATTCAAAATGTAAATGATAAATTTGTTGAAAAAATTGAAGGTGATTTTGATAATATAGTTGGATTACCTGTAAAGAAATTAAAAGAACTACTTGAAAGATTTACTTCAGAAACAATTTCTGTTGATATATATGACATCGCATTTCCAAATAACTGGGGAGTTGGAAAATATAATAATTTTGTAATATTTGTACCTAATGGAATTATCGGAGATAGAGTAAAAGTAAAAATTTCAAAAAATTTAAAAAATTATTCTTTTGGAGAAATGATTGAAATTGAAAAACCATCTGAATTTAGAGTAAAACCAGAATGTGAATTTTTTAATATGTGTGGAGGATGTGTTTTACAGAATCTTTTATATGAAAAACAGATAGAAATCAAAAAAAATTATCTTATTCAATCTTTGAAAAAAATAGGAAATTTAAGTGAAATACTGGATATTAACGAAGTTATCCCTTCACCCCAAATCTACTTTTACAGAAATAAAATGGAATTTGCTTTTGGTTCTGAAGATGGGAAAACTGTGCTTGGCTTAAGGGAAAGAAATATACCATATAAAAAATACAGAAAAACTGTAGTTCCATTGAAAAAATGTATTATATTCAGCCAAAAGGTAGAAAAAATTTTCCAGATTGTTACTGAATTTTTTAACTTTACAAACTTATCCCCTTACGACCCGTTTACAAAAGAGGGACATTTGAGACATCTTGTGATAAAGGAAAGTAAAAGTAAAAATGAAATTATGTTAATTTTTGTTACAAAGAGTGGAGTTGAAATAAATTTTGGCAAATTAATAGATTTATTGAAAAAAGAAATTAAAGAGATAAAGAGTGTTTACTGGGTTGAAAACAA
Organism: uncultured bacterium; assembly: GCA_964400565.1. Classification (GTDB taxonomy): domain Bacteria; phylum Ratteibacteria; class UBA8468; order B48-G9; family JAFGKM01; genus JAMWDI01. The sequence continues at coordinate 910 of CAYNUP010000155.1, read as the reverse complement.
TCAAATATCAGATGTTGTATGTTATGAGGAAAAACATTTACTTTATGGAGAACCATATATTGAAGAAATAATTGATAAATTTAAGTTCAGAATTTACCCTGAAACTTTTTTCCAGCCAAATTCAAAAGTAGCCGAAATTTTGTATAAAAAAATACTGGATAATTTAAAAGAAAATAGTAAAGTTATTGGATTATATTGTGGAACCGGACCAATTGAAATATTTGTTTCTCAAAAGGCAAAAGAAGTGATAGGTGTTGACTGGGACATTTCAAATATTAATACTGCATTTGAAAACTGCCAGGTGAATAATATTAAAAACTGTAAATTTTATCCTGAAAAGGTGGAAAAATTTCTTAATAAAATAAAAGATTTCTATGAATTCAATTATTTAATATTTGACCCTCCAAGGGGTGGGTTAAGCAAAAAATGTATCAAAAAAATTCTTAAATTTGATATTCCTAATATTATTTATATATCCTGTAATCCTGCAACTCTGGCGAGAGATTTAAAAGAAATTAAAGAAGGGGAATATAATTTGAAAAAAATATATCTTTTTGATATGTTTCCTCACACAACTCATATAGAATCAATGGTTATTCTTGAAAAAAATCGGGTTGGAATTTAATTTCTGTCTCAATTTTTGCCTCATCATATCTTTTAACAATTTTAAGAAAATCATTCAAAGGAAAGTTTTTGAAGATCTTTTTATAAATTTCCAAAAAATCAATCATATCTTGTAATTTCAAAAACCCTCTTTTCAATTTCTCATATATCAGTTGGAATTCCTCTTTTTCAACATCAATAAAATTTTTTATCTCTTTATAAATTTGTTCCTTTTTGCTTTCTTCTATCATCAGATGCAATTCATCCTCAATTGTTTTTTCTGCTTCAATGCCAAATTCATATCCAC
>CAYNUP010000154.1:0-5398 GCA_964400565.1 uncultured bacterium | reverse complement strand
TTATATCTCCTTTAAGTAGTCCATTTTGTCATTTATGTAATAGGATAAGATTAAATGTGAAAGGCGAAATTATTTTATGTATCAATTCAGAGAAAATTTTAAATTTAAAAGATATGTTAAGAAAAAGCGAAAAAAATATTGAAGAAAAGATAAAAAAATTTGCAATTGAAGAAAAACCAGAAGGTCATATACTTCATCATAAAAATTTACCTTTTTTTATGTGTAATATAGGAGGGTAAAATTTATGATTTCAATTGAAGAGGCAAAAAAATTAATATGGAATGAAACACCTATATTGAAAAAGGAAAAGATTGAAATTATTGATCCTTTAGGTAGAGTTCTTGCTGAAGATATAATTTCTGATTTTGATGTTCCTTCTTTTGATAGGTCTGCTATGGATGGTTTTGCTATAATTTCAGATGATACATTTTCTGGAAGTAAAGAAAGTCCTGTTTTTTTAGAAGTTATTGGTGAAATAAAAGCAGGTGAAAAGAAGATTTTAAAAATAGAAAAAGGAAAAGCAATTTCAATAATGACAGGAGCAAAAATTCCAAATGGTTCTGATGCAATTATTAAAATTGAAGATGTAAAAGAAATAATAAAAAATGGGAAAAGATATATAAAAATAGATAGACCAATTAAAAAAGGAGAGAATGTTTCAAAAAAAGGAGAAGATATAAAAAAGGGAGAAATTGTATTAAAGAAAGGAACATTTATTGATTCAGCAGTTTTTTCAATGCTTGCATATCTTGGTAAAGAAAAAATACTTGTATATAAAAAACCAAAAGTTGCAATTCTTTCAACAGGAGATGAAATAAAAAAAGTTGGAGAAAAATTAAAAGAAGGTGAAATATACGATTCAAATTCCTATTCTATCTATGCACTAACAAAAAAATATGGAGGAAATCCACATATTCTTGGAATAGCAAAAGACAATCCTGAAATTCTTGATAAATTTATAAAAAAAGGACTTTTATATGATTTATTTATTATTTCAGGTGGAGTAAGTGAAGGTAAATATGATATTGTTGTTGATATTCTTAAAAAAAATAAGGTAAAGATGATTTTCCATAAAGTTGCTGTTAAACCAGGGAAACCAACATTTTTTGGTAAAAAAGGAAAAACTATAATTTTTGGGCTTCCTGGTTATCCTGTCTCTACCTATATAAATTTTGAAAATCTTGTCAAAATTTCTTTGTATAAAATGACTGGAAGAAATATGCCTGAAAGATTTAAATTTACTGGAATTTTAAAAGAAGATGTTGAAAATAAAGGAGATAGGGATGAGTTTTTAAGAGTTATAGCAGAAATTGAAAATGGAAATGTTTATATAAGACCATATCCTTCACAAAAATCAGGTGTTCTTTCCTCAGTTGTTTATTCAAATGCAATTTTATATTTAAAAAAAGGAGAAAAAAAGAAAAAAGGAGAAAAAGTAATAGTTGAATATCTTGAAAAATAAAAATTTACCTAAATTTGACAGAAAAATAAGGGATTTCTTATAATTTTTGTTAAATGGCTCTTTATGATATATTAAAATTGAAAGTAGAAGAATGGAGAAAAAATAAATATCAATCCGATTTTCCTATTATTTCCGAAATTCTTGAATTCAATCGTGATTTAAAAACTGGAGATTTAAGGTTTTTAAGAAAAGCACAATTTGAAGCCCTTGAAATATACTGGTATTTAAGAGTTATTGAAGGAACCCCACATATTTTTGATTTATATAAAAGAGTTTTTCCAAAAAAACAATTGCTGGAGGTATTGGGTCTTAAGCATTTAGTTGGAAACCTACCAGAAGACTTGATTACTAACGAATTTATAGACACCATCTTTACGAAGGTAGTAAAAGATAATGAATTTGTGAGGCAAAATAAATTAGAAAATCTCCGAGAAACACTTTTATTAAAATACCCAAGTTATATATTGGCTTTAGCAATGGGAGCAGGAAAAACTATTTTAATCGGGACTATTATTGCTACTGAATTTGCAATGGCTCTTGAATATCCTGAAGATAATTTTGTCAAAAATGCTTTGGTTTTTGCTCCTGGGAAAACTATATTAGGTGCTTTAAAAGAGATTTCTGATATCCCTTACGAAAAAATATTACCTCCAAGATTATATAAGGAATTTATTACATCAGTTAAATTTACCTATACCAGAGATGGCGAAAAGGATATACCTATAATTAAAGGAAGTAGTTTTAATGTAGTATTTACCAACACTGAGAAAATAAGAATAAGAAAGGAAGACATAAAAAAAGATTTGTTTTCAAGAGATGAAGTTGTAACTGATGATAGAAAACAAATTATTGCTAATCAAAGATTACAGACACTTGCCTCTCTTCCAAATCTTGCTGTATTTTCTGATGAGGCACACCATACTTATGGAATGAAACTTGGCGAAGAGTTAAAGAGGGTCAGACAAACAGTTGATTACCTTGCTGAACAAACTAATCTTTTAGTAGTAGTTAATACTACAGGCACTCCTTATTATAGTAAACAAATATTAAAAGATGTAATTTACTGGTATGGTTTATCACAAGGGATTAAAGATGGAATTTTAAAAGAGGTAAGAGGGAATATTGTTGCCTATCATGATGTGGAAGACGAACAGTTTATCAGGGAAGTAATTATTGATTTCTTCAATAATTATAAAGATGTCAAAATTTATGATGGTAGTCCTGCAAAACTTGCTATTTATTTTCCGCAAATAGAAGATTTGCAGAAATTTAAACCTATTGTAGAAGAGACATTAGTTAAAATTGGTTTAGACACCTCAATTGTTCTGGAAGTTCATAGTGGTTCAAAGCCAGAAATACAAGATTTATTTGATAACAGGATAAATGACCCATCTCTTCAATATAGAGTCTTTCTTCTTGTAAATAAAGGAACAGAAGGATGGAATTGCCTATCTTTATTTGCAACTGCCCTGGCAAGAGAACTTACGGCGAGTAATAATTTCTGTCTTCAAGCAGCATCTCGCTGTTTAAGGCAAACACCAGGGAACATTTATAAAGCAAAGATATACTTATCACAAGCCAATGTAAAAATTTTAGATTCTCAATTAAAAGAGACATACGGTGAAACACTTCAAGATTTAAAATCAATATCACCTGATTTAAGAAAAGAAAGATTAATTTTAAGAAAAACAGAAATTCCACCAGTAGTTCTTAAAAAGAAAATATTAAAAGTTATTCCATGTGAGAAAAAAACAGATTTTACACAGATTGAGATTCAGAAACCCGAAATTAAAGAACAAGAATATAAAAAGATTGTTTACGACTTTAAAGACATTCCTGACAGAAAAGGTGTCCTAATTACTAAAAAAGAAGAAAAATTAATAATTGAAGAAGATTTTATTGATGTATATTCCTTTGCTGTTGAACTATCATCTTTATACAGACTGCCGCTTATGAATATATATGAAAAAATAAAGAGTGTTTATCCAGATGGAGAAATTCCAGAGAGCCATACAATTGAGATTAGAAAACAACTGGAAGGAAAACTTAAAAATTATGATAAAACAGAAGAGGAAATAGAGGTTGCTCTTGCATTAGTCAAACCTAAAAATTTCAATAGAGAAGAAAAAGACGGTGAAACCATATACACAACTGAAATTGTATATCATAAAGATAAAGAAAAGCTTCTTTTAAAATATGAGAAGTTCAAAGAACAAAATAAAGGTTGGTATCAATTAGAATTTGGCTTCCATTACTCACCTTACAACTTTGATTCAAATCCAGAAAAGGATTTCTTTGAACAGTTATTAGTTATGCTTAATGAAAATCCTGCAGATATTGAAGATATTTATTTTACAGGTGCAATAACAGACCCAAATAAAACAGATTTCATTTTTGAATATAAAGGCAAGGATGGAAAGTGGCATAACTATACACCTGACTTTCTCATAAAAAAGAAAAATGATAAAATGCTTATTGTTGAGATAAAAGGAGAACCCTACAGAGAGATGGAAAAAGAGAAAGTAATGAAAGAAATTGAAGGATTAAATCCAGATAAATTAAAATATGAAATCTTGATTACTGATAAAGATGAAATAGGACTTAAGAATATAGATAAGATTAGAGAAGAAATTTATGAATGGAGAAATAATAATGCCAAAAAATAAATTTAAACCATATGAAGAATGGTTCAAACAAGCAGAATATGATTTAGACACTGCAGAAGCAATGTTCAAAGCAAGAAAATATATTTATACTGTTTTTATGTGCCATCTCTCTATTGAGAAAGCATTAAAAGGACTTTATGCAAAAAAGTTTAAAAAGGACCCCCCAAGGATACATAATTTAAATTATTTCTGCGAATTAGTAGAAATTTCTCTTGAAAAAGATTTACAGGAATTTATAGATAATCTTAATGATTTAAGCGTCCCAACAAGATATCCTGATGAGTTGGAGAAACTTTTGAATGATTATAAAAAAGATGATACATATATAGTTTTAGAAAAAACAAAGGAGTTGTTATTATGTCTAAAAAAGATGCTATAAAATTACAAGTAAAAAGTATATTGGAAAAACTTCTAATTGAAAAAGGAATAAATATAGATAAAATTGTGATTTTTGGCTCATTTATAAAAGGTAAATTAAGAAAAGATAGTGATATTGATGTAATTGTTGTTTCAAGGGACTTTAGAGGAAAAAGTATTTTTGAAAGAGTGAAAATGACAAGTGGCATAGGAAGGGAATTGGTAAGTAAATTAAAGATGCCTTTTGATTTAATTTATTACTCTGATGAAGAGTGGGAAAAAGAAGATTTTCTTATAATAAATGAAGCAAAAGAAAAAGGAGAAGTTATACATGCCTGAAGATAAAATTAAAATCACACCTGCAAAAGGAAGACCAATGTTATACTGGGTAGGGAAAAAACCTCTTGATTATGTTAAAGGTTTTCCTGCCCAGTTAATAGAAGTTTTTGATCCGCTAAATACAGGAAGAAAAGTTGATATTCCCACTTATGATGAACTCAAAGATAACTGGCAGAACCTTTTGTTTCACGGAGATAACAAAGAAGTTTTGGCAACACTTCTTGAATTGGGCTTTAGAGGGAAAATTGACCTTATTTACATTGACCCACCATTTAAAAGCGGTGCGGACTATGTGAGGAAGGTTGAATTGAGAGGGTTGAAGAATTTAGGTCGGATTGACGAAGATTCTGCATCTGTCTTACAGCAGACAATGTATTTTGATATATGGAACAATGATAATTACTTACAATTTATGTATGAGAGATTGATGCTTTTGAAAGAGTTGTTAGCAGAAACCGGGTCAATTTATGTCCATTTAGACCAAAGTATTGGGCATTATGTAAAATTGATAATGGACGAAATTTTTGGTGAAGATAATTTTTTAGGCGAAATTGTATGGTATAGATATAATAAG
>CAYNUP010000153.1:0-2053 GCA_964400565.1 uncultured bacterium | reverse complement strand
CTTTAGGACGGTGACGGTGCTGGGTCGCGTTAAGGGAATGATTGCTGCATTCTGTCACCTTAAACAAGAGAGAAAGTATTTTATCCGTCCAAGAATCCTCCACGCAGAACCCATCTAATCACGCTAAGCCCGAAAAAGTCGTAATTGATTTGTTTAATTAGTAATATTTAAATATAATTCGGATATCAGGTGCCATATAATGATGTTATATTCTGTGACGATAGAGAAGTGAAAGGGTTGGAAAGCAGATTTCAGAGTTTAAGAGGTTATTTGAAAAAATATTTCAAACTAATGGGTGAGACTGCTTTAAAGCTCTATTTTAGAGGTGTGAAGTTAGAGGAATTGAGTAAAATTCGGGCAGACGAATATTTTTCTGATTATATTTTGAAGTATATGGTGCAATTAAAGGAAGGTATATCCCTTTTCGTATCCTTTTTTAGCGATTATGTTAAAGCGGCTACTGTGTGGTTTGAACTTTTTTGTGGTTTAGTTCGGGCTCTGGGCACTGAGGATTTTCTTGGAATTCTTTTTAAGCAGGTTGAACTAAACGATGTTGTTAACCTGTCAAAGATTGATGAAGGTTACCTTAAATTTCAGGTAAAATCCTCTTTGGAATTGTATTTGCAGGAAGCTAGATTTGCTCTACTCTCAACTTATAAAAAAGCGCGGGATTTACCCAAGGTTGTTTATTACACTAGGTCAGAGTTTGCCGAGAAACTAATTAAAGTAATGGAGGAGCAGAATGAAGACTGGCTAAAAATACTGAGGGAAATTTATTCCTTTTATGAGGACATCCTTCTGAAAGAGAATCTTGTAAACATAGTAGAGGGGCTCAAAAAGATTATTCGCTACTTTATTGAAATGGCTCAGAGACTACAAATAGTACAAGAATTTATTATTCCCAATAAGAGTTGGAAGGAGCTAATACTGGAAGATATTCAAAAATTAGGCAGAAGAATAGAAGAAATTCAAGAGGAAATTATGCTGGCTTCCGACTACCGAATAAAATTATTTGAGCACGGATTCAATGCCAGCATTTTTCTACTAAGAGTTTTATGGGGCAACGAGGATTTGGCCAATGAAAAAATTGAAGCATTCGCTCGAGCTGCCACATCTATAGAGGAGCTCTTGCCCACAGAGTTAAATTTAGAGGATTTGGCCTTTGGAGTGATGGTTGCCCTAGAAGAATTTAATATTGTTGACCAAGCAGTTCAATCATTGAAGGAAAAAATAAGCATAATTGAAGAAGCAGCCCAAATACTTGGAAGCCAAGAGCTCCGAAAGTTCTACGAGGACACCGCTGAAACACTACGAGCATATAGCTCTTCTGGGGTGGAGCTGTACGAAACATTATTAGCCATACAAGATTTATTAATCAAAAGTATTTGAGACGAAAAGTAACAATAACTGTTTTCGTAGCCTGTTTCTCTTTCTCGCAGTTAAATTGAACAAGTTTTTCTGAATCTTGATATGTAAACTGAAAATCACACTCATAATTATTGAAAAAAGCTAGTCAAATTTATAATGTCCCTTTTCATTAATAACCCTTAATGAAACTATTAGAATGCTAAAGGTGTTTCCCTTCAAAAGGGCGTGAGAGTAACCAAAATGAAAAAGGATTTAGGGAAGCGTCCAGAAAGGAGTTCTGCCACAGATTTTTCAGCCCAGCACAATTATTCGGGTAATTACATTGTTTCTAATTATGGATGTTTAGCTAGCTCTTCTAAAAGCAGTATTAGGGTTGAATGCTTTACTCTCAATAAAGTGTTGATACTACTGGATAAAAATGATTACAAATCCTTAGTTTCCATAATAGATGGAGAGCAAGACATCGAGACAATAGGTTTAATCCTTGATAGCCTTTTGTGGAGAGACAAGAACCTACTGGAAGACATTCTCAGGAAGGTAAACTTGGACTATAGATTCGGATGAATTTTTGGGGTTTACGTGTATTTTCTTCTCCTTCTTTTAGGTTTTCTCAAAAGCGTTCTGGTTTTTCAAGTTCCCCGCAAGTCTGGAGGGCTTCCCATCCCCTTTTCTAGGTTGGAGCGAC
>CAYNUP010000152.1:0-2327 GCA_964400565.1 uncultured bacterium | reverse complement strand
TTATATTTTTTATCTTTTAAATAAATATCAAAAAGAACTCTTAAACTCTCATTTATTATATATGGGTCATATGTTTCTGTTTTAAAAATTAAATTTTCAAGTAAATCCTTTGCTTTTTCGTAATTTTGAACATTGTAATATGAAATACCCAGATAAAAATTGATTTCTAAATTTTCTCTGTTTTTTTCATCTTCAAGTATTTTAATAACCTGAAGATAATTTTTTTTCCTGAATTCACTTTTTGCTCTCTCAAGAGATTTCTCCTCACATCCAAGTTTAAGGGGAAAAATAAAAAATAATAAAAAGATGGATAAATAATTTTTCATCTATCCCTGTTTAATTTATAAGTAAAACTCATTGGTTGTCCGCCTCTTATTATATCAACAGTAACAGTATCTGTATCTGAATTTTTTATCTGATTATATACATTAAAACCAGTTGCAATACTATCTATTAAAACACCATTTACCCTTACTATTATATCTCCATTTCTCAATCCATACTGATAGGGAATACTATTTTCAGGAAGATTAAAAACTCTGAAACCTTCTATTTTACCATTATTTACATTTGGCAAAATGTTAACTTTTTCAATCAAATTTCTATCGTTTTCAAGAGAAGCAATTGTTTTATTAAAATCTACAACTACAACTCTCTGTGAAATGTCTGTTTGTAATTTAATATGGGGATTTTTCTGAGAACTTTCTTCAGGTTCTTTTTTCAATATACTTACAAAAGGTCCTTCTTCTACTTTATTTTCAAAATTTAAACAGATAGTTTTATTATCATATTCAAAAAATACCCTGTCAACTTCTATTTTTACTATCTTTGCCTGTCCAATATTATCACCTACTTTATAAATCTCCTCTGTATTTTTTCTTTTATCTCTTATAATTACAAATGAATTATCATTTGGGAAATATACAATCCCTAAAATTTCTATAATAGAATCAAGAGAAGGCAATGGTGGAGGTTTTAAAATATTCTTTGTTTCAATTTTTGGAGGAGGTGCTGTAAAAATATTCCTTTTTAAAATTATTGATTCTTTTGAAAAAACTATTTCCTGCAAAATAAAAACAAACATTACAACTTTTAAGACATCCATTCTTTTCATTTTTGCCTTTTTTTATATTATACCTTTTGATTTAAATATTAACAACACATTTTATAACACCATCTTTATATTCTGCAACAAGATTTAATGCTTCCTCAAGTTTTTCAAATGGATATCTATGAGTAATTATTTTTGAAAATAGAATTTTTGAATTTTTCATCATATATAAAGCAGTTTCTGTGCAGAAGGAACTTCTTCTCACATTTATAATCAAAAGTTCTTTCCTTCTCATAACATGGGGATTAAATTCTATACTATCTTCTGAAGGAATACCAAGAATTACACATTTTCCACCAATTCCAGATGTATGTATAATTTGTTTAAAAGTTTCATTTTTTCCTGCACATTCAAAAGAAATATTAACTCCCTTATTATCTGTGATTTTTTTCACAAATTCAACTATATCCTGCCTTTTAGCATCAACTGTATAATCTGCTCCTATCTCTTTTGCAAATGAAATTCTTTCATCAATTAAATCACTTACAACAATCAATCCTGCTCCTGCCATTTTAACAGAAAAAAGAACAGATAATCCTATAGGACCAACTCCTAAAATTACAACATTATCTCCTATTTCAATTTTACTCAATTTTGTGGCATAAACTCCAATTGCAAGAGGTTCAGATAAAACTCCTTCTTCAAATCCAAGTCCATCAGGAATTTTAATTAAATTTTTTTCAGGGAAAACCATATATTCCCTGAAAGCACCATCAACAGGTGGAGTTCCAAGGAATTTTACATAGGGACATAAATTTGGTTTTCCTTTTAAACAATATATACATTTACCACAACTTATTCCAGGTTCAATTGCAACTTTATCTCCTTTTTTTAAACTTTTGACTGATTTTCCTACTTCAACTACTTCACCACTTGCTTCATGTCCTAAAATTATCTTATTCTTAACTATTTGGTCTCCAATTCTTCCTTCAAGAAAATAATGAACATCTGAACCACATATTCCAACACATTTTATTCTTATAAGAACATCATCATTATTTATTATTTCTGGTTGGTTAATTTCCTCAAAAACTATTTTTCTTTTTTGTATAAGATATGCTACTTTCATAAAAGGGATAAATTTTTTAAGAACCTCTAAAAAATCTTTTAATCAAATAAATCAATCCACTAACAAAAACCAAATAAGGCAAAAATCCTGAAAGAACAAGATAAACAAGAATTATAACAGAATAAAGAATAAGTTTAACAGGAATTG
>CAYNUP010000151.1:0-10762 GCA_964400565.1 uncultured bacterium | reverse complement strand
TTATGTTGTTATGTAAAATTGCCTAAAAATGTTTCTCTCTTTCCTATTATGAATCTTGATGAAATGACCGGCCTTATAAAACTATATTTTAAAAATTCTTTCTTTTATCCAACTGGATACAATCTCTTAACCCAGGACCTTCTTAACTTTTCTATTTTTTTCTGATAACCACTTTCAATATAGGTATTTATAGGTTCATAAGGCACACCTTTTTCAAGTCTTGCTTTATAAACAATGGGTCTTACATCGCAAAGAAAAATGGCATTATTAAAAAATCTATTTGAAAGAATTATTTCATCTTTTTGTTGAAGTTTCTTAAGGTTTTTTATATCAACAAGAACTGCCCTTGCAAGAGAAATTTGAAGAGAATCAACTGAATGTAATATTGCATGAAATCTATTTTCTCTTCCACTTGCCTGGTCAATCATGTATGCCCAGTTTTTTTCTCTGTTTTTATTACAGATAACATTTACTTTTAAAAGTTCATAGAAAATCCTTGCCATCTGTGAATTTGGTTCTACTGCATGGTCATCATCAGCAGCATATCTTGTATTGAAGTGGAAACCACAAAACATATCTTCTGCAATTAATGTGGATACAATCTGTTCTATATTTACTCCATGAGGATGATGTCCAAGGTCTATCAGAACTCCTGCATTTTTTCCAAGAGATTTTGCAAGAATATAGGAAGTACCCCAGTCAGGTATTGTAGTACTGTATGTTCCTGGCTCAAAAAGTTTATATTCTATAAGAATTTTTACATCTTTCGGTATTTTTTTATAACTCTCAATTAAAGATTCTTTCATTCTTTCATAATTTTCCTTTAAATCAATTTGTCCTGGATAAAGAGAACCATCGGGAAACCATAAACTCAATATTTTATTCCCATATTTTTTTGAAATTTCTGCTCCAAATATTGTTTGTTCAATATACCTTTTTCTTGTTTCTTTTTGTTGAGCAGTAAAACTGCCTCTATGAGAACCTGTAAGAAAATATGTAGGACTTATGGCTCCAAGAGATATACCTTTTTCTTTGGCATATTGATAAACTTTTTCAACAATTTTAATATCAGGAGAAATTCCATCTTCTGAAAAATCCCATAAAATATGAGTTGCTATTCTTGGAGTTGCTCCTGTCAATTTATGGACAAATGAAGCATCATCTATTTTCTCAAAAATATTTCTTGCAAATCCAGGAGGTGTGTAATTCCCAAATCTGCCTCCCCCAAAATTACCAAAAACCCATGAAGGGATTTCAACTTCAAAATTTTTTATATATTCAACTGCTTTTTTTACCTTTTCCTTACCAAATTCTTCTTCAAGTTGTTTCAATCCATTGTCAATCCATTTTTCTATATTCATTTTTATCCTTTTTAAAAATCTGAAGGAGTGACTTGTAAGCCGGATTCTGTTTTAGGTGTCCATTCCTCTTGGTCAAAAGTTGCCTTTTGACTCAAGCGGTCTACCCGAACCTTTTGGGGCAGGGACCCATAGGTTCTGTTTGACCTTGCTCCGGGTGGGGTTTGCCTTGCTTTGCCTGTCACCAGGCAAACGGTGAGCTCTTACCTCGCCTTTTCACCCTTATCCGCCAAAAATTAGGCGGACGGTATGTTTTCTGTGGCACTTTCCAGGTATTGCTACCTGTTCCTGTTAGGAACCACCCTCCCTGCAGGAGTCCGGACTTTCCTTCCGCCATATGGCGGACGGACACCCAGTCACTCCTTCAGAATAAATTTTCTTTCTTTTCAATGAACGAATTTGCAAGTTTATCTGCAATTTTATTTTCCTCTCTTGGTATATATTTAATTTTAATTTTTTTATACTTTAAAAGTAAAGAGTTTGCAATAAAATTAAAAATTTTTAATTGATTATCTTTTACCCTGTATTCTCCATTCATTTGTTTTACAAGAAGTTGACTATCGCTTTTTATTTCAATTTCTTCTTTTGCAAAAGGAAGGCACTCTATTAAAGCAAAAATTAAAGAAAGATATTCTGCAATGTTATTTGTTGTAATTCCTATAAAATTCCCTGTTTTTTTATATATTTTTCCATTTTTAAATATAACCACTCCATAAGCACTTTCTCCTGGATTTCCTTTAGAAGCACCGTCAATGTAAACTTCAAATTTTTCCATTAATATAAAATTCTACTGCAATTTTCACACTGAACTATCTTTTCCTTCTTTTTTACCATTTCAACTATATAGGTAGGAAGGGATATATAACATCCTCCACATATTCCATTTTCTACTTGCACAATTGCGATATTGTTCTTTTTGCTTTTTCTTATTTTTTCGTATAAAATATAAAATTCATAAGGGGTCTCTTTTACGATTAATTCTCTTTCTTCTTTTTTCTTCTCTATTTCTTTTTTTAACGCTTCGGTTTTATTTTTTTCATTTTCAATATTTTTTAAAACCTCATTTTTAACTTTTTCCTTTTCTTCAAGAAGGAGTTTTTCTTTTTTAAGAAATTCATCCTCTTTTTCCATTAATATTAAAACCTCATCCTCTATTTCTGATATTTTCTTTTTCATATTTGCAATTTCAATAAGCAATGCCTCATATTCTTTATTTGTTTTTACTTCATCAATTTTTTTATTCAATTTTTTAATTTCTTCTTCATAACTTTTTATTTCAAGTTCCTTTTCCTTTTTGTCAAGTTGTAATTTTTTAAGGTCTTCTTTTAGTTCTTTTATTTCCTTCTCTTTATTTTCAATTTTTTTATTTAACTCTTTTTCCTTTTGAAAAAATAAATTTATTTCTGCCTGTTTTTCAAATATTTCGTTGTCAATTTCCTGAAGTTTTATAAGTTTTTCTATTTCTTCTTTAATCATTATTCCCCTTTGCCAAATTTTCAACCAAATATTAATAATAATACAAATTTAGGTTAAAGTCAAAAATTAATTATTTTACTTTATTGAAAAATGGTATAATAAATTTAAAAGTGAAACGATTATGGAAAAATTCAGTTCAATTGAAGATGCTATTAAGGATATAAAAGAAGGGAAACCTGTAATTGTGGTGGATGATGAAAATAGGGAAAATGAAGGAGATATTATTGTTGCTTCTGAAAAAGTTACTCCTGAAATAATAAATTTTATGGCAAAGGAAGCAAGAGGTCTTATATGTGTTGCTCTTTTACCAGATAGAATAAAAGAACTTGATTTACAGCCAATGGTTTCAAATAATACTGCATTACATGAAACAGATTTTACAGTAAGTGTTGATGCTGCCTATGGAGTCACAACAGGAATTTCTGCTTATGATAGAGCATTTACAATTAAACTTTTGATAGATAAGAATTCAAAACCCCAAGATTTTGCAAAGCCAGGACATGTTTTTCCAATAAGAGCAAAGGAAGGAGGAGTTCTTGTAAGGGCAGGGCATACAGAAGCAGCAGTTGACCTTGCAAGAATTGCAGGACTTTATCCTTCAGGTGTTATATGCGAGATAATGAAGGATGACGGGAGTATGGCGAGATTACCTGATTTGGTTAAATTTGCCCAAAAACATAATTTAAAAATTATAACCATAAAGGATTTAATTGAGTATAGAAGAAAAAGAGAAAAACTTGTAGAAAGAGTTGTTGAGACATTCTTACCAACTGAATTTGGAGATTTTAAACTTATTCTTTACAGAGATAAAATTGAAAAAAATTATCATATTGCACTTGTAAAAGGGGAGTTAAAACTTAAAGACGAAAATGATAGTATTCTTGTAAGAGTTCATTCTCAGTGTCTTACAGGCGATATTTTCCATTCAAAAAGGTGTGATTGTGGAAAACAACTTCATAAAGCACTTGAAATGATAGAGAAAGAAGGGAGGGGTGTTCTTATATATCTTCCTCAGGAGGGAAGGGGGATTGGACTTGTTAACAAAATTATGGCTTATAAATTACAGGATGAAGAGAAACTTGATACAGTTGAAGCAAATCTAAAACTTGGATTTCCTCCAGATTTAAGGGATTATGGAATTGGAGCACAGATTCTTGTTGACCTTGGACTTACAAGAATTCGTCTTTTAACAAATAATCCAAGAAAAATAGTAGGGCTTGAAGGATATGGAATTGAAGTTGTTGATAGAATTCCAATAGAAATAGAACCAGATCCCTATACTGAAAATTATTTAAAAGCAAAAAAAGAAAAACTTGGACATTTAATTGATATAAAAAAGGAGGAAAAATGAAGATAATTGAAGGATATCTTGATGGTAAAGGGAAAAAGTTTGGAATAATTGTAAGTAGATTTAATGAATTTATATCAAAACGACTTTTAGAAGGAGCAATTGATTGTTTAAAAAGACATAATGTTGATGAGGGTAATATTGAAATTATTTGGGTTCCAGGAGCAGTAGAAATGGTCTATGCAGTTGGTAAATTAACTGAAAGTGGTAAATATGATGCACTTATTTGTCTTGGAGCAATTATAAGGGGAGATACACCACACTTTGAATATGTTTCTTCTCAGATAGCAAGGGCAATATCTCAGGCAAATTATTCCGGAAAGATACCCGTAACTTTTGGAATTATAACGGCAGACAGTACAGAACAGGCAATTGAAAGAGCAGGAACAAAAGCAGGAAATAAAGGATGGCTTGCAGCACTTTCAGCAATTGAAATGTCAAATTTAAAAGACAAGATTTAAAAAAGGGGATATTTTATGAAAAAAATTTTGATTATCCTGATTTTATTTAAAGTTTTTATAATTGAAAGTAAAGAAACGACACTTATTATTTATAACCAGAATTTTGCTGTTTGCAGTGAAGTAAGAGAAATGGAAATAGATACAGGTAAAAAAGAAATAGTTTTTTCAGACATTCCCAGATTTATTGAACCTACAAGTATTCAAATTTGTTCTTTAAATTTTCCTTCTGATTTTATTATTTTGCATCAGGTATATAATTCAGATATTTTTACCTCTGATAAAGTTTTTTTGAAAAATATAGGCAGGCAAATAATTGCGGTGAGCAAGAAAGGAGAAATTTATTCAGGAAGTTTATTATTTTATGATTCAAATAATATTGGAATAGAAACAAAGGATAAAATTTTGATTTTAAACAGGCATGAATTGGAAAGGATAGAATTTGATAAAATAGAAGATTTTGTTTATAAAGTACAACTTAAATTTCTTGTTCAGAATAACAAAAAAGGGTTACATAAAATTTTACTTAAATATACAACTTCAAACATAAACTGGAAATCTGATTATACAGGTGAGTATGATGAAGAAAAAAATAAACTTGACCTTTCTGGATTTGTAACAATTGATAACAGGTCTGGATATGATTTTAAAGATGCTTCCATAGTTCTTATTGCAGGAGAGGTAAAAAAAATGATTGAAAGAGAAGTGATGGGAGATAAATTGATGGTAGGAGAGATGAAAACTGCACAGGCAATTCCATCTTTTGAGGAAAAACCTTTTTTTGAATATCATAAATATACATTAAAAGGTAAAACAGATATAAATGATGGTGAAATAAAACAGATAAATTTTCTTTCAAAAAAAGATATAAAAGTTGAGAAAAAGTATGTTTATGAGGGTGCGACTTACAGATATTATTATTATGACAACTGGAGAAATTTACCATATAATGAAAAAGTTAATGTTTTTATTGAATTTAAAAATGAAGATGAAGTATTGCCTTTTGGGAAAATAAGAATTTTTAAAAAGGAAAAAGATGGTAGTTTATTTATAGGAGAAAATTTAATATCCCATACACCCATTGGTGAGAAGGTAAAACTTTCTATTGGGAACGCCTTTGACATTAAAGGAGAAAGGAAGATTCTATCTCATGAAAAGATAAGTCATCAGGTTTATAAGGATACATATGAAATAAAAATTAAAAACTTTAAAAATGAAGATATTGTTGTTGAAGTAATTGAGCGTCTTTATGGAACATGGGAAATAACAGAAAAAACGCATGATTATGAAAAACTGGATGCATATACTATAAAATTTCCTGTAAAGGTTAAAAAGAATGGAGAAGAATTGATTAAGTATACTGTTATGACAAAATTTTAATATAAATTAACTCTTTTCAATTTTTTCTCTTTTTTTAATTTTTTCCCATGTTTCTATTATTTCCTTTTCACTTTTTACTTTTTTATTTCCAAAAACATGAGGATGTCTTCTTATCATTTTTCTACATAGATTATCAATAACATCTTCAATTGTAAGTATATTTTTTTCTTTTAAAATCTGGGAGTGAAAAAGAACCTGAAGCAAAATATCTCCAAGTTCCTCTTTCATCCCCCTGTAATCATTCCTTTTTACCTCTTTTATAAATTCTTGTGTTTCTTCTTTTAAATACTTCAAAATACTTTCATTTGTCTGTTTTTTATCCCATGGGCATTTTTTTCTTAATTTTTCAACTATCTTTACTGCATCTTCAAAATTATACCTTTTTTTCATTTTAATCTACCCATATATCCTGAAAATTGAGCCATTGAGTTGGATATTTTAATATAACATTTTCAATTTTTTTAACACTCTGGTAAAGTAAGTAATCAATTCTTTTTTCTTCGTCTAAATCTGGTGGAGGATAATCAATCTTTTCAAAAAACAATCTATATTTATTATTTTCCCTTACAAGAAAGCCTGCTATAAATTCAGTTTTTAATTTAATGGCTAAAGTTGCAGGACCTCTTGGAAAAATTGCTTTTTTACCCATAAAATCAACAATCACTCCTTTTTCAGTAAAAACTCTATCTCCAAGTATCGCAAAAACTTTATTCTCTTTTTTAAATCTTACAAAATCTTTTGGATTTGAACCTGTAAAAATAACTTCTACTCCTTTACTTTCTCTTATTTTTTTATATATTTCTGTTATCTTGGGAGTTAAATATGGAATAACAACAGCACATATTTTATATCCTAAAATTGAAGTGACAACTCCTGCAAGTTCCCAGTTTCCAATATGAGCGGTCAGAGCAATCACTCCTTTTCCTTTTAATAAAGATTCTTCAAGTAATTCTATGTTTTCAACAATTACCCTTTCTTTTACCTTTTTATAATTTAATTTCGGAATTGTAAAAAATTCTGTCATATATCTCCCAAAATTATGATATACCTCTTTAACATACTTTCTTAAATCTTCTTCTGTATAATCTTTGCCTTCCTTGAATTTTAAAATTATTTCAATATTTTTTTTCATTATTTTTTTTAAATTTGGAGTAAAAATGTATCTAATTTCTGTAAGAATCCACGCAATAAAATAACAGATTTTTTCCGGGAAATATCTTCCAATAAAAGAAAAAAGTATAAATGTTATATTTAAAAGAAATTTTATAATTCTTTCCTCCCTTCAATGGCTTTTTTTAAAGTATGGCTGTCTATATATTCAAGTTCACTTCCAAGAGGAAGTCCAATAGCAATTCTTGAGTGTTTAACACCAAGTTTTTTTAATATTTCTGAAATATAGGTTGCTGTATTTTCTCCTTCAGGTGTTGGATTTGTTGCTATTATTACTTCTTTTACTCCCTCATTTTTAACTCTTTCAATCAACTGTGGAATTTTTAGTTCTTCTGGACCAGTATTATCAATCATTGATAATCTTCCCCATAATACATGGTATTTCCCTTTAAAATCTGTTTTTTCAATTGAGATTAAATCCTTTACTTCTTCAACAACACATATAATATTTTCCCTTTTTTCATCAAGGCATATATTACATAAATCCTTTTCTGAAAAATTAAAACATTTCTTACATAATTTAACTTCCCTTTTTAAAGAAATTATTGTTTCTCCAAGGGATATTACTTCTTTATCAGGACTTTCAATTAAATAATAAATAATCCTTTCTGCACTTTTAGGACCTATCCCTGGGAGTTTTTTAAATTTTTCTATAAGTTTTTCTATTATTTCAGGATAGAGAGCCATATTTCAAAATGGAAAAGAACCAATTGCAGATTTAAATTCATTCGCTATTATTTTTTCCACTTCTTTTTGAGCGTTCAAGAATGTTTTTTTGATAAGTTTTTCAATATAACTTTTATTTTCAGGTTTAAGTATATCTTCAGAAATTTCAATATTTAAAATTTCCATCTTTCCGTTAATTTTCAATTTTATCTCATTATTTGGAGAAGAAACTTCCACAATTTTTGATTCCAGCATTCTTTGAAATTGAGATGCCTGCTGTCTTAACTGCGCAATTTGTTTTAAATTATCAAATATTCCCATTTTATTCCTCCACTTGAATTATTTCACCATTAAAAAATTCCACTATTTTTTTTACCTCTGGATTTTCAATAATTGATCTACTATTTTCGTTTAATATAGGTATTATTTTATAATTTTTCCCTGTATATTCAAAAATTATTTTTTCTATATTTATTTTATTTGACGGAGTTTCAACCATTGATTTATGGAAATTATATTTTTTTTCAAAAGATATATAAATATTCTCTCCCTCAATTTTTTCAAATTTCCCTTCTCTTAACGCTGCTTCTAAGGTTGGTTTTGTTTTTTTTATCTCTTGAAGGATTTTTTCCCAGTTAAATTCTCTCTCTTCCTTCTTTTTTTCTCCTTGTTCCTGTATTTTTTCCTTTTTTCTGTTTTCCTCTTCCAATTTTATATCAAAAATTGTTTCAAAATTTTCTTCTTTTTTATCAGGAGTTTTCTCTAATATTTTCTCTTTCCCCAGAAGTTGGATAAGTTTTAAAATCAAAATTTCACACATTAAAAGAGGGTCTCTTTCTCTTCTTATTCTATCCTTAAATTCAATAATATAATTTACTCCCTCAAATATTTTTTCAATTTCCAAATCTTTAAAACAATTAAAGAAATCAGGATTTAAATCAATATTTTCAAGAAGACCTACTTTTAATGCAATAACATTTTTAATTTTTCTAATCATATTTTCAAGAATTAAAACAGGGTCTTTTCCATCTGAAACAAGTTTATGGAAATTTTTGATACTTTCTATATAATTTTTATCCACTATATTTTTTAAAATATCTTCTACACTTTTTTCTTCAGGGAATCCAAGCAAATTTTTTACATCTTCTAATTTTATTTTTCCCTCAGAAAATATAAAAATTTGTTCAAGTAAACTTATTGCATCCCTTAAAGAACCTTCACAGAATTCATATATTTCATCTATTGCTTTATCCTCTATCTCAATATTTTCTTTTTCACAAATTTCAGTAAGTTTTTTTCTCACTTCTTCTTTTTTCAGTGGTTTTAGATTGAATCTCTGACATCTTGAAATTATAGTTGGAGGTATTTTTTCAGGAGCAGTTGTAGCAAAGAAAAATTTAATATAAGTTGGCGGTTCTTCAAGTGTTTTCAATAAAGCATTAAATGCTGGATCTGTTAGCATATGTACCTCATCTATTATATATATTTTAAATCTTGACTTAGCGGGAAGGAGATTTACATTTTCTCTTAAACTTCTTATTTCATCAATCCCTCTCTGTGAAGCCCCATCAATTTCAAGAACATCAAGAGAAGAACTATTTGTTATTTCAATACAACTATCACATTTATTACAGGGTATTGGTATAGGTCCTTCTACACAGTTTAATGCTTTTGCAAATATTCTTGCAATTGTAGTTTTTCCAACTCCTCTTGGTCCAGCAAAAAGATAAGCATGAGCAATCCTTTTAAGTTGGATTGTTTTTTTTAAAGTTTCAACCACCTCTCTTTGTCCGCATACCTCTTCAAAGGTTTGTGGTCTATATTTTCTTGCAAGTACTTTGTACATTTTCTCTATAAACTATTTTATCACTTTTCTAATATTTTAAAATATTTTTTAGAAAGAATTATTCCATAAAAACTAAAGAGAGAATTTATTTATAACTTCTGAAATGTAAAGTAAGTTTTTCTGCCATCTATCTCTTGGTATATCCTCCGTAATTCCAATAATTAATCTATAATCATTTTTTGCAATTTCTATAAATCTGGCAGCAGTTTCTTTAATTTTTTCTTCTGAGGAGAGATGTAAAGAAGAAGGGAAGTTTATCCATAATATTTTATCCTTCCATAAATTATATGCCTCTTGAAATTCCATATCAGTATCGGGGTAAGGAGAGAATGCTTCAACATAGTCAATAGGTGCCTTTGCAATTAAATCAGCCCATACTTTATTATTCCCATCTAAATGAGGACCAAAAATTTTCCCCTTTTTATGTAAAACTTCTGATGCTTCATAATAAAGAGGCAAAACATATTTTTCAAATCTTTCCCTCCCCATAACATTTCCTGTTTCATTTCCACCAAAATTAAATGCAAGACATGGAGAATCTGCAACTATTGAATAAATTTCTCTCAATTTTTCTGACATTACTTTATATAATTTTTCAATTTCATCTCTCCTTTCTGCCCATTCTTCAGAAAATTTTTCAATTCCCATATAATCAATCATTATAAGGTGTAATGGGGTTGTAGCAATATACCCTCTTAAAAAAATATCATTTCCGCATTCTTTTTCTAACTCAATATATTCTTCGTAATTGGGTAAATATTGCGCATCCTTAACCATAAATAAAATTTTTTTATAATCTTCAGGATTTTTAAATATATGTGTTACTTTCCATGTAGTAAAATCTTCTGTTTGAGATGTTTTTCTCTGAGTTGTTTCAAGTTCTCCAAAAGGTGTATAAATTATTGTTTTTATATACTCAACTCCATTTTCTGTATATTGAATAACTTTATGTGATACATTTGGATATACGACCTTATAAACAGATATTCTTTTTACAATATATGAAAATAAACTTCCTCAGTGCACAGTTGAGAGAATTTTAAGAAATAATGGATTATGC
>CAYNUP010000150.1:0-2444 GCA_964400565.1 uncultured bacterium | reverse complement strand
GTCTTACAAAAAATATTTAAGCGATATATAATTTTGAGAAAATATGGTGCCCGCCTTCTCTTATTATGTTTAAGTTTTCCAATACTTCGCAATTCTTTGAAGAAATTCCATTTTCAATTTTTTAATGTTGGCTACTCATTTAATATACCTTCCCCCATAAGTTTATTTCTTAATGTACAACTTTTACTTTTTTATATTTAATCTCAGCGCTTCTATTATAAAAACATCTTCCAACAAAATCTTTTTATCTTTCAGTGATTCTTCTTTTCTCTGTCAAGATGCCAAATATTTTTGTAAAAGAGATAAATTTTCCTGTAGAATATAGGGCTTGTCTTTAATAAAAACTCCAATACATACAGCATCCTGTGGTCTCATATGTTTTGCTGCAAAAGAAATCGCTTCTTCAGGATTATTTCTTCCTGCTGCCATAATCTTGTAATGGATTGCTGGTTTTTTTAATATCTTTATCACTTCTACCATTCTATCCCGATCTTCTTTCCTAAATCTTTCCGTTACATTTGACTTATGTTCAGGGTCTTTGTCTCTTAGGGAAGGGTTATAATAAGAACACATATAAAAATCTACATCCAGATTTTTTTCTGCCCATAATAGTACTTCTGGATTATGTGCTGCTACTCCTGCAATAAGACCCGCTTTCTTTATTTTTTCAATAGCAAGTGGAATCTCTTCTAATCTATTATTTGCAAAAAGAAAATCCATAACTCCGCCATGGATAAAACAACCTTTTGCACCTCCTATAATTGCATTATATATTCCCTTTTCTATCGTTAATTCAGGACATGTCTGAGCGATCCACTGAAGATTACCTCCTTCATCCCAATATTCCATAAGAACTCTCATTATATGGTGATCAGCACGTCCAATAATCGTATTAATCCCAATTTTTTCTGCCTCTCTTAAAACTTCTTTAATTCTATTACAGGTATAATATCTCATCATTTCCATATCTCTATTTGGACCTTGATGAGAAAAACCACTGAATGGATTACTCCCAAGGATTAAACGACTTATTTTCAAATTACCTATTTTTATAAAATCCATCTCTTCTCCTTTCCAAAAAATTTATTAATCCATACCTTTCGCCTTTATAACTTCTTAAACTTTTTGTTATATTTTACCTCAATTCAAAAAAATATTAAATAAAGTGCCCAAATTGCCTCATTAAAATTTTAGCCATACTTTAAAAAATTTCAAATTTTTTATTCCTGTGATAAAATTTAACTTTATGAAAGAGAAAAATGAAATTAGGATTTATTATCTCACAGGATTGCTTATTTTCTTTTTAGGAGGTCCACTCCTTAATTTTAAACTTGCCTATGATTACACCCTGATAAAAAATTTGATGGGTTTACTTTTCTGCCTTTTAATTTCCGTCCATTACATTTTTGAAAAAAAGGATTTTGAGTTTTCAAATTTTTTTTATTTTCCAGTCATTTTTTTTATCTGGATTTTAATATCTTCTTTTTATGCATCTTTTAAATTTGAAGCGGGTAAAAGTCTTGAAATTTATATCCTCTATTTTCTTATTTTTATTATTTCTTCAAATTTGTCATTTGATAAAAAAATTTTTTATATATGGATTGTAAGTGGACTTATTGCTTCAATAATAGGAATCTGTCAGTTCTATGGACCAAGACATTATGCAATATCAACTTTTGGTAATCCAAATTTCTATGCGGGTCATATAATAATGGTTTTATGTATAAGTTTTTCAAATATTTTAAATTATAAAGAATATAAAAAAGACAAATATAGTAATTTCTTATTATTATTGAATTTTTCCTGTTTATTCTTTGGTTTATGGGGGTTAATTGTAGCAAATTCAAGAGCTGCGATAATGGCTTTTATATTAGGGATTGCATTTATCTGGTATTTCCATAATTTAGAAAAAAAATGGTTTATAAAATATGCAGGATTATTTATAACTTTAGTTTTAATTATCTTTTTTTCACCAAAAATAATTATATGGTATAAAAATAACATAAGATATTATATATGGACAGGAACATGGAGATTGATATTGAAAAAACCATTTTTAGGATGGGGATTAGGAAATTTTATATTTTTCTATCCTTATTTTAGAGTTAAAGAATATTTCCTTCAGCCAGAATCAAGACCTGTAACAAATCATCCCCATAATGAATTCCTTGAAATATGGAGTGAAACTGGATTAATAGGGCTTTTACTTTTCATATCTTTAATTTTATTTCTTATTATAGGCACTTTAAAAAATAAAGGGAAAAAATTTAATATCTTCATGCCAGGAATACTTGGCGGAATAATAAGTGTGCTTTTTGATAATATTTTCTCTACAAATATGAGAAATCCTTCAACAAGTATGTATTTCTGGTTTTTAATGGGTATAACAACTCAATTTTTAAATAAAAAGAAAATTTCTTTTGATTTTTCAAAATATTTATGGT
>CAYNUP010000149.1:0-3359 GCA_964400565.1 uncultured bacterium | reverse complement strand
GTTTAAAATTTTGCTTTTTAAATGTCAATCTTTATTATCTTACCCTTTGAAAAGTCAATTATATAACATTCCACATCTTCAATTTTAAACATTTTTTTGACAGATTTTTTATAGATTTCAAGTTGTTTTTTATAATTTTCTGCCTCCTTAAAATATGTTTTAAAATCATAAATTTTAACTTTCTCCTTTTCAACAAAAATTTTATCAATTACACCTTCATAAATTTTTCCATCAATTTCGCAAATAAAAGGAAATTCACTTTTAACATTATCAGAAATGTTTTCTTTTACAATCTTTTTTATTTCCTCATTTTTATCTATACAATTAAAAATTTTCATAATTCTTCCTTCATAATTTTCCGGTCTTTCAGTATGTTTTAAAAGATAAAATTTAACTCTTTCTCTAATTTTTCCCTCACAATATTCTAATTTGCCCTCACTTATCTCATGAATGATCCTATGAACAATATCACCTATAATTGTTTCTGAATAAAAAATCCCTTTTTCTTTTTTTTCTTTTGTAAATGAAAAAATTGGCGTGGATTTAACAGAAATTGCTTCTACTGGTTTTTCTACAACTTCTTCTTTATAACTTAAAGGAACACCTTCTTCAAAAATGCCTGGATATTTTTCAGAAAAACTAACAATTTTATTCATCACATAGGTCTTTTTATTAATATCTCCTGAAATAAATAAAAATTGCATTGATCTTGTTAAAGCAACATAAAGTATCCTCTTTTCTTCTTCTATCATACAATTTTTAAATTCTTCTCTAAAATTTTCATCGCTTTCATCCCTATAAACATATAAGTATCCATCCTTTTCTTTTTTATAAAAGAAAAAATCATCACTTAAAATTCTATAATTAATCTCTTCCAGATTTGTAAGAAATACCACAGGAGATTCAATCCCTTTTGCTCTATGGATGGTCATAATTTTTACAGCATTCTGATGTATAGAATAAATATCTGCTTTTGGCTCAGAAGTGCTAAAAGATAATTCTCTAAAATTTCTGACTATTTGAAAAAGGGGAAGATGTGCCTGATTCTGTAAAATTGATAGAAATTTTTCCACATTTGCTAACTGTTGAGTATTAAGAAAACCCCAGAAATTAATTTGATTCAATATTTCTTCTATTAAAAATGAAATTTCATATTGTCCCATCGTTTCTCTCCATTTATCAATTTTTTTATCGTCTATTCTAAAAATTGAGTTTTTAACATTCCATAAAGCATATCTATCTGTAGGGTCTACAAGAACATAAAGAAGGGAAAGTAAAAATTTTATCTCTGGTTCCTGATAAAATCCAATTCCACCAATAATTACATAGGGAATATTATTTTTTTTTAGTTTCTCTTCAAGTATGCTGAAACTTTTTGTTCTTTTCCGGAGTAATATAAGAATATCTTTAAACTCAATTTTTCTTACTTTGTTATCCTTTCTATCAACTATTTGAAGTTTATCATTATTAACCAGTACCAGTATTTTATTGCATATCCATTCATATTCTTTTTCCTTATCTTCAAATAAACTTATTTCTATTTTTGAAGGAACATCTTTTATTTTTCCACCAAATATAAGTTCCTCATCCTTCCAGTCATTTTCTTCTTTAAAAACATTATTGACAAATTCTATAATTTCAGATGAACTTCTATAATTCTCTCTCAATTTTTCAGATATAAAATAACCTTTAAGGTCCTTTTTGGCTTCTTCAAAAACTTCTTTTTCTCCGCCTCTAAATTTATAAATTGACTGTTTTTTATCCCCTACAATATAAATTCCATACTCTTCTCCCTTTTCTGCTTTAGCACCATATCCAGATATCCATTCTTCTATAAGTTTTTTAATTATTCCCCATTGAAGTAAATTTGTATCCTGAAATTCATCTACAAATATAAAATTTATTTTTTCATCAAAATCTTCAAGAATTAAAAGAGATTGAGGATGCTCCTGCAAAGTTTTATAAGTAAATTTTTCAAGGTCATTAAAATCCAAATATCCAAGTTGAATTTTAGAATTTAAATATGCTTCCTCAATCATCTTATAAAAATCAGTTATTTTTTTTGTTAAGGAAGCATGATATAATGGTTCTCCTAAAAATAAATAGGGATGTAATTTCCTCATAGCAAAAATTATTTCTGAAAAATTGTTTAATTTTAAATTCTTCATAATCTCATAAAAAATTTTAAGTTTTTCAGGATTGGAAAAAACTTTACTCATTGCTTCTGAAAATAATATCTGACTTTCATTTTCATCAATCACCTGAAAAAATGGGTCAATTCCTATAAAGATAGAAAATCTTTTAAGAATTTTTCTTGCAAATGAGTGAATTGTTGAAAAATTTAAATTTAAAAGTATATTCTCAATTTTTACTTTTTCTTCTTCAGAAGCATTTTTGTATTGGTCAAAAATTAAGGAAATTAACCTTTCTTTCAATTCTATCGCAGCAGATTCTGAAAATGATATACCAAGGATTCTTTTTAAAATATCATATGAATTATATTTTTCTTTCAATTTTAGAATTTCCTCCATTATTGAATGAGTTTTCCCTGTTCCTGCAGATGCTTCTTTAATAACTGCTACAAAAGGAATTTTATTCTCCATATATACACATCTCCTTATATTCACAAAAATACTCGCATTTTTCGGCATCAGGGATAAAAGAAAAATCACCACTCATTATTTCCTTGGTCTTCTGGTTTAAAAAATCTTCTATTTTTTCAAGATATCTGTAATTATGTTTTCCTGATTTTGTAAAATCATATATTTTTTCTATATTTTCTTCATCTTCAAGAAATGTAAAACTCCAAATTACTCCTTTAATCTTATCATACAAGATATTGTGTTGTTTTGAGTAAATCCACACATATAATGGAATCTGTATATTAAATTTTTTGAAAAAAGCGTCTTCTGTATAACTGAAATATTGGGATGTTCCTGTCTTTATATCAATTATTGCCAATTTATCTTTACCCTCTTTATTCAGTTTTTCAATTATATCCACTTTTCCATTCAATTTTATATGTTCGTTTTCAAATTCTATTTCCTTTTCAAATTCTATAAAGATATTTCCAATATGATTTTCTATTATTTTTTCAAATTTATTAAGTATCTCCTTATATCTTAACTTAAGAATATCACTGTAAATTTTAGAAATTTTCCTTTCTTTTACATTTTTTTCTATTCCTTGATGAATATAATATTCAAACTTATCTTTATATTCCTTTATTTTTGAGCGTTCAACTGGCTTATTTTTTTCTTCATTGAATACATTTTGAACACTTTCATGGATTATATTGCCCCATAATGCAGGAACTTCTTTCATTCTTGGAATTTCATATGGTTTAATATCCTCTACCT
>CAYNUP010000148.1:0-18330 GCA_964400565.1 uncultured bacterium | reverse complement strand
ACAACTGGATTATCATCTCTTATTGAACTTTTTAAAAGACCTTTTGCATCATAAGGAGTTGAAGGCATAACAACTTTAATCCCTGGAATATGTATAAGCCATGCTTCTAAACTCTGTGAATGATGTGCTCCAAGGGTTCTTCCTGCTCCTCCTTCTGTTCTTATTACAAGGGGAACTGTGCATTTTCCACCAAACATATATCTTATTTTTGCAACCTGATTATTTAACTGGTCCATACAAAGTCCAATAAAATCAATATACATAATTTCAGCAACAGGTCTTAATCCAGTTAAAGCAGCACCAAGAGCGGTTCCAACAATGGCATTTTCTGAAATTGGTGTGTCAATTACCCTTTGGTCTCCATATTTCTGCCAAAGTCCTGCTGTAACACCATAAGCACCTCCATAAATTGCTATATCTTCACCAAATAAAAAAACTCTCTCATCTCTTGCCATTTCTTCATCAAGTGCTTCATTTAATGCCTGTCTGTAAGTTATCACTCTCATTTTTACTCCTTTTTCAAACATATAAATCAGTATATAATTCTTCAGGTTCAGGATATGGACTTTTTATTGCAAAATCAACTGCTTCTTCAATTTCTTTTTTTACTTCTTCTTCAATGGCATTTATTTCTTCTTCTGTTAAAATATTTTGCTCTTTCATCTTATTTGAAAAAATTATAATCGGGTCTCTTTCTTTCCAGAATTTTTCCTCTTCTTTTGTTCTGTAAACTCTTGGGTCACTTCTACTATGTCCATAATATCTATAAGTATTTGCAACTATAAAACTTGGTCCATTACCATTCCTTGCATAATTTACCCATTTACTCACAACTTCTCTTACTGCAAGGACATCCTGACCATCAACATTTTCTGCTGGCATGTCAAATGCAAGTGCTTTTTTTGCTATATCTTTAACTGCATGAGACCTTTCAACAGAGACGCTCATCGCATATTTATTATTTTCACATATATAAACAACAGGTAATTTCCATAAAGAAGCCATATTTAAACATTCAAAAAATATCCCATTATTTGTTGCACCATCTCCAAAAAAGCATAAAACCACTTTATTCTGTTTCTGTAATTTAATTGAAAGTCCTGCTCCTGTTGCTATTCCAATACCTCCTCCAACTATTCCATTTGCTCCAAGATTTCCCTTTGATAGGTCTGCAAGATGTAAGGAACCTCCTTTCCCTTTACAGACACCTGTTTTTTTACCAAGAATCTCTGCCATAAGTGCTTTTAAGTCGCCATCCTTTGCTATCGCATGTCCATGACCTCTATGAGTGCTTGTTATATAATCAGCTGGATTTATAACAGAAATTGCTCCTACTGCAACTGCTTCCATCCCTGCATAAAGATGAGAACCACCTTCAGCAATATTCTTTGCAAGTAATTCCATTATCATATCTTCAAACTGTCTTATTTCCATCATCTGTTTAAGTAGTTTAACTGCAAGTTCTTTTGTAATTTTTTCCATTTTTTCTCCCTTTAAGGAAAAATTAAAATTTTAAGACCCTTTTTATTCTCTACAAGTTCAAGACCTTCTTTTATTCTTTCAAGTGGTAATTTATGGGTTATCAATTTTTCAACATTTATTCTTCCTGAAGATAATAGTTCAATAGCAATTTTATTATGTAAAGGGGTTGAGCCATGAGTTCCTACAACAAAAAATTCTCCATAATGTAATAGATTGCTATCAAACTGAATGTAAGGGGAGTCCTTTGGTAGTCCACCAAAAAAATTAATTGAACCTCTTTTTGCAACAAGTTTTAGAGATATTTCCTGAGCGTTTTTACTCCCAACAGCAACAATAACTCTATCAGCCATATGTCCCTCTGTAATCTTTTTAACCTTTTCATAAATGTCTTCTTTACTCATATCAATAAGATAAACTCCTGTAAATTCTGCTTCCTTAATTCTTTCTTCTGCTATATCTGCAAGTATTACCTTTCCTGCACCATTTATTTTTGCTAAAAGAGAATGTAAAATTCCTATTGGACCTGCACCAAGAATTAAAACTATATCTCCTACTTCAATTTTACTTAAAATCTGTCCATTTATAACACATGCAAGTGGTTCTGCGATTGAAGCAACTTCAAATGAGAGATTATCTGGTATTTTATTTACACATCCATTTAATACAGCATTTTCAGGAACAAGCATATATTCAGCAAATCCACCATCGTAATGGTATCCAATTGCTTTTAAATTATCACACATTGTTTGCTGTCCTTTTCTGCAATAATAACATTTACCACATGGAATTGCAGGAGCAACAGCAACTCTATCTCCTTCTTTATATTCATTGACATTTTTCCCGACTTTAACAACAATTCCACTTACTTCATGACCTGTAATTCTTGGAAATACAATATGTTTATGTCCGTGATGGAAAACTTTTATATCTGTGCCACATATAGCACAACTTTTAACCTTTATAAGAATTTCATTCTCTTTTGGCTCAGGAATTTTAATATCTTCTATTTCAAGTTTCTCAATATCTTTTAAAATTGCTGCTTTCATTTTTTACTTCCTTGTATATTTTTTTAACTTTTTCAACTATCCTTGTATCTTTAATTTCACATACTTCTTTCAAAATAAAATCAATCCCTTTTTCTTCAATAAGTTTTTGAGTTTTAATGGCTTCTTCGTCTAAAGAATAATTATAACATAAAGCAGTTGCTAAAACAAAACATATATTTTCAGGGAAAATATTATATTCAAGACAGAGATTTATAGCACCCACAATTCTTTCATTTTTACTGATTTTCCTTAAAGGTTCCCTGCCAACTCTAAAAACAGTATCTGAAAGAAGTTTATTTCCAAACCTTTTATTAAGGTCAGAAAAATATTCTTCAAGTTCTCCTTTTTTAAAAACATACTTTTTGGAAAGTGCATTTTTTACTTCATTCTGGACATTAATTAAAAGATTAAAAATTTCTCTATCGCTGATACACTCCCATATATAAGTATAACCTTTTAAAAAACCTGGATAGGCAAGAGATACATGTGATAGATTATGTCCAAATAGTTTAAGTTCTTCATATTGATGTAAATTATCGACAGGTAAAAAACCAACTATTTCAGGAATTTTGCCTTTAAAAGCATTTTTATCCACAGGCAAAATTTTATATGGTTCTACTTTAACAAGTAATGGATTTTTATTCTTTTCTTCCTCTGTTAATGGAGATGTCATTCTACTTATAACTGTCTCAACAAATCCAATCTTTTCTTCAAGATATTTTTTTTCTTCATTCAGTGAAAAACCCTTTTTTAAAACTTCTTCTTTTAATTTTTTCCCTGCATTTAGTAAATTTTCACATATAACTATATTTAAACAATCTCTTTTTCTTTTAAATCTCTCTTTTATGCCCTTTGCAATTATTCCCGAAAGTGTAAATAAATTTTTTGCACCAACAGAAGTAAAAATAATATCAGTTTCAACAATTTCATTTATTATTTCTTTTTCATTTTCCAGATTTATTCCTTTAAAATTTTCAATAATCTTTTCTTCTTTCTTTTCTCCAAGAAGGTATATTGGATATTTCTTTTCTATATTAAGAAGTTCAACAATTCTTTTATCAATATCAACAAAAACAATAAAATATCCTGAATCAAAACACAATTCTCCAATAAAACCTCTTCCAATCTGACCTGCACCAAAAACAATCGCTCTTTTCATATCTCTAATTTTAACCTATTTTCATAAAGTTGTATAATTAAATAAAAGGGGCAGTAGCTCAACGGGAGAGCGTCCGCTTCGCATGCGGAAGGTTGCCGGTTCAAATCCGGTCTGCTCCAGTTTTAAAGGTAGGTTTTTCAAAAATGAATATATTATTAACAAACGATGATGGCGTTTTTTCAGATGGCCTTAAAATTCTGTTAAAATATTTAAAGGGATATTACAATATTTATGTAGTTGTCCCGGAGACAGAAAAGAGTGCTATGAGTCATTCTATAAATCTTTTCAATCCTTTAAGAGTTAAAGAGATAAAGATTGATAATTTTCTCTATTATGTTATAAGTGGAACACCTGTTGATTGTGTAAAAATCGGGGTTAAGGAATTGATAAAAAAGAGAATTGATATGGTTATTTCAGGAATAAATTCAGGACCAAATCTTGGAATGGATATTTTATATTCAGGGACTGTTTCTGCTGCATGTGAAGGAGCAATTCTTGGGATTCCATCAATTTCTATTTCAATTGCTGATTATAAAGATTTTAAATATGAAGATTCTGCAAAAATAACACTGAAATTGATTGAAAAAATAAGAAATATTAAATTTCCCAGGGATACAATTTTAAACATAAATATTCCAAATAAAAAAATTGAGGAGATAAAGGGTATAAAAATTACATATCAAAGTGAAAGTAGATTTAATGAAGAATATGAAAGGAGAATAGACCCAAGGGGTAATCTTTATTTCTGGCTTAAAGGTAATTTTAAGGAAGTTGAAAAAGAGGAAGGAAGTGATGTTGATGCAGTCAAAAATGGTTATGTTTCAATCACTCCTATAAATTTAAATCTTACAGATTTTTCTTTTTTGAAAAAACTTAAATCAACTGGATTTGAGGAACTTAATTTTAAATGATAAAATATAAATTTTAAGATGGAGGTTTAAAATGTCAATAACATTTAGACCCCATAAATTAAAAAGAAAGAGGAAAATAGGATTTTTAGCAAGGATGTCAACCAAAAGCGGAAGGAAGATTATAAATAACAGAAGAAGGAAGGGAAGAAAAAGACTGGCTGGATGATAAGAAAAAGGATTAGAGATATTTTAAAAGAGGGTAAAAAGATTGAGACAGAAGATTTCATATTATATTTTAAAAAAAGGGATGACTTAAAAATTGGTTTTATAGCAAGCGGTAAAATAGGCAATCCTGTGAAAAGAAATAGGGTTAAAAGGTTGATAAGAGAATTTGTAAGGGAAAACTTTAAAAAAGGAGATTTTTTATTTCTATTGAAAAAAGAATCAATTGGAAAAACAAAAAATCAAATTTACAATACTTTTGAAAATATAAAAAATGAAATTTATAATTTTTTTGATTAAATTTTACAAATTTTTAATATCTCCCTTTTTAGGAAATAATTGCAGATTTTTTCCAAGTTGTTCCCAATTTATGATTGAGGCAATTGAAAAAGGTGGATTTAGAGGATTTATTGTAGGAATAAAAAGGATATTAAAGTGTCATCCATTTAATAAAGGTGGTTATGACCCTGTGGAAAAATGGATAAAATGAAAGAAGAAATAAGAATTTTTCTTGCTTTTTTGATTTCAATTCTTATTATATTTACATTCAGTAAATATCAGGCATCAAAATATAAAATGTATCAACCACAGCAACCTTCTCAACCCAGGGAAGAAATTAAAATTACTGAAAAAACAACCATTCCTGAGGGAGGAAAATTTGATTTTGAGAATGATGATTATTATCTTAAATTTGATTTGAAAGGTGGATATATAAAAGAACTTGGTTTGAAAAAATTTTTAAGAAAGGATGAAAAATTTTTCTCTTTAAATGAAGGGATATTATTTTTTGTAGAAGGAAATTTTTTGAATGATAAGGAATATATAGCAGAAGTAAGAGATAATAATGTTTTTTTGTTAAAGGAAAATCCAGAATTTGTTCTTTCAAAGTCCTACAAAATTCTTTCCAATGACTACATTTTTTCTTATGTGGAAAAAATAAAAAATAAGACAAAAACAGAAAGAAAATTTGATAGATATACTGATATTATTAAAATTAATAAAGGAATATTAACCACTCAGAGGGGATATATCCCGCCTAAAATAATTGTCAGTATAAATAAGTTGCCTGTATTTTTAGACCCTTATAGAATAAAAGAAGAGAAAGTTTATAAAAATTGTAGATGGGTGGGTTTAAATTTAAGATACTCCTTAATTTTTATATATCTTCCAGAAAAATCAACAGTTTATGTTTTGCCTGAAAATGAATATATATGTGTCAAACTTATTGATGAAAACTTTATTTTGGAAAGTGGAGAAGAAAAAACAATTGATTTAAAATTTTATGCAGGACCTTCTGATTATTTTGTTGCAAGAAATTATATAAAAGAGGATATTTTTGGAAAGGGTTTTTTTACTGTAATAGGAAGGTTTCTTTTCTCTGTTTTAAGTGGTATTCATAAAGTTATCCCTAACTGGGGATGGGCAATAATTATATTAACTTTTATAATCAAAATTTTATTTTTCCCTTTGACAAGAAAGAGTTTAAAATCAATGAAACAACTTCAAAAATTAAGACCATACTTACAGGACATTCAGAAAAAATATAAGGATAATCCTCATCAGTTGCAGAAAGAACTGATGAATATTTATAAAGAGTATAACATAAACCCATTTGCTGGATGTCTTCCTACAATAATTCAAATTCCTATATTTATCGGTTTTTTCCTTGCTTTAAGAAATTCTATATTTTTAAGAGGTGCTCCTTTTATCTTATGGATAAAAGACCTTTCTCTTCCTGATACTGTTTTTAAAATTGGAAATTTCCCTGTGAATATATTACCATTTTTGATGACAGTAAGTTCATATTTCCAACAAAAATTGACTCCTGCAGAACCAGGACAGCAATCCCTTACAATAATCATGCCTTTAATGTTTCTTTTTATTCTATACAATTTTCCATCAGGTCTTTTACTTTACTGGGTGACAATGAATATAGCAAGTTTAATAGAACAGATTTTTATTTCAAAAAATTTTACAATATTCAGATTAAAACATTAAAAGATTTATTTACTTCTTGGATGAAATTTATTATAGAGTTGTTTCAGTTTTTCTATTGTTAAATGTGTATAAATCTGGGTGGTTGTTATTCTTTCATGTCCAAGCAATTCCTGAACAATTCTTAAATCAGCACCTCTATCAAGAAGATGTGTAGCAAAGGTATGTCTTAGAGTATGAGGGGTAACCTTTCTATTTATTCCTGAAATTAAAGAGTATTTTTTTACTATTCTCTCAATACTTCTTTCTGTAAGTTTTTTTCCATATTTATTCAAAAACAAAAATTTTTCCTTTTTATTCGGTCTTTTTTCAATATATTCAATTAAACAATTTAATGCTGGTTTTCCAATAGGTATAATTCTTTCTTTTTTACCCTTACCTTTTACCTTTATCACCTCATCCACAAAATTAATGTCCTCAATTTTTAAATTTGCAATCTCTCCAACCCTTATTCCTGTTGAATATAATAATTCCAGAATTGTTTTATCTCTTAAATACTGCCAGTTATTTTTAGGCGGGATTTGGAGGATTTTTAATACTTCATCATACGTTAAAAAATTTGGTAATCTCTCAGGAATTTTAGGAGATTGAATTAAAAGGGAAGGATTTTTACTTATATATTTTCTTGATAAAAGGAATTTGTAAAATGATTTTATTGAGGCAAGTTTTCTTCCAATACTTTTTTCTTTAAATCCTGAATTTTTCAATTTACCTATAAATTTAATAAAATCCTCATATTCCACATCTTCAAAATTTGCAATCTTTTCTTCTTTTAAAAAATTGATAAATTGCTTTATGTCAATTTCATAACTTTTTGATGTATTTTTTGAATAATTTTTCTGGTTTTCAAGATAATCAATAAACCTATTCAGAAACTCTTTCATTTTCCTTGCAAATCTTTATTGCTTTATTATATGCATCAGATATACTGTAAATCCCAATTATTATAATTCCTGTCAATCCAAATAAAAAAAGGCATACTCCCCATATTAAAAAACTTATTGGAGGAATTGTTTTTATAAAATAAAAAATAAAGATTGCTCCTATTATCAAAATTAAAAGAGAAACTCCTGAAAGAAAAATTAAAGAAAGACCCTTTTTAATCTCTCCATTATAAATCTGTCCAAGACCATTAAAAACAAAAGAAAGTAATGCTGCAACTCTCGGATTCGGTAAGTTTTTCTTTTCCATTTTTACTTATATTTTTTCCAATTTATATTTCTTATCTTTTTTTTCTTATCTATATTCTCTTCTATTTTTTTAAATATAAGCAAATATTTAAACCCTCTTAAGAAGAAATTAAATTTTCTTGCTCTATAATGCCACAAAGCAGTGTGAGAACTCTGCCCTCTTCTTGCAACGCAAATAATATCAACTGGTTCAAAGTGTTTTTCAAGCATCTGGTAAACCTTAAACCCAACAGGTGTAAATTTTCCTTTAACCCATTGGTCTCCAATTAACCAACCCAAAACTTTGCCTGGTCTTAAAATTCTTTTTATTTCTAAAGCCACCTTTTCCAGTTCTTCATAAAACCTTGGGTCTTCTGCTGAAATTTTTCCTATATCTCGTGGGTCATCTGAGTAATTTACATTATCTCCATAAGGGGAATCAATAAAAACCATATCTACAGAATTATCAGGCAAAGGAATTTTACGTGAGTCATTTTTAATTACTTTTGGATGTTTCGGATTTATATCATAACCAATAACCCTTCTACCTTCTTCCTCGCATACATCAATAGTAGTTCCACTACCTGCCATAGGGTCCACAACTAAATCTCCAGGTTTTGTATATCTTTGGACTAAATTCCAAATGACAAACGCAGGCGTCACTCCTTGAAATTTATTATCGCCTTTCGGTTTCTTTCCATAACTTTGCCTGGGATAATCCCAGAGAGTCGTGGTTTCCAATGGTGGTTTTTCATCATCTTTTTGAGTTTCTTTATTTATTGCTTCCTCAAATAATAAATTATTTTTTTCAAGTTTTTCACTCATTTTTTTCTTTTACCAATATTTTTAAATCATCAATAAAATTTTCAAAATTTTTAACTTTTTCACTCTCTTCAATTTTTTCTTCACTCATAATATACCCTCCATCTGTATCAATTTCAACAATTGCTCTTCCCTTTTTAGGCGGGTTTTTGATACTCAAAGTTTTGTCTTCGTCTGGTGTCACAAAAAATGCTTTTATATCTTTTGTAATTTCATCCTGTAGTAATTTCATCTTCCAATATCCTGTTTGAGCAATCCTTTCTCTTAAAGTAACTTTACTTGAAATCACTGCCAAAATTTTATAATTTTTAGGATTATAAATTATTATATCAACATCTGGAAGATGTGCACCAAATTTTCCATAATCAATTAACAAATTTCTTTTAACTCTATTTAATTCATCTGACAAATTACTTGTTTTAGTTCTTTCTAACGAATTACCATCCACAATCTTCAAACCGAGGTTTTCTACTTCATGTTTAATTATATAATAGATAAGTTTTTCAAGATTTTTTCCTTTAAATGCTCTCCATGATTGTTCATGGTCTTTATTTGGTGTTGGGTTTTTCTCCCAATGTTTTTTATAAATTTCTTTCGCCTCTTTAAGCAGTTCAGAAATTTTATTATATGCTTTTTCACCATAGTTCTTTTTGTATTTTTCATAAAGTAAAATTAAACCCCCAAAATCCATTTTTAGTCAATTTTCCCTTTTGTGGATGGTATATTTTTTCCTTCTATTTTTACTGCTTCTTTTAATGCAATTGCAAGACCTTTAAAAATCGCTTCAAGAACATGATGTAAGTTTTCTCCATAAACAAGATTTATATGTAAAGTAAGTCCAAGATGATTTACAAAACCCTTTAAAAATTCTCTTGCATCCTCTATTTCAAAACTCCCTTTTTTTCCTTTTATAAAAGGAACATTAAAAACAAGATAGGGTCTTCCTGAAATATCAAGTGAGATATTAACAAGAACTTCATCCATAGGAGTTGAAGAAAATCCAAATCTTTTAATTCCTTTTTTATCTCCAAGTGCCTTTTTTATCGCAGAACCAAGACATATTCCTGTATCTTCAATTAAATGGTGTGTATCAACTTCAATATCTCCTTTTGCCTTTATCTTTAAATCAAAATTTGAAAACTTGGAAAATAATTCAAGCATATGATTTAAAAATGGTATTGGTGTTTCAATTTCATAATTTCCAATTCCATCAAGATTTATATTAATTTCAATATCTGTTTCTTTTGTTTTTCTCTTTAACACACTTTCCCTTTTCATATAAATATTTTACCATTTTCTTTATAGTTTCAAAATGATTTATTAAAATTTAAAACTTGACTTTATTCTCAAAAAGGGGTAAAAATTTAATAATAAAAAAATTTTAAAAATCAAAAATGAAAAAGATTCTATTAAGTATTTTTATTTTAATTTTTCTCTCAGGATGTGCAAAGGTAGAAAAAAAGGCAGAAGTAGAAAAGATTCTTGAAGTTCATTTTCCTACAGAAGAAGAAATTAAGGAAAAAGAACTTGAAGCAGAAAAAAAATCTATTGAGGAACAGGAAAAATCTGTTGGAGAAAAAGTTAAAGACCAACCAGAAAAAGAGAAAATAGAGGAGGAACCAAAAAAAGAAATTGCTCTGTTGCCAAAAAAAGAGATCCCAGCGGTTCCAAAAGAAAAAAAGGAAGTTATACCTCCCATCCCTAAAATATTTCTTATGGAATGGAATGGAGAATGTTTAATTTATGATTTAAAATGGAATTCAATAAATTTCGGGAAGGCAATTTTTATTTGTGGTGAAGAGAAAGATTATTATCGTCTTGTTGGTATTACAATTCCTGATGGATTACCTGCACAGATGGGTTATGGTTATAATAGAACAGATTCTTTTATTGATAAAAAAACAGGAAAAGTGAGATATTTTTATTTATATTCAAAAACAGGTAAAACTGAAAAAATAACAGAAATATTTTTTAACTGGAGTGCAAATCAATATACTTCGCTTGAAAGAAACTTAAAAGATAAAAAGGTTCTGTCATTAAAAAGAAATGTTATTAAATTTGAAGGAGATATATTTGATTGTCTTTCAGTTTTTTATCTTTTAAGAAATATAGATTCTGAAAATTTGAAAGATGTGGAATTCCCAATTGCTTTGGTAGAAAAATGGTATTTAAAGATAAATTTTAAGGGCAGGATGGTTAAAAATCTTCCTTCAGGAGAGAAAAAAGAAGTATTTATTCTTGAACCACTTTTAAGAAGTGAAAAAGAAGCACTTAAAAAGAGTAGGGTAAATATATGGGTAACCGCAGATAGAGAAAAGAAACCTGTATATTTTGAAGGTAAACTTCCTATAGGAAAAGCAACAATAATTTTGAGTGAAGCAAAAAGATTTGATTTTAAATTATACAATGATGTTAATAAAATTCTTGAAGATGTTGTATCTTCTTTATAAAAACTAAAAAATGTGCCTTGCAATTCCTATGAAGGTTGAAAAAGTAGAGGGAGATTTTGCAGTTGTCTCTTCTGGGAATGTCAAAAGGAAAGTTAATCTCTCTTTTGTTAAAAATGTTAAAATAGGAGATTATTTAATCATCCATGCTGGATTTGCTATTGAAAAACTTAATAAAAGTGAGGCAAAAAAAACCCTTGAGATTCTCAAAGAATTAAAATGAGATATATAGAAGAATACAGAAAACCAGAATTCCAGAAAAAAATAATTCAGTATATACAGAAATCTGTAAATCTTTTAAAAGATAAAATTAATTTAATGGAAGTGTGTGGAACTCATACGATGGTGATTGGAAGATACGGGATAAGAAAGTTGATGCCAGAAAGAATTAATCTACTTTCAGGCCCAGGATGTCCTGTATGTGTAACCCCTACAAGTTATATAGATATCGCAATAGAACTTTCAAAAAGGGATGATGTAATAATAACAACTTTTGGTGATATGATGAAAGTGCCTGGTTCTTATTCATCCCTTGAAAAAGAGAGAGCAAATGGAGGAAAGATTATAGTTATTTATTCTCCTTACGATGCTTTAGAAATTTCAAAAAAATATTTTGATAAAAATATAATTTTTCTTTCAGTTGGATTTGAAACCACAATCCCTTCAATTGCACAGACAATAAAAATTGCAAAGAGAGATGGAGTAAAAAATTTCTTTATTTTATCGGGGAACAAACTAATTCCTCCTGCTTTGGAATTTTTGTTAAAAGAAAAGAGCAGTAAAATAGATGGGTTTATATGTCCAGGACATGTAAGTGTTATTATAGGAGAAGAACCATATAGATTTATTTCTGAAAAATTTAATATTCCCTGTGTAATAAGTGGATTTGAACCATTTGATGTTTTATATTCTATATATTTAATTCTTCAAGCAATTATTAGAAAACAACCTAAAGTAATAAATGAATATAAAAGGGCTGTTAAAAAGTCAGGGAATAAAAAAGCCAGAGAGATAATTTATGAGGTTTTTGATGTATGTGATTCTGAATGGAGAGGTATTGGAGTTATAGAAAATAGTGGGTTAAAATTAAAAGATAAATATAAAGAATTTGATGTGGGAATAAAATTTAATATAGAGATGAAAAATAAGGAGGGAAATAAAGGTTGTTTATGCGGGAAGATACTTAAAGGAGAAAAAACTCCATTTGATTGCCCTTTATTTGGTAAAAAATGTAATCCTGAAAATCCTGTGGGACCATGTATGGTATCTTCAGAAGGAACATGTGCTGCATATTATAAATATGAAAGAAAATAAAATAATTCTGTCTCATGGTAGTGGCGGGAAATTAATGCACTCTTTAATTGAAGAAATTTTTTTGAAAAGTTTTAAAAATGACATTTTAAATAAACTTTATGATTCAGCAGTTATTGATTTTGGAGAGTTTGAAATATGTTTTACAACAGATTCATATACGGTAAATCCTATTTTCTTTCCCGGTGGAGATATAGGAAAACTATCTATATGTGGAACAATAAATGACCTTTCTGTATGTGGAGCACTTCCTCTTTATATATCTGCAAGTTTCATTATAGAAGAAGGATTTGATGTTATAACTCTTGAAAAAATAGTTAAATCAATGAGAGAAATTGCAATAAAATCAAAAGTTAAAATAGTTACAGGAGATACAAAAGTTGTGGAAAAAGGGAAGGCAGATGGAATTTTTATAAATACAACAGGTATAGGAATAAAAGATAAAAAGATAAACCTCGGTTTTGAATATATTAAAGAAGGAGATAAGATAATAATAAATGGAGATATAGGTGAGCATGGTCTGGCTGTTTTACTTTCAAGGAATGAATTTAATATAAAAACAAGTATAAAAAGTGATTGTGCGCCTCTACACACTCTTATAGGTGCGATTTTAAAAGAATTTAAAGGTATTAAATTTATGAGAGATCCGACAAGAGGCGGAATTGCTTCAAGTTTGAATGAAATTGTTAAAAATAGAAATTATGGTATACTTATTTATGAAAGAGAAATTCCAATTAAAAAAAATGTTTTATCAATGTGTGAAATACTTGGTTTTGACCCTTTAAATATAGCAAATGAAGGTAAGGTTATAATTATATGCGATAAAATAGAGAGTAAAAAACTGATTGAGAAAATAAGAAAGAATAAATATGGCAAAAAAGCAAAAATTATAGGAGAAATTATTAAAGAACCAAAAGGAAAAGTATTGATGGAAACAATAACAGGTTCTGTAAGAATAATTGATATGCCTATAGGAGAACAATTTCCAAGAATATGTTAAAATTTAACGAGGAGGTGAAAAATGAAAATTGGTGCTCAATTGTATACAGTGAGAGATTTTACAAAAACAGTAAAGGAT
This sequence comes from uncultured bacterium, assembly GCA_964400565.1. Lineage (GTDB taxonomy): Bacteria > Ratteibacteria > UBA8468 > B48-G9 > JAFGKM01 > JAMWDI01. The sequence continues at coordinate 4,748 of CAYNUP010000148.1, read as the reverse complement.
ACAGAAGAGACATTAAAGAAAATAAAAGGGATGGGTTATAATTATGTTCAAATTTCTGCTGTGAGTGAACCAAAGGATGTAAAAGAACTGAAAAAAATACTTGACGATACCGGGCTTAAAGCAGTTTCCACTCATACTGGATATGAGAGAATAATAAGTGAAACTGAAAAAGTGATAGAAGAACATAAAATTCTTGGTTGTGAAGCAATTTTCTGTCCTGGGCTACCAATTGAATTGCATAATAAAGATGGATATTTAACAGTTGCTGATGAATTTAACAGAATTATAGAAAAAATCAAAGAAAATGGTCTTATACTTGGATATCATAATCATGGAATTGAATTTGAAAGATATGATGGCAAAACTGGACTTGAAATTCTTTTTGAAAACTGTCCTTTACTTGAAGCAGAAATTGATACATACTGGGTTCAATATGGTGGTGGAGACCCTTCATTCTGGATTGAGAAATTTAAAAATAGGGTGAGTCAGATTCATTTTAAGGATATGGGGATAATAAAAAATACCCAAGTTATGCCACCAATCTGTGAAGGAAATTTAAACTGGGAAAGAATTATAAAAGCATGTAAAAAATCAAAAGTAAAATATGCTCTTGTTGAAATGGATAGACCTACAATTGATGCATTTGAAGCATTGAAGAGAAGTTTAGAAAATTTAAAAAATTTTGGTATTAAATCTTAAATTTACTTGCTGCTTTTATAAACTCACTAAATAAAGGATGTGGTTTAAATGGTTTTGATTTAAATTCTGGATGGAACTGGACTGCAACAAAAAAGGGATGGTCTTTTAATTCTATAATTTCAACAAGGTCTTTTTCAGGATAAATTCCAGCAATAATAATACCATTTTTTTCAAACAATTCCCTGTATTTATTGTTAAACTCATATCTATGTCTATGTCTTTCATAAATTTTTATTTTTCTGTATACTCTATATGATATTGTCCCTCTTTTTAAAATACAGGGATATGCACCAAGTCGCATTGTTCCACCTTTATCTTTCTTTTTTCTCTGTTCAGGAAGTAAATATATTACTGGATTTTTTGTTTTAGGATTAAATTCAGTACTTGTAGCATCTGTAAGGCCACAAACATTTCTTGCAAATTCAATTGTTGCACACTGCATACCAAGACATATACCCAAAAATGGGATTTTGTTTTCTCTTGCAAATTTTATCCCTTCAATAATTCCCTCTGTTCCTCTAATTCCAAAGCCACCAGGAACTATTATCCCTGAAACATCTTTTAAAAATTTTTTAGCACCTTCTTTTTCAATTAATTCAGAATCAACTTTTTCAAATATAACCTTGCATTTATTTGCAATCCCTCCATGAATTAGTGCTTCATAAATTGACTTATAAGAATCTTGAAGTTTTATATATTTACCAACAACTCCAATTTTTATCTCTTTTGCAGGATTTCTTAGAATATTTACTATATTTTTCCACTTATTCAAATCTTTTTTTTGTTTACTTTTTAAATTGAGATATTTAAGAATTATTAAATCAAGTTTTTCTTCAGAAAATATTAAAGGTATCTCATAGATTAGGTCTGTGTCAATCGCCTCAATAACCGCTTCCTTTTTAACATTACAGAATAGAGCAATTTTTTCTTTTATCTCATCTGTGAGCGGTTTCTCAGTTCTGCATAATAAAATTTTTGGCTGAATTCCTATTTCTCTTAATCTTCCAACACTGTGCTGGGTTGGTTTTGTTTTAATTTCATCTGCTGCTTTTATATAAGGGACAAGGGTTAAATGAATATGAAGAGTATCTTCTTCTGGTAGAGTAATTTGAATTTGTCTCACTGCTTCCAGAAATGGTAATCCTTCTATATCTCCAACAGTTCCTCCAATTTCAGTGATAATTATATCTGCATTTTTTTTTAAAGCCAAAATTCTACTTTTTATTTCATTTGTTATATGGGGAACTACCTGAACTGTTTTACCAAGAAATTCTCCCTTTCTTTCCTTTTCGATCACTGAATAATAAATTTGACCACTTGTTGCATTATTTTTATGGCTCATTTTTGCATTTGTGAATCTTTCATAATGTCCAAGGTCAAGGTCTGTCTCTGCTCCATCCTCTGTTACATAAACCTCTCCATGTTGAAATGGACTCATGGTTCCCGGGTCCACATTAATGTAAGGGTCAAATTTTAAAAATGTCACTTTATATCCATGGGATTCAAGTAAAGCACCTATAGAAGCAGAAGCGATACCTTTTCCTAAAGAAGATACAACCCCACCTGTTATAAAAATGAACTTTTTCATATTTTTTATTTTATATCCATTTTTAATTATCCTCAAACCTAAATATTTTCAAAATTAAATCCAGAATATAGAATTTCCCTGTTTCCCTGTAATTAAATCTATTACAAACCAGACACCAGCGCATGTATATAACCCAAGAGGAAGTCCAAGAAAGAAATATTTGAATTTATTGTAAATCTGCACTCCACCATATTTTAAGATTAACTTTTTTATAAGCCATACAACAAATATTGAAAACCATAAGTGGTCCATAAGCCATACAGGACCTATTAAAAATCCGATTGGATGTAATGGCCACCATAAGAAATTCTGTCTTGCAAAAATCAATATACCCATTGTTATAAATCCAATTCCTCTACATAACCATCCAATTTTATTTGGAGTTGTTGGATTTTTTATAATATCAGCAGCATATTTATAAGGTGCCTGTGGTCCTCCTATAAAATACCAACTGGTTAAATTTATTCCACCATATTTATAAGCGAGTTTAAGTTCCAAAATTAAAGTGGTTATTATATTTATAAATAAAGCCAAAAATAAAAACCAGAAAAATGGTTTTCTATTTGGTTCCGAATTTTCTACTATTTTCAAACTCATTGAACCTGAAGCAAGTGGGAATGTTCTTAAATCAGATGCATACACATATGTTAATGCGAGAGCAAGAATTGTAAAAGATGTTAAATTTTTTGAACCAAACATTGAAACAATTTGAACAGAAGCGATTGTAGTGGCAACAAGTGTTGGTATTCCTCCTTCACATACAATCCTTGTCAAAGTTATCCAGATTACAAATGCAAATATCAAAAATAGAATAGAAATATACCATTTCATACCTGAAATGGTAAGCCATATAATCATAAATAAAGAACCAAAAACAATTCCCCAGAAACTACTTTTATAAGAGAGAATTTCTCCACTATCATCCACTTTTTGACCTATTGCACCTTGCCAGACATCTTTTAAATGGTGTCTCCATAAAAATAAACTGTATCCAACCATCATTATCATTGCACCCATTCCAAGATGTGCAAATATCGCTTCTCCTGAACATCCATAAATTCCAACATTTTCAGTGCTTGCAATTCCAGCAATATTGAAGGTCCCTTTTATAACTTTAAATAAGAGATTAAAAAACCAGAGAGAAAAAGCAACATCAAGATTTACAAAATAGACAAAACCCATAACAGGAAAACTAATTCTAAAAGTAAGATTTAAAGTCCTTCTAAATATTGGAATACTTTTTACAAGTTGAATTTTAGGAAAAGCAGGAAAATAGAAATTTAAAGCAACAGATGTTCCGATTAAAAATGCAATTGCAAAACCAATCCACATTAAAGGATTTTTGAAAAATTTTGGTAAAGCACCTTTATCCTCTACAACCATTTCTCTTGGGAGAATAGTCAGTGGATATACAAGTTTTTCTCTTTCAACCCATTGTTTTCTTAAAATAGACGCAATACAGAACATAACAAAATAAAGAACTAAAATAAAAGGTATCCAGACACTTAAAGGTAAAATCCATACTTTCCATGGAATCGACATTCCTTTTGGTAATCCTTCAAAGAAATATTTAACCGCTTCTTTATCACTTACTATTAAAAATTTCTTTATATAAGGAACTAATAATTCATCCCATCTATTTTCTGGACTTGAATAATAAGTAGGAGCAGAAATCATGGGAAGAATTTGACTTCCAAATCCCATTTCAGTTACAGAAGAAGCAACAAGCATCATACAGTAAATAGATAAAAGTTCTCCTGATGAAAGCGCAAGTTTTCTTATCTTTCTTATTTTTTTCACAATAGTATTTATAAAAAATACCCATACAAAAAATATAAAAATTGCTCCAGCAGGCATATGGTCAATAGCCATATATGAGCCATGAACAATGTCTATTGAATAATGGTCAACAAAAGCAACAAGAATTGAAAGTAAAATTCCAATAATAAAAGCCCTTTTTGTAAAAAATTTATTCATATTTTTTCCTCCTTTTTAATTCATTTTCAATAAATGATGCGACTTTTATAATAATTTCTTCTTTGAAATATGGACTTATAATTTGAACTCCAATAGGTAAATTGAAAGAAGAAAAACCAACAGGTAAATTTATTCCAGGAAGTCCGGAAAGATTTATATTTACAGTGAAAATATCTGATAAATACATCTTCAGAGGGTCATCCTTTTTCTCTCCTATTTTAAAAGGAAGTTCTGGAGTTGTAGGAGTTATTATTACATCTACTTTTTTGAATGCTTCCTGAAAATCCTTTTTTATTAAGGTTCTTACTTTCTGTGCTTTTAAATAATATGCCTCATAATAGCCGGAAGATAAAACATAGGTTCCAAGTATAATTCTTCTTTTAACTTCCTCTCCAAATCCTTCTCCTCTTGTTTTCATATACATTTCCATCAGATTTTTATAATTTTTACTCCTATAGCCATATTTTACACCATCAAACCTTGC
>CAYNUP010000147.1:0-5397 GCA_964400565.1 uncultured bacterium | reverse complement strand
AGATTTTTATACTCATATACATCAAACTGGTTTTTTAAAGAAAGAAAGTCAATGAAATGATGGGGTATTTCATTTCTCATCCAGATGGGTGGCTTATCAGTTCCTATATTTATCTCTTTATAAAACTGTCTACTATCGGATGATATAATTTCTCCATTTATTTCTTTTGCTATTTTAAATGATATTTCTGTTTTACCTGAAGCAGTTGGCCCTCCTATTATAAGAATCTTTTTTAAGTTTAGCATAGGGAAGGCAAATTAAAAAAGAGTTCCTCTTTTCCCTGTTTTTTTCTCCATTTCTATCAGTTGCTTTCCATATTCAAAACCACTTATTGCTACCGGGTCATCGCTTCTTAATGTTCTGCTTTTTGTATGGTCAGGATTATAGAAATCTCTTTTTTCAATTGACCTTAAAAATCTATTTTTAAAATCGTCAAAACTTTCTCCATAAATATGGTAAGAATCAGAAATATCAACATATTGTCCAACTTTAACTTCTTTTTTTATTTTTTTTGAAATTTGGTCTGCGATATATTTTTGAAGTTCTGTTAAACCAAATAAATTCATAAATGCAGCCCTATAAGCATCTCTTGAACGCCAGTGAGTATTCATTATTAAAAACAACTCTCCATTATTTTCAATAATTCTACACCAGATTCTCTGCAAACAAGGAGGATCATAAGTAAATGGGTCATAAAATGGAATCCATGTTATTCCCTGCGCTCTTCTTGAATATTGTGTTTCTGAGAGTTTATTTATTATATATTCAATCTGGTTAATTTTTTCTGTATCTTCTGGTATATGATAATTACAGAGTCGGTCATGATATGTATAAGTCCATTTTTTCTCTTCAGGATTTATCCAACTATCATGAATTCCATAAACAACCTCCTGTCTGTATTTTTCAAGGTCTTCAATCCCACCAGGAAAGGCAAGATGAATTCTTGGTTCTGAAAATGGGTCTTTTATAACCATAATCATTGTACAATCCTTACTTGGTGGTTCATTTTCTCTATCATATTCTGTTTTTATACTTATTCCATTTTTCCATAATTCAACTAAACTCTTTTCCCATGCTTCTGCTATTGAATTTCCTTCAACTTTTATAACAGGTATCATTTTTTTCTCCTTCTTAATGGCATTTTTTCCCATTTATAAGTATTTAAAATTTCTTCTTTTGTTAACCATCCTCTTCTTGCAATACCAATTCCAAATCTTATATATTTTAACATACCTATATTATGAGAATCTGTTCCAAGAGAAAATTTTATATTTTTTGTCTTTGCTTTTAAAATATTAACATCATTCAAATCTAATCTATCAGGATAACAGTTTATTTCCAAAATGACATTAAATTTACCTGCATATTCAATTACCTCATCTATATTAATTTCATATCCCTCTCTTCCACTTAATAATCTACCTGTTGGATGTGCAATTATATCAACATATGGATTTTCAATCGCCTTTTTAATTCTTTCTGTTACATTCTTTTTGAATCCCTGATGTATTGCTGCAATAACAAAATCAAGTTCTTCAAGAATTTTATCTGAATAGTCAAGTGAACCATCTGCAAGTATATCAACTTCCATACCCTTTAAAACCTTTATCCCTTTTATTTTTTCATTTACTCTATCTATTTCCTCATTTCTCTTTTTGAGTATATCTTCATCAAGACCACCTGCAATTTTTGATGTTTTTGAATGGTCACAAATTCCTATATATTCATACCCAAGATTTTTTGCTGCAATTGCTATTTCTTCAATTGTTTCAACTCCATCTGAGTATTTTGAATGGACATGTAAATCACCTTTTATATCCTTTTCTTCAACAAGGGCAGGTAATTTATTCTCAAGTGCTGCTTCAATTTCTCCTCTATCCTCTCTTAATTCAGGAGGAATCCATATAAGTCCAAGTGTTTTATAAACTTCTTCCTCAGTTTCTCCTGCTATTTTCTTTTCTCCTTTAAATACACCATATTCACTTATTTTTAAACCCTTATCCTTTGCAAGACCTCTTAATTTAATATTATGTGCCTTTGAACCTGTGAAATACTGAAGTGCTGAACCAAATGAAGATTTTTCAACAACTCTTAAATCAACCTGTAAATTATTCGTTTTAACAATGACAGATGCTTTTGTATCTCCTTTTGCAAGAATTTCCTTTACAATTGGTAATTTTGTAAATTTTTCAATAATTTCAATATTATTTTTCCCTGTTGCAAGTATGTCTATATCTCCTATTGTTTCTCTCATCCTTCTTAAAGAACCTGCTGGCTCAATTTTTTCAGTATATTTCTTTAAACTATTTATTATTTCTTCAACTATTGGAAGTGCTATCCCTATGGGTATTCTTTCTCTTCCCTGTTTATAAAGTTCAATCCCTTTTTTAATATTTTCAACTTTTTTTTCTCCCATTCCAAATAATTTTGCAAGTTGTCCATTTTCTATAACTCTTTCAAGGTCAATTAAATTTTTTACACCAAGTTTTGTATATGCAAGATTTAATGTTTTCGGTCCAAGATTTGGAATTTCAAGTAATTGTAAAAGTCCTTCAGGGATATCTTTTATTGCTTCCTCATACTTTTTCATTCTTCCTGTTTTCAAATACTCTTCAATTTTCTCAGCCATCCCTTTGCCAATACCGGGAATTTTCTGAATTTCTCCTTTTTTATATACCTCTTCAATATCTTCGGGATATTCTCTTAAAATTCTTGCTGCTTTTCTATAAGCACCAATACGAAAAGAATCATCCCCTTTAAATTCAAGAGCATCAGCAATTTTATCAAAAATATCAGCAATTTCTTGATTTTTACTCATTTTTTACCCACAGGACATAAATAAAATACATCCTCTTTTATTCCAAGAACCTTTTTAACCCTTTCATCATCAAATGCACCTATCATAACTGTTCCAAGTCCAAGTGCTTCTGCTTGTAAATGGATATTTTGACCGCAATGTCCAACTTCCATATAAACATACCTTTCTCCTCTTTTTCCATATCTACCTGTTGTTCTTTCAAAAATTCCAGAAATTATTATTACAATAGGTGCGGTTTTTACAGAAGATTGATTTAACGCTGCAGAAGATAGTTGGCTTCTTAAATCTCCTTCTTTTACAAGTTTTAATGAATGAGTGTCAATCTCATAATAATAAAGTCCTGGTTTTAATCCTTCAACATTTCCAACAGCAACATAAATTTCTAAAGGATAGGTTGCACCGGCAGAAGGAGCGGTTCTTCCTCCCCAGTCAGCGGTTTTCCCATCTGTTGCCCATAAAATTTGAGATAATTCTTTTAATGTCAAGGGTACATTCTTATAACTTCTTACAGACCTTCTAATTTTTAATGCTTCTTCAACAGAAATTTTACCTTTAAAATCAGGCTGAGGTAAATTTATAATTTTCATATTTTCACCCCCTGAAAAAGATATCAGAAAAAGAAAAATGAATAATAAAATCCTCATATTTTAATTCTAATTTTTTTGGAGAAAATTTTCAAGTTTAAAGATTATAAACCTGCAAAAATGAAGTCAATAATTTTTTCCGCTTCTTCCTCTTTCATATAATCTGTATATTTAATCATTTCTTCTTCAGAGAAAGGTAGTTCATGGTTAAAAATTTCTATTTTTAATGTAGAAAGTATTTTTTTCTTTTCTGGTGTATAAATTTTTGTAAATAGAATTGTAGAAAATACTAAAATAAAAATTGAAATTCCGATATATACTGGTTTTAACATTCTACTATAAATTTTACCTTTTTCAATAATAAAATTGAGTTTTAGTTTCCAGAAATTTTCATCCATTTGATAAGTTGGAATTTTCTTTGATTGATTTAAAATAAATAAAAAATCATTATATAAACTTTTACAACTTTCACATTTTTCAAGATGGTCCTTTATTTTCTCTTTATCTTTTACATTTCCTTTATCTTCAATAAAATCTATAATCTTTTTTTTCAATTCTTCACATTTCATTTTTTATCACCCCCTTATTTTTTAAATTTTCTCTTATTTTCTGTAATGATTGAAAGTAAGTTGCTTTAATAGTTCCCACCCTTTTTTTTAAAATTTTTGCAATTTCTTCATATGTTAATTCTTCAAATGTTTTCAAGATAAAAACTATTTTTTGTTTTTCTGTTAAATTATTTATTTCTTTTTCTATTTCATTTACTATTTCTCTATTTTTAACATTTTTTTCAAAATCTGTGCTGGGATTGAGAGAGTAAATATTTTCATAATTTAAATCATCCACTCTTTTCATTTTATTTTTTCTTCTTAAAAAATCATATGAGAGATTAACCGCTATTCTATAAAGATATGTAGAAAATTTTGAGAGCCCTTTAAAATTATTCCAGTTTCTATATGCCCTCAAGAAGACTTCCTGAACTATATCAACTGCATCTTCATGATTATTCACCATTTTATAAGCGACTCCGTAAATTTTATTTGCATACATTAAATAATACTCTTCAAAATTTTTCTTTTCCATCCATTTTAAATTTAGACAAAAAAACTTGATAAAAAGTTTAGTTTATGATAATATTTTACCTCAATAAATAAAAGGAGAAAAAATATGGCAAAGAAAAAAAGGAGTGTTCTAAAAAGGCAGAGGCAGGAAATAAAAAGAAGAATGAGGAATAAAATGATAATTTCTAAGATAAAAACACTGATTAAAAAGACCAAAGAAGCAGTTTTAAACAATAATCCTGATTTTGACAAAATTTTAAGAGATACAATAAAAGAAATAGACAAAGCAGTGGGAAAGGGTATAATTCATAAAAATAATGGTGCAAGAAAAAAAGAAAGATTAACGAAATTTATAAGAAAATACAAGGTTCAACTTGAACCAGATAAGAAATAATACAAAAGATATAATTCTAATTCTGAACCAAGTTCTATTCTTCCAGTTTTTAAAGAGTAATCAAAATTATGAAGAAGCTCAAATTTTTTTACCATTTCTCTGGACAAATCCTTTTCTTTTTTCAAAATATTTCTAAAATAGATTTCTAATCCACTTATAAGAGATGTAAAATTTTTTTCTCTAACTCGCATATATTCTTTTAAAATTTCAAGTATTTTCCTATCATTTTTGTCCTTTATAGAATATATTTTTTTAAAGAATATATTTTCAGGAGATAAAAATTCTATGTTTGTTTCATGACTTTCTTCAAATGGTGGATTTATTGAAAGACCATAAAGTATCACAATGATATCTGGAGGAATTTTTTTAAGAAAATTGTGAAGTTTCTCACAATCACTCTTTGAAAGTTCTTCTACATTTTTTATTATAAGAAGCGATTTTTCAGAAAAAATAGGCTGGATATCAAAATCATTTAAAATTTTTTTTATATCTTTCTCCCCTGCATTATAAATTTTGATGTCAAATTCATTTATATTATAT
>CAYNUP010000146.1:0-7342 GCA_964400565.1 uncultured bacterium | reverse complement strand
TTGTATGGTTTATTCAGGAATTGAGAAGGTTCTTAAAGATACTGAATATAATAAAAGGGTTGAAGAATGTAAAAAAGCGGTAAATGAACTTTTAAAATATTCAGGAAAAGAAATTAAGGATGATTTTGTTTTAAGAGATGTTGAAAAGGAAATTTTTTTGAAATATAAAGATAAATTACCTTTAAATTTAAGAAAGAGAGCAGAACATTTTTATAGTGAAATGGAAAGAGTTGAAGAAGGGATGGAACTCTGGCAAAAAGGAGATATTGAGGAATTTGGGAAATTAATAAATGACTCTGGAAAAAGTTCAATTAAAAATTATGAATGTGGAAGCAAAGAGATGATTAAAATTTATGAAATTTTAAATTCAATAAAGGGTGTCTATGGTGCAAGATTTAGTGGTGCTGGATTTCGTGGATGGTCTTTTGGATTTATAAAAAATGATAGAGAAACGAAAAAAAGAATAAAAGAAGTTTTAAAAAATGAATATTTGAAAATTTACCCGGAATTTTCAAAAAATTTTAAGATTTTATTTGTAGATAAAAAAGTCCTTCATTTCTGAAGGGGAACTTTGGGAATTACATCAAAATTTTCTATATATCCAGGAAATCTTTTCTTCACAAATACTTTTTCCAAATTCTCTACTGTAACATCTCCCATTTTTTTAATTGTTTCATATGTATATCTTCCAAGATGTGGCATAATAACGACATTTTTAAATTTCAAAAGAGGGTTTTCCTTTGCTATCTGTTTACTCTCTATTGCATCTTCTGCATAACCACCAATCTTCCCAGATTTTAGATGTTTTATAAGTGATTTTTCCTCTATTAAATTCTTATTGGAAGTATTAACAATAATAACCCCTGTTTTCATCATTTCAAATTCTCTATCTTTTATCATATGATGTGTCTTTTCATTCAATGGACAATGAAATGAAATAACATCAGAAATTTTATAAAGTTCATCCAAACTTAAAGGTATTGCTCCTTTCTTTTTAATTTCTTCTTCGGAAAGTAAAGGGTCATTGGCGTAAACATTCATACCAAATCCATTTTTCAAAATTTCACAGACTCTACTCCCAACATTTCCAAGACCTATTATCCCTGCATTTTTCCCTTTAAGTTCAATCCCAATAAGTTCAATTCTCCTACCCCATATTTCATTTTTCATAAATTCATAATTTTGATTTAGTTTTCTTGCCATCATAATTATCAATCCAATCGTATATTCAGCCATTGCATCTCTTTGTATTTCAAGTGGAAATCTGCAAACAATTATATTAAATTCAGTTGCTGCTTTTAAATCAATATTTGAATCAGCAATTCCATGTCTTGATATAATAACAACTTTTTTCAAATTTTTTAGTATCTCTCTTGTATAAACAGGAAATAGTCCAATTATCAAACCATCAAAATCATTAAGTTCTTCTACAATTTTCTTTTCTGAAACATCTGATGGGAAATTAATTCTTTCAACTTCTGAAAATTCTTTTAATTTTTCTATATGTTCTGGAAAAATAACACCAAAACTTGTTGAATTAACAATAGCAATTTTATATTTCATTTTGACTCTCCATAAAGTTTATCAATATCCGGGATATACCCACTTTTCAAACGATACAAAACCTCACCTGCATTTTTCACAACCAGAATACCTTCCTCTTCTCTATTTTCAAATTCTTCTATCTTTATCTTTTTATAATCAATATATCCCAAATTCACTTTTTGGCAAATTTCTTCAGATATTGATGTAGCAAGGATAACTTCAATTCTGGGTTTTTCAATCCCATTTATAAAAGTACCTATACCTTTAACATGTGTAGAATGAGCCAGAATACATCCAGGAAATTTTTCAAATTTACTCCATTGTTTTAAAAAATAATCTCGTGTATGGTATCCAATTCTTTTAAGATAATCTCCATGAGTATAAGATATTTCTTTTATATGGGGAGCATAAATTATAAGTTTTCCATCATTTTCTACAACAGGTTCAAGTTTATACATACATTTTCCCGCTGTCCATATATCCTCATACATTTCTGGTGCTATTGAAATTACAAGTTTATAGGGTTTATCCACATATTTTATGTTTAATTCTGATGATAAATCTGCTGCTTTTTCCCATGCTTCATTATTGCCTATAAAAACTCCATAAACATTTTTTTCCTTTATAACACTACAAATAAGTATTTTGGGTATTTTTATAAATTCAGAAGCAGTATTTATTAAATCTCTGACAGGTGTTTTTTTAAAACCATTTATTTTCGGATTTGTAATTAAAGCGCCAAGCCAATGAAATTTATTTAAAAATTCAGGACCTGAAATCCCAGGGAAAAAATATTTATATCCACCAGAAAAACCGACGACTTCATGAGGGAAAACTGGTCCATAGATTATTATCTCATCATAATTAAAGATTAAAGAATTTACCTTAATTTCTACATCTTCTTCCATCAAGCCCTTGCTTATTTCCATAATTTTTTCTTTTTTTATAATTCCTATAGTTTTTAAATTTTCAGGGTTATTCCACCGATGCTGATAAATATTTACAAATTTTTCTTCTCCTTTCAGATCAAGAAAATTTTTAATCTTTTCATCAGAGATTAAAGGATGCGTTCCAAGTGCAATTAAAAAATCAAGTTTTTTAACTTTTGGAGATAAAATATCTAACAAAATTTTAAAAAAAAACGAAGTAGGACCTGAACGTGTTGTATCAGGAAGAATAACTATAATTTTTTTATTTTTTAAATCCCTAATTTCAAGTTCATTTTTGCAGAGATTATATATTTCTTCATAACTCAACATATCAACCTCGTCCTCTCTTTACACTTTCAATCTTCACAATTTTATGTATTTTAACATAATTCATTTCATAAATCTACTATTTCATCAATCAGTTTTAGAATTATTTTAATTTTAAAGTCCAAATATCTTTTTATTTCTTCCGAAGTACTCCCATATCTTTTAAGTTTTTCTCCCTTCATATCATTTAAAATTTCCCACATCTTTGCACATCTTGAATTTATAATTGCTTTATCTGAAATCCTTTCTTCCTCCAAATTCAATTCATTCTTGATTTCCCTTAAAATATTTCTAATCTGACTTATATTCTCTTTAATTCTATTCTGTTTTTCCTGATTCATCTTTTTTTCTATTTTAAGCAATATTTTTTCTTTCTCTTTAAAAATACTTTCTATTTCTGAAATTAAATCTTCTATTATTAATAAAGAAGACCTAATCGCATTTTTAACCCCTAAAGATATTTTTTTATCCATTTCAATTTTTTCCCTTTATTATATCATTTAAAAACCTTTTTGCTGGTGAAAATTCAGGATCAATTTCAAATGTTTTATTCAAATATTCAAACATTTTTTCTATATCTCCCTTTTCATAGTAAACAAGTGCCATTAAAAAATTGCTTTTTGGATCATAAGGCAAAATTTTTAAATAGGCAATTGCCTTTTTGCAAGCATTGTCTATTCTTTTTTCTCTTAAATCCTTTTCAATCCCCTTGACGCTTAAATAACCAAAAATCTCTTTACTTTTTTCTGGTAAAAGTTCGGAAGGTCCACTATTAAAAATATATGCAAAAATAAAAGAAAAAAAGAAAAGAATAAATGGCGATAAAATTTTTTTATTTTTTAATATCTCTTTATAGGACCATACAAGAAGATATGAAGCAGATATTGAAAAGCATGCAACAGCAGGAAACCTGTATCTTTCAACAACAAAAAATAAAACTACCCATAAAACATTTGAAATTGTAAAAGAAATAAATAAAAAATTTTTTTTAAAATTTTTAAAGAATAGTATTAATCCAAAAACTCCAAGAGGGACTATAAAACCAAATCTTATAAAGGCGAACTTAAGAATAGGTATTAATTTCTCCATCAGATAAACATTCATATTTTGTGGCCATTCATAACTTGTAAAAAACAAATGAATTTTTTTGCCAAATAATTTCCAAAACTCAATAGAAAATGGAGAAAGAAGAGGACCTGTGGGATAGTAAAAAAGACCTATAGAATCAGCACTATTCCCAATTCTCCAGTTTTCAGGACCATTGGAACAAACAGGCACAAAAATTTTCCCTACATACCAGTTCCTTAAAGTTACAGGTAAAATTACTATACCACTTATAAAAATTAAAAGAAAAAATACCAAAATTTTCTGTTTTAAAATAGAAATATTCACAGGTAATAATTTTTCGGAATCAATGATTAAAAGTCCAAAAAATAGAAATGGTAAATAAATTCCTATTGTAGGCTTTGCAAGAGCAGAAAAACCGAGTAAAATACCTGTTAATATCCACCATTTGAAGTTTTTTCTTTCAATAGCAATATAAAGAGAAGTAATAAAAAAGATATAAAGAAATAAAATCAAATTGTCGCTTAAAATAGTTGAAGAATAAACAATAAAAGTTTTATAAAAAGCGCAAAGGAAACATGCCAGAATTCCAGTCCATTTATCAACAAGAATTTTACCAAGAAGATAAACTAAATAACATAAAGAAATATCAATAAATATCTGGATTATATAAATACCTATCAGGTTCCCATTAACTAAAAAATAAATAAAAGCAAGAAAATAGGGATAAAATGGAGCCATATAAAAAACCTTGCCGTCAACATAAAAAGGATGCTTTAAAATCTGCTCTGCCCATAAAATGAAGGTTTTCTGGTCATGTTTGTCCATTATATAAGGGTCATAATAAACAGTATCTTTTAAAAAAAACAAATACAAAATTCGAAGCAAAAAAGCAAAAAATAAAATCAAGTATAATATTACATTCTCTTTTCTCAATAAAAATCCCTTATCTTTTCCCTTTTGACCAATTGACCAATTGGTCAAATCTTCAATATTTCTTTTCTTTGATTTTTTCAACATATTTCTCAAGTGATAGAATAACTTCTATTACACTTTTATCTTTAATAAAATATTTCTTAACAAAATTTTCTGTTTCATATCTTACAAGGTCTACCTGTCGCAAATTTCTCAATGTTTTTGAAACATTTGTAATAGTTAATCCCAACTTTTTTGCTATTTGAGAGGGGGAATCTTTATCTTTTAAAGAAAGATATTTCATAATTTGATATGCCGTGGGATTACCTAAAACTCTACATATCCTTGATGCTCTATATTCTTTCTCCAGCATAGGTTTTCTTTTCATTTTTCCGTTTGAACAATTGCTCAAATGGTCAATTCTATAAAATTAACATATTGGCTCATTCTCTCTTTTAAAATATTCAACCACATCTTTTACAATATCTCTTATTTTATATTTCGGTTGAAAATCTATAATTTTTTTTATTTTATTTAAATCTGGAACCCTTCTTTTCATATCCTCAAATCCTTTGCTATAAACTTCTTCTGGATTTAAAAACTTTATTTCTGATTTGCTTAATGTTATTTCTTTCACAATCTCTGCAAGTTCCTTAATTTTTATCTCTTCATCACTTCCAATATTAAAAACATCTCCATAACTTTCTTCCTTCTCAGTTAATTTTATCATGCAATTCACTGCATCCTTAACATGAATAAAACATCTTGTTTGTTCTCCATCCCCAAAAATAGTTATAGAGGTTCCTCTGATTGCCTGCTTTACAAATCTTGGGATAACCATTCCATATCTTTCTGTCTGTCTTGGTCCAACTGTGTTGAATAATCTCACAATAATTACAGGTAAACCATATTCTTCATAAAAAGCAAATGCAAGAAACTCGTCAATCGCTTTAGTACAGGCATAAGACCATCTTTTCTTTTTTGTCATCCCAATAACTATATCTGCATCTTCAGAGAAAGGAACATTCACATTTTTACCATAAATTTCAGAAGTAGAAGTAAGTAAAATACCTTTTTTATATTTGGTACATAATTTTAATACATTGTATGTGCCTTCTATATTAGTTACAATTGATCCAATTGGATTATCCATAACTTTTTTAACACCAACTACTGCTGCGAGATGAAACACAAAATCAACTCTTTTTATAAGTTCCTCAAGAATAAACTGGTTTAAAATTGTATCTATAAAAAGAGAAAAATTGGGATGATTTAAAATATTCAATATATTTCTTAAGTTTCCTGTAGATAGGTCATCTATAACCAATACTTTCTTATTTTGTTTTATAAGTTCTTCTGCTAAATATGACCCTATAAATCCACACCCACCTGTAATCAAAACTCTCTCTATTTTATTTATCCCAATTTTTCCCATAAAATAATTTTAACACAGTTTTTTTAGAAAAAAACAAAAATTGCTTTTCTGTCAATATCTTATATTTCAAAAAGCCGAGGATATTGTTTCTCATCAAGTATAAAATAACAATATTTTAAAACATCACTAACTTTTATATTTTTTATACATTTATATCCAAATTTACATTTCAATTCTCTCTGGCAGGGAAAACAATCTTCTTCACTGTGAACAATATAACTTTTATTTCCAATAGGACCATATCTGTAAGGATTGCCTGACCCAAAAATTGCAACAACATTTGCTCCAACAGCACAGGCAAGATGCATAAGGTCATTATGATTTGTAATAACTAAATCAGAATACTCAAAAATCGCAGCGATTTCTTTAATATTCATTTTACCGGTAATATCAAAAACACCTTTTTCTTCTATTAATTCTTTTATTTCTTTTGTAATTTCTATTTCATATTCAAAACCAGTTATAATTATTTTTACTGGATATGTTCTTATTAGTTCTTTTCCAACCTGAATAAAATTTTCTTTTGGCCACCTTCTTCCAGGAAATTTTGCTCCTGGACTTAAAACAACAATTAAGTCAGATGATTTAATTCCTATTGAATTAAAAAAATCCTTTATTCTTTCCCTATAATTATTACCTATTGAAAAATACAACCTAAATTCTCCTTTTCCAAAAAATGGTTCCAAAAAGTTCATAATTCTTTCACTTTCATGAATATAAAATTTTTCACTTAAAAATTCTTTTATAAAAAATGTAATTTTAAATTTTCCTTTAAGAAAAAATGGTAAAAGAGATTTTTTGAAATCAATTATCAAATCATATTTTTTTCTTCTCAATTTTTTAACAAGAACCCATAAATCTTTTTTCCCAGAAAAAATAAAGTAATTTGAAAACCAAGGGTTTTCAGCCACAAAATCAGTTGCTTCCTTTCCAACGACTATATCTATTTCAGCATTTTTACATATATCTTTTATTCTTTTTATAGAGATTACTATAATAAAAAAGTTTATTGAAAAGTAAAAAAATCTCTCTTAATGAATCTGTCTCTCTGGTAAAATAAAAGGAAAAAAGGAGGGACAGATGATAAAAAGAGAGAAGATAGAGTTGGTAAGGAGGAGTATTATTT
>CAYNUP010000145.1:0-6600 GCA_964400565.1 uncultured bacterium | reverse complement strand
GATTAAATTCTCTTTATTTACTCCCAAAATTTCAGTTGCTTTTATTGATTCTTTTCTTCTTATTTCGCCAAGTTTAATATAGTCAGATGGATTTAAAATTGGCTTTTTCTCATATAATTTAAAAACAAGTTGGTTATGGTCTCCATTTGTTAAATATACAATCCAGACATTCCCATTTTTTTCTAAAATTGAAGATATTAAACCAGAACAACCTAAGATCATCTGGATGTGGTGCAAAAATAATAACCCTTTCTTTTTCTCCAATATTAAGATTTTTAAAATTTTCCCCAAAAACAAGAATAATAATTCCCAAAAAAACAAAAATTATCCTTTTCATATTTCAAAACTAATTATTATAACATAAATTTATCTTAAAAACTGCCTGTCCAGAAATCTTTCATTTATCTCTACTACAATTGGTCTTCCATGAGGACATACGAATAGATTTTTGCATTCAAGAAGTTTTTCTACTATATTTTTTGCTTCTTCTTCTGTTAATTTTTGACCTGCCACAGTAGATATCTTACATGCTCTTTTTGCTATTTCTTCTTTATCATATTTTTCAATTTCAGTTTCTGATAATATATTTCTTATTGAGAATTCAATGTCTTTCAATAAAGAAGGATAACCATGAATTGCTATTTTATTTTCACTCCACCTTGTTGTTAAAAAACCATATTTTTCAATTATTTTTTCCACCTTCTCATAAACTACCATTTCTTCATAATTTAAATTTATAATTAGTGGGGTCAAAAGTTGTTGAATATTTATATTTCCTCTTTCAATTTCTTCAATAAACTTTTCGTAATTAATCCTTTCAACTGCTGCATGCTGGTCAATAAATAAAAGAGAATCTCCAAATTCAAAAATTAGATATTTATTTTTAAAACTTCCGATATATTTAGAATTTTTAAGTTTTTCCTTTAATTCTGTTTTCTCTAAAGGGAAAAGTTCATCTTCTATTTCGGTAAATATAGAAGAAATTTCTTTAACAGTTCCTGTTTTTCCTATAACTTCTTTTTCTTTATATTCTTTCTTTACATCTATTGTTTTAACCTCTCCTTTTTTAAAAATTCCTTCCAAAATTTCAATAATTTTTTTGCTTATTTCATTCTCATTTTTAATTTTAACCTCTCTTTTTGTTGGATGGATATTAACATCTACATTTTCACATGGCAATTTTAAAAACAGAACAAAAACAGGAAAAAACTCAGAAGAAAAGAAAGAATGGTAAAAGTTATTTATTGAGGAGGATAAAACATAATTATAAACAGGCCTTCCATTTATAAAAATAAATTGCATATCTTTCTGAGGTCTTCTTAAATTTATATCACCGACAACCATTTCAAATTCAAAGTCCTCAAAAACTCTTTTTTCATAAATCAGATTTTTCTCTTCAATATTTAAAACTTCGCATATTCTTTTTAAAACATTTTCAGAAGATATAACATTTATAATTTTTGACCCCTCATTTTCAAATTTAAAATCCATCCAGAAAAAACTTATTGTATAAGGAATAAAAACATTTAAAATTTTTCTGAATTCTGTTATATCTGATTTTAGAAATTTTCTCCTTGCAGGTATATTGAAAAATAATTCTCTCACTTCCACAATTGTTCCATTTTGCATAGCACAATCTTTTATACTCAGTTTTTTCCCACCCCTTATATGAATTTCTCTCCCAATTTCAGAATTTTTTACTTTACTTCTTAAAATAACATCTGAAACAGAACCAATACTATAAAGGGCTTCTCCCCTAAATCCAAGTGTTTTTATATTGTAGAGGTCTTCTTTATCCTTTATTTTACTTGTTGCATACCTTTCAAAAATTTTCTCTATATCATCAGGTTCAATCCCTTCTCCATCATCTTTTAAATATATTAATTTTTTACCTGAATTTTCTATATTCACCTCAATTTTTTTACTATCTGCATCAATTGAATTCTCTACAAGTTCCTTCACAACAGAAGCAGGACTTTCAATTACTTCACCTGCTGCTATTTTACTTATAATGTTTTCCGGTAAAAAATTAACCTTTCCCATTTAATTTCTCTTTAATTTCTTTTAATTTCAAAAGCGCCTCTATTGGTTTTAAATTTTCTATATCAATATTTTTAATTTCATTTTTTATACTTTCAAGTTTTTTAATCTCTTCTTTTAACTTTTCAACTTCACCTTTTTCTTCAAAAGAAAAAAGGGTAGGATATTCAACTTCAATTTCT
This sequence comes from uncultured bacterium, assembly GCA_964400565.1. Taxonomy (GTDB): domain Bacteria; phylum Ratteibacteria; class UBA8468; order B48-G9; family JAFGKM01; genus JAMWDI01. Next base: position 4,378 of record CAYNUP010000145.1, on the reverse strand, counting down.
CCAATAATTTTATCTTTTATCATCCCCTCAAGTTCAAGTTTTGACAATATTTCATCTGCTCTTTTAATAACATCAAAAGGCACTCCTGCAAGTTTTGCAACATATATACCATAACTTTCATCAGTAGCACCTTCCATTATTTTATGTAAAAAAATTATTTCGTCCCCAACCTTTTTAACTGCTACATTATAATTTTTTACACCTTTATATTTCCCAAGAGCGGTTATTTCATGAAAGTGTGTTGCAAAAAGAGTTCTAACTTTTTTCTTCTGAAGGAATTCTGCAACACTCCATGCAAGTGAAAATCCATCGTAGGTACTTGTTCCTCTTCCTATCTCATCAAGGACAATTAAAGTTCTTTCAGATAAATTATTAAGAATTTCTGCTGTTTCTGTCATTTCAACCATAAAAGTGCTCTGTCCTTTTGTTAATTCATCCTGTGCTCCAATTCTTGTAAATATTCTATCAACATATCCAATATGTCCACTTTTTGCAGGTATAAAACAGCCAATCTGTGAAAGAAGAACTATTAAAGCAACCTGTCTTATATATGTTGATTTTCCAGCCATATTTGGACCTGTTATTATTAAAAGATGGTTTTCATCTGTATCAAGAAATGTATCGTTTGGAATAAATTCTTCAACAGATTTTTCAACTATTGGATGTCTTCCTTCTTTTATATCAATGACATAACTTCTATCAACAACAGGTCTTGTATAATTATTTTCTATAGAGGTTATGGCAAATGAAAGTAAAACATCAATTTTAGCAATTGATGAATTAATTAAGTTTATTTCATGAGAATGTTTCAAAATTTTCTGTTTTATATTTTCAATTATTTCACTCTCAAGAGTGATTATTTTTTCTTCTGCAGTTAATATCTCCTCTTCAAACTCTTTCAATTTCTGAGTAGTAAATCTTTCAGCATTTACAAGTGTCTGTTTCCTTATGTAATCCTGAGGTACAAATTTTAAATTTGGTTTTGTTACCTCTATATAATATCCAAATACTTTATTGTATCCAATTTTAAGAGAACTTATCCCTGTTCTTTTTATTTCTTCTTCCTGATATCTGGCAAGATATTTCTCACTATTCTCTTTTACTTCCCTCAATCTATCTATTTCTTCATTAAATCCCTTCTTTATTATCTTGCCTTCAAAATTGACAGAAGGGATATTTTCATCTATTGCATTCTCAAGAAGTTCTCTCAGTTCAGGTATATCAGTAATTTCAAAATAATCTGTTTTTTCAAAAATTTTATTTCCTTTTTCAATAAGAAGAGGGATTTTTCTGATGAGTTTTTTTATTTCAATTATATCTTTTATAGAACCATATCCATAACTGATTTTTGTTAGGGATTTTTCAGTATCTCTTATATCACTGAGAATATCATCAATATCTTCTCTTAAAGACCTGTCTTTAACAAAAATTTCAACTATTTCCTGCCTTTTATCAATTTCTTTTAAGTCAATAAGCGGATGTAAAACCCAGTATCTTAAAAGTCTTTTTCCCATAGGAGTTTTTGTCCTGTCAAGAATTTTTATAAGTTTTTCAATTTCAAGTCCATTTATAGCAGAGGGAGAAATGTAAACAAAATCATTATCATTATAAAAAGAAATTTTATCAAGGTGAAAAAGATTACTTCTATTTGTTTCTTTTAAATAATCTATTAAAGCACCTATTGATTTCTGGGCAGAAGTAAATTCTTCAATTCCAAATCCTTTTAAATTTGAAACCCTGAATGTTTCAAGTATCGTCTTTAATGCAATATCAAAATTAAAATGCCAGTCATCTATTTCAGTTATAGTGATATTTTTTATTTTTAAAAGCGGATTTGAAAATATCTCCTTAATTTTTTCCTTTTTACTCTCAGGATATATTACCTCATAAACAGGAAGTTTAAATATTGTTTCTATCACATCTATTTCGTTATCAGTTTGATTTGTAAATATAACAGAACCACCACTTTCTATAAAAGAATACCCAAATATATTTTCATCCGGAATTAAAGAAAATAAATATCTTGCATCAGGATTTGTTTCATCTATATATGTTCCTGATGTTAAAACTCTTACGACTTCTCTTTTTACTATCCCTTTTGCTTTTTTAGGGTCTTCAACCTGTTCACATATAGCAACCTTATATCCATTCTTTATCAATTTTGAAATATATGTATCTGCTGAATGATATGGGATTCCGCACATGGGGATTTTACCACTTTTACCTGCATTTTTTGAAGTTAAAACAAGGTCAAGGATTTTTGAAGCAATTTTAGCGTCTTCATAAAACATTTCATAAAAATCTCCAAGCCGAAAAAATAAAAGACAATCAGGATATTTCTTTTTTATACTGTGATATTGAATAAGCATTGGAGTATAATTTTCTCTTTCCATCACAGTTTTATTATATCATTTTAAGGCAAAGAGTTAAGATTTTTCTTCTAAATTTTCTGTTTTAAATTTCTGGAGAGATTTAAATTCTGAATCAAATTTATCAAGTATATTTTTTGCTTCTTCAAAATTTGAATTTGCAAATTTTAATTGTTTAAAAGACCTTTCAAATGAGTCCTTCAAATTTTCCAGTATTTTTGTCATCCCTTCAAATGATTTTAAAATGTATTCAGCATTCTTTTCTATTATCCTTCCTTTAAGTCCAAGAAGTATTATATTTAAATAAGCGAATAAACTCTGAGGAGAAACAGGTAAAACTCTTTTTCTTGACCATGCATAATTAAAAATTGATGTGCCATTTTTATCTTCACTTATCAATAAACTGTAAAATATTGGTTCACTTGGGATATACATAAACGCAAAGTTAAAAGAACCTCTTTCTGGCTGAATATACTTTGTTATTCCTTCTATATGTTCCTTCACAGTTTTTATAAATTCCTGTTTGTTTTTTTCGTATTCCTCATCTTTTGAATTTATCATTTTTTTATAAGAATCAACTGGAAACTTCGCATCTATTGGTATAAATTTATTTTCAATAAAAATTGCAGCATCAACTTTATAATTAGGACCTATCGAATACTGAATTTTATATACTTCTGAAGGTAAAATTTCTTTTAGCATATTTTCAAGGATTAATTCTCCCATCTCTCCTCTCAATTTTGGACTTGTAAGAGCATTTTTAAGTTCTTCATTTACTTTCCTTAATTCTTCCGCAGATTTACTCAATTCACCTATTCTTAAACTCAAATTTGTAATCAAATCCGTTGTGTCTGAAAGTCTTTTATTTAATTGTTCAATTTTGGTATCAAGAGTTGAATTGAGTTGGGATGTCGTTGAATTTATTGAATTTGTCAGATTTTTCACTGTATCTGTTAAAGTTTGATGAAGTTGCATTCTTAAATTTTCCATTCTCTGCTGTAAATTTGTATCAGTTGTTCCAAGCGTTGAGATGGTTTTATTTACCTGGTCAAGAATTACCATTTCTGTATTTTTAAAAATATCTGTTATTTCTTTATTTAACTGAAATCGCATATTCAGAAGATTTTCGGAGAATTCTTTTGAAATTGTAAGTATTCTTTCTTTTATCTCATCCTGTTTCAGAATTATATCTTTTGTCCCTGTTTCTCTTTTTGTGAATAAAAAGAGTATAATAATTATGGACAATAAAACCAGAATAAATATAATCAGTAATTGAAGCATATTAAAATTATATTGGAAAACTTAAAAAAAATCAAGTTATGGAGAAAATACCTCTTCATATTAAGGTAAAATCAGATAAAAAAATACATAACTGGTATCCAGGAAAAAGAGAATGCACATCTGAAAGAATTCTTTTAAATCCATATATTGGATGTGAAATAGAATGTTTCTTCTGTTATGCTTTAAGTTATCCGGGTAGATTTCAGGAATTCAGGAAGAAAAAAGTAATTTTTGTTTATGAAAACTTTGTTGAAAACATAAAAAATCAGATTGATAATTTAAATATTGCCTTCTGTGGCTATCTTTCTCCTGTAACAGAGCCATTTCAGTCATTGGAAAATTTATATCATATTTCAGAAAAAACAATTGAAATCTTTGTGGATAAAAATATACCGATTGAATTTATAACAAAATCAACTGTTCCAGATAGCGTGATAGAAAAAATTAAACATCAGAAACATTCATTTGGACAGATTACAATCTTAACTCCTGAGGAAAATATAAGAAAAAAACTTATGAAAAAAGGAGCAAATACAGAGACACTTTTCAATAATATTGAAAAGTTAGCCAGAAATGGGATATTTTCTGTATGCAGAATAGACCCGATAATTCCTTTTATAACAGATGATAAGAAAAACTTTTCTCTTTTAATAAAAAAAGCAATTGATAAAGGAGCAAAACATATTGTGGCAAGTGTAATGGATATACCATCCAGTATAAAGAATGAA
>CAYNUP010000144.1:0-17801 GCA_964400565.1 uncultured bacterium | reverse complement strand
ACCTGCTTATGCCAGACCTTCCAGCATCTGGTCTAATGAGGCACCTGCAGGAACCATAGGAAAGACATTCTCTTCTTCACATATCCTGCAGTCCACTATAACTGGTTTATTCTTTTCCTCCAGAACATCTGGAATAACCTTTTCAAATTCCTCTGTCGTTGTGACCTTATATCCCTTAGCACCATATGCATCTGCAAGTTTTACAAAGTCCGGCTCAGCATCTTTAAGACAGGAATAGGCATATCTCCTTTTATAAAATAACTGCTGCCACTGTCTCACCATACCAAGACAGCAGTTATTAAGTATAATAATTTTTACAGGTAGTTTGTTGTAAACCGCAGTGGCAAGTTCCTGAATATTCATCTGGATACTTCCATCTCCTGCAATATCTATAACAATTTTATCTGGGTTTGCAACTTTTGCACCAATTGAAGCAGGAAAACCATATCCCATAGTTCCAAGTCCTCCTGATGTAATTAAAGTTCTTGGTTTTTTAAATTTGTAATACTGTGCTGTCCACATTTGATTCTGTCCGACTTCTGTACATATAATTGCATCTCCTTTTGTATATTGAGAAATCTTCTCAATTATATATTGGGGTTTCAATCCATTTTTCTCATATTTTAAAGGATATTTTTCCTTCCATTCCTTTATCTTTTTTAACCATTCCTCTATATTTAACTTTTCAGCCATTTCATTCAATTTTTTCAAAACAAGTTTTGCGTCTCCAACTATTGGAACATCTACTTCTACATTTTTACTTATAGCAGATGGGTCTATATCAATATGAATAATTTTTGCATTTGGAGCAAATTCATCTATTTTACCTGTCACTCTATCGTCAAACCTACATCCAACTGAAATAAGGACATCTGATTCACTTATTGCATAATTAGCATATTTTGTTCCATGCATTCCAGGCATCCCAAGAGAAAGAGGATTTTCAACATCAAGAGAACCAAGCCCGAGTAGAGTAAATGCCACAGGAATATTTGTTTTTTCTACAAATTTTTTTAACTCCTCACTTGCATTTGAAATTATAACTCCACCACCTGCAATTAACACAGGTCTTTTTGAATTTTTTATAAGTTCCCACGCTCTTTTTATCTGTAAGGGATGTCCTTCATATTTTGGTTTATAACTTCTTATTTCAACATTTTCAGGCCAATAAAACTCTCCCTCTTTTCTTTGAATATCAACAGGAAAATCAATTAAAACAGGACCTGGCCGACCTGTTTTTGCAATATAAAATGCCTCTCTTACAATTTTTGGTATTTCATTAACATCTTTTATTAAATAATTATGTTTTGTTATCGGTCTTGTAATTCCTGTGGTATCAACTTCTTGAAAAGCATCATTTCCTATTAAATGTGTTGCAACCTGACCTGTAATCGCAATTATTGGGACTGAATCCATATAGGCGGTTGCAATTCCTGTAACAAGATTTGTGGCACCTGGACCACTTGTTGCAAGACAAACACCTATTTTCCCAGAAGACCTTGCAAAACCATCAGCGGCATGTGCAGCAGCCTGCTCATGTCTTGTCAAAATGAATCTTATTCCACTATCATACAAAACATCACATAAAGGTAAAACCGCTCCACCTGGATATCCAAATATAACCTCTACTCCTTCTCTTTTCAAACACTCAACAAATATTTCAGCTCCTTTCATTTTTCTCCTCTAAATTTACAAAGTGCAGATTCAAAAATATTTAATCACAAATTTTTAAAATTCTCAAATCCCTTAAGAAACTTTTCACTTTAATTTTGAGAAAGTTCTTTGCTTCTTTTTTCTGCTTTATCAATAACTTCTCTTAAAATATTTTCAAAATTTTTCTTTTCAAATATACTCAATCCTGCAAGTGTAGTTCCACCAGGAGAAGAAACCATATTTTTTAATTCTTCTGGTTCACTTTTTGTTTCAAAGAGCATTTTACCACTTCCATAGAAAAGGTAAGCAACTAAATCTTTCGCAATCTTAGAAGATATACCTTTCTCAATACATATTTTTTTAAAATTTTCTGCTATGTAAAATAAAAATCCAGGACCACTTCCACTTATTGCTGTTATTGTATCAAATTTACTTTCAGGCATTTTAAGAACAATCCCTATAGGAGAGAAAATTTTTTTAATAATTTTTTCATATCTTTTCCCAGATTTATTTGTGCAATAGGTTATAATTCCTGCTTTCGCCTTTACATTTAAATTCGGCATAATTCTTACAACTGGTATATTTTTTCCGATGACTTTTTCAATATTTTTAATTTTAATCCCAGCAATTATTGAAACTAAAATTTTTTTTGGAGAGAGATTATTTTTTATTTCTTCAAGGACATCGTTAGCATCTTTTGGTTTTACTGCAATAATTGTAACATCCGACTTTTCAACTACTTTTCTATTATTTTCTTCTACATTTATTTTAAGATTTTTAAGTTTTTTTTTATCTATATCAAAAACAAAAATTTCTTTTTTTTTAACTATTTTATTTTCAAGTAATCCACTTACAATAGCACCTCCCATATTACCAAAACCAATTACCCCTATTTTCAATTTGTTCCCCCTTTTATTAACCCGCTTCCTCTCCTTCTACATGACCAACTCTTATGTCAAGATTTTCTCTATCCTCAATTCTTTCTATCATTCCATCCCTTATCCATATAACCCTGTCAGAAACATCAAGCATTTTTAAATCATGGGTTGCTGTTATTATGCTTACCTGTTTTTCTTTATTCATCTGTCTTAATAAGTTTATTATTTCCTTACCTGTTTTTAAATCAAGATTTCCTGTTGGTTCATCAGCAAGAATTATTGCAGGGTCATTTGCAAGTGCTCTTGCAATAGCCACTCTCTGTTGCTGTCCTCCTGAAAGTTCAAATGGTTTGTGATGTAATCTTTCTCCAAGTCCCACTGTTTCAAGAAGTTGTTTTGCTTTTTCTCTCGCATCATCAGTACTCATTCCAGCAAAAATCATTGGAAGCATCACATTTTCCAGAGCACTCATAACAGGGATTAAATTAAATGTTTGAAAAATATAACCAATTTTTCTACAGCGTAACCATGCAAGTTCATAAGCATCAAGTTGAGCAATATCAACTTCATCAATATAAACTTTTCCTTCAGTGGGTTTATCAAGTCCTCCTATCATATTAAAAAGAGTTGTTTTACCGCTTCCAGAAGGGCCCATAATTGAAATGTATTCACCTTTTAAGATTTCAAGGTCAATTCCTTTTAAAACATGAAGTGGTATTTTCCCAAGCATATATGTTTTCTTTAAATCAATTGTTCTAACTATTACTTCTCTTGGCATTTTTCCCTCCTTTTTAAACTTCTCTTCTAATTGCTTCAGCAGGTTCCATTCTTGCTGAAACGACTGCTGGATAAATTGCCCCAAATATTGCAAGTCCTGTTCCAAGAATTATTGAAATCCCAACATATTTTAAAAGTGTTAAAAATGGAAATATTGATAGTATGATTTTTTTATACTGAGCAAGATAAACAATAGTCATGATAAAAATTCCTAAAATAGCACCAGCAATTGAGCCACCTATTCCATGTATCATTGCTTCAAGTAAAAACAATTCCATAACAAACCTATCAAGAGCCCCAAGACATTTCATCGTTCCTATTTCTCTTGACCTTTCTGTGACAGACATTAGCATTGAATTTATAATACCAACCGTACAAACAAGTAAGGAAAGGGTTACAAGCCATTTCTGTCTTGCTTTAAGTTCAGCAAGATTTTCAACAAGTATAGTTTTAATATTTTCAGGTCCTTTCTCTATGAGTGCCATTGTAAAAACATTTGAAGCCATTACAGACATGAAAAAAGCAATACCAAGTAAAATTGACATAGTAACTATTATTGCTCTGCCAAACCTTATTTTAAAATTTCTTAAACTCATCTGAAATGCATTTTTCAAAGGCAAACTCAACTGTTTTTCTATTTTTTTTGCCATTCTTGCTCCCTTTTTGAAAAATTATACCATTTCAAAAAGAAAATACCAACAATTCTCAAACTTTTTAATATTTATAACTTAAAACCATTTTGAAAAAAAAGTCAAATTTTTACATTTGAAATAAATTTGAAAAGTTATTAAAATTATTCTGTTTTTCAAAAGGAAAGGATATGGATGAAAAATACAAAATTAAACTGATAGGGAATGTTATTGAAAACTATTATATAGAAGAAAGGATATGGCAGGGAGCAACTTCAACAATTTATAAAGGAATATGTAAAAACGGTAAATTTGGAGAAGTAGTAGCAATAAAAGTTTTGCATCCTTACAGAGAAAAAAAAGAGCAGATTAAAAGTTTTATAAAAGAATTTAAATTGTTGAAAGACTTAAACCATCCTAATATATTGAAAGTTTATAAACTCGGGAAGAGAAGAGATTTTTATTACATATTTATGGAATATATAAATGGAAAAAGTTTAAGGTTTTTTTGGAATAGTAATTTAGAAATTTTTCCTGATACAATTCTTTATATATTAATAAAGGTAGGAGAAGCAATTGAGTATATTCATTCAAAAAGGATTGTTCATAATGATATAAAACCAGAAAATATAATAGTTGGAGAAAATTTAAAAGATGTAAAACTTATTGATTTTGGTTTTGCTGAAAAGGTAAGATTTTTTAGAAAAAGGGTAAGTTTCGTAGGAGGGACAGAAAAATATATTGCTCCTGAAAGAAAGGAAGGGGTTATAGATTTAAAAAGTGATATTTATTCTTACGGAGTTATGCTTGAAGAATATTTATTTAATTATGATTTTTATGAAGAAATTTATCCTGTTATAATGATGGCGAAATCTTCCAATCTTTCTAAAAGACCATCTATAAGCGAAATTGTAAAAGAGTTAAGAAAAATATATGAAAATTGGAATAATAAGTGATATTCATTCAAATCTTGAAGCATTTGAATCTGTAATTGCTTTTTTTGAAAAAAATAAAATTGATAAACTGGTAATATGTGGAGATGTTATTGGATATGGACCTGACCCTAAAAAATGTGTAGATATGGCAAATGAACACTCTGATATTATTTTAAAAGGAAACCATGAAGAAGGAATTATAAAAAATGATTTTTCCCGTTTTAAACAATATGCTCAAATAACTCTTTTATGGACGGTTAAAGAAATAGGAGAAATGGTTGAAGAAATTAAAATATGGGGAGAAAGAAAGCAAATAGAAAATTTACTTTTTGTGCATGCTTCAATAACTGACCCATTTTATAGATATATTTTGAAATTTAAAGATGCTGAGGAAGAATTTGAAAAATTTAAAAATGAGATTTGTTTTATAGGTCATACTCATATTCCTGGAGGATTTAAAAAAAATGTTGAAAATGGAAAAATTGAAAAAATTTTTCCTGATTTTAATGGGAAGATTTATTTTAGGATAGAGGAAGGATTTAAATACATAATAAATGTAGGAAGCGTAGGTTTCCCGAGGGATGGATTTCCTTTTGCATGTGTTGGTATTTATGATACTTCTGAAAAATATTTTAAACTTGACAGAATACAATATAATATTGAAAAAACTTTTAAAAAAATTATTGATAAAGGCCTTCCTTCAAAAATAGGTAATCTTTTAAAAGGATTCTAAGCGCGGATTTAATTCTTTTATTTTATCTATAACTTTTTCTTTTAGAATATCTTTTTCAACTATAAGAATGTCTTCCCAATTTTTAATCTGTTTTTCTTTCAATATCTTTTCCATTGGAATGCCTTTTATCTGACTCAATGCCCATGCAATAGATATATCAAAGAAAGAAAAATTTTTTCTTAATTCATTAAACTTATCCTTTTTAATATTGGCTGTTTTACATATTTTTTCTCTTATTTTTTCTGCATAGTGTAAAGTAGTCGCTCTTTTTTCAATTTCAATTGCTTCTATAAACACAGAAAGAATATCTTCTTTACCTTCTCTTACATATTTTTCAATTATCTGTATAGAATTTTTAACTTCATCATAGGTTGTTTCAATTCTCTCTCCATAACAGAGAAAAACCAACAAGAAAAAAGATACAACAAAAATTTCTTTTTTCATAATTCCTCCCATTTTTTTAATTATAAAAAACTTTTAAATTTCATTCAATATTAACTTTCACTGCTTTATTTTTTCTTGGACAACCCAATTTAAAACTGATAGAATATAATTTTTTTGCTTCTTCTTCCTTCCCAAATGCTTCCCACATCATCCCTTCTTCATAATAAATCTTCCAGTTTTTCGGACTATTTTTCTGACCTTTTTTATATGTTTCCACTGCCTGATTTAAAATTTTTTCATATGGAAGCCATTCATTTTGTAAAGATTTTGCAATTGACCATTGAAGCCATGCTTTTATAATATAACTTTCTGAATTTTTTGGTTGAATATATGAAATAAAAGAAAGATAATCAATTGCTCTATCATATCTTCCTTTATGAAATGCTTCATCAGTTTTTATCCAGAGAAATGGTATAAGAAGATAAAAAATAAGATATAAAACCGGTAAAATAATAAAAAATAAAATTATAAACTTAAATTCTCTTTTCATTTTTTGCGCTTGCCGGGAGTTGAACCCGGAATCTCTGGCTCCGGAGGCCAGCGCTTTATCCGATTAAGCCACAAGCGCCCTTTTATAAAAATTTTACCTTATAGTTTAACTTTTTCAAACTTTTTACTTCAAAAAACATTTTATTCATAAAGTAGATATTTTTTTCTCTTTTCAATAAACTCGTTTAAGAATTTTTCATAGGAATTTGTAATATCTTCTGCCTTAACACCATTTTGAAATTGTTTCCTTATTAAATCACTCCCATTTACTTTATCAAACATATCTATATGAAAAGGAGAAGGTCTGGTAAAATTAAAATTTTCCGGATATAATTTAAGAAGTGTTTCTATTATATGATATCCTGTGGCAACAGGTCTATAATTTTTTTTATCCTTAATAATAATTTTAAATCCATTACATAATGTGTCTTTATATAAACCATAAAATGGAGTAAAATGGAATGGCAGAAAATAAACTCCTGGTAAATTTTTCTCATTGAGTAATTTTGTTATATTCCTTTCATCAATCCATGGAGCACCAACTATTTTAAAAGGAAGGGTATAACCAACTCCTATATTTACAATTCCCAATTCTCCAATTATACCTGTTATAGGATAAAAAAATGGTGTATCTGGTTCAGGAATATGGGGAGAGGTAGGAATCCATATAAGACCTGTATCTTCCCATAACATATTCCTTTTCCACCCTTCCATTTTTATTACTTTTAAATCACAGTTTATTTTTAATTCCTCATTTAAAAATAAAGCAATTTCTCCTACAGTCATTCCGTGTACATAAGGAATAGGAGCGCACCCAACAAATGATTCAAACTTCATATCTAAAATAGGTCCATCAATAAGCAACCCTCCCAATGGATTTGGTCTATCAAGAACAATAAATGAAATATTATTTTTTGCTGCTTCTTCCATACAGTATCTCATAGTAGAAATATATGTATAAGAACGAACTCCTATATCTTGTATATCAAACAAAAGAATATCTATATTTTTAAGCATATCAGACGTTGGACGTCTTGTTTTCCCATACAGACTGTAAATTTTTATTTTTCCATTAATTTCAGAGTCCTCAATATTCCCCATCCTTCCACCTTTTATGCCATGTTCAGGACTATAAAGAGCGACAAGTTTAACATCCTGTAGAGATAATATTAATTCTATTGAAGAAGAGAGTTTACTGTTGACTCCTGTAATGTTTGTTATAAGTCCTAAGTTTTTCCCTTTAAGAAGATGATATTGTTTCTCAACAAGAATATCTATACCAAGTTTTACATTATCTTTTTGCCTATCTGAATTTGAAAATACCAGATTAAAAGTAAGAAAGAAAATCAAAAAACAATATGATGTTTTCATCTTTTTTATTTTACCATATTTTACAAGGTAAGACATCATAAAAATTGCTAAAAATAAAAAGATAAAGTATGATATATCCCAAAGGATAAAATGGGAAATGGACTTCTTTAATATACTGTATGATAAAAAAGAGGGAGGGGATTTATGGAAAAGTTTATTTTTATATTTTTTCTTTTTCAAGTTTTTTTATTCAGTGAGCCAGTTGCAAAGTTGAAAGAATTTGAAGTGATATGGAAGGGAGATGAAATAAGAATCCCAACAGTTGATGGGAATACAAGTCAGATAATAAAAATACCTGCTTTTAAGAAGGAAAAAGATAAAATTCTTTGTATGAGATTTAAAGCATATCTTGAACTACCTACCCCTGGAGGATGGAACCCTTATCTTTTAATTGAAATGAATGGAAAAATACTTGATGAAAAAACAGAAAAAGGAGAATATCGTCTTTTAAACAGAATTTCTCCACTTGAAACAAAAATTGGGCTGAAGGAATGGTTTAGGAATGGAGTAATTTTAACATTATTTGGTCCAGGAGATGATAAAGTTATTGATGAAAGGATAATAAATTATAGGGATGAAGGTTATTGGTATTTATTGAATATAAATGATGTTGCAAATTTTATTGAGATTGGAGCAGATGAAAGAATAGAAAGTGCAAAAGAAAATGAGATAAAATTTACAAACAAATTAAAATCAGAATGGATAGGCGGGAAAAAAAATGGATATGGTTATAAAGGATATTGAAATTGGATACCTACCAGAAGAAACTATAAAAAAATTTATAAAAATATCACTTGAAAATTATCCTGAAATAAAAGTAAAAAAAGAAATTAAAAAGAAAGATTATATTTTAAGAGTTGACCAATATGGCGGAATTGAAATAGAGATAGATGGAGAGAAATATTTAATTTTGTCTGAATTTTCATATCCAGGAGAAAAAATAGGTTATAACAAATTTTCTTATAATATTGAAGGAAGTGAAAAAGTATGGATACCTGATGTGAAAACAGAAAAAGATATAAAAATCAAAGGGAAAGGAGAAAATTATGAAATTGAAAGAATTTTAAAATTAGAAGAAAATAAAATTGAAATTGAGGATATAATAAAGAACTTATCAAATGAAGATACAGGAGTTATTATAAATCATAAAATATTGACCCCTGAAATATCTCAGGATTATAGAATTTGTGGAATAAAAAGTGAAGCATTACAGGGAATTGCAGAAAATCCATCAATATATTTATCATTTAAAAAAACAGGGATTGGATTTATATGCAAGGACAACATTTCAAGATTACAGGGAGAGGCAAGAAGGAAAATAAACTCATTTATATATTCAGTAAGACATTTTGGTATTGGTAAAGGGAAAGAATATACTTTTAAATATTCAATATATCCCCAGAAAGAAGGAAATTACTGGGCATTCATAAATAAAGTAAGAGATGATTGGAAAGTTAATTATAGAATAGATGGTCCATTTGCTTTTTCCTCAAAAATAATTCCAGAAAGAAAAACAAATATATACTGTATAGGTCCCTGGCTTGATTATTACACTGTTGACCCTCAGACAAAGAAAGTTTTTACAAGAGAAAAATATAAAGAAACTGTTTTACCGCAATTAAAAAGTATAAAAGAGACACAAAAAGATGCAAAAGTAATAGGGAAAATAGAGACAAACCTTGTAACAATTTACACAAAAGACATTAAAGATGGAGAAAAATTACCAAAAGCAAGCAGAACAGAAGGCAAATATGGATATATACTTAATGAAGAACAAACCAGAATACTTAAAGAAAATATAGGTGATTGGATAGATTCAGTTTTAATGACAGAAGATGGTAGATTGATAGTAGATACTTATTATCCTGGTTATCTTGGGCCAGATTATATAGATTTAATGGTTTACCCCCAAATAGGTAATTACAGATTTAAAAAATTTATTGAACAGGTAGATTTTCTTATGGATGAAGTTGGTATGGATGGGGTATATATTGACCAGTATACTCTTTCATGGGGACCTATTGGAAGGATGGATAGACATACATATGAAAAATGGGATGGATATACATGTGATATAGATGAGAAGACAGGAAAAATAATAAGAAAATATACTGATTGTGGACTTGTTGGTGCAGAAGCAAGAAAGAAAATTATAGAGCATGCTCTCTCAAAAGGTGGTATAGTGGTAATAAATTCTTTTCCTACTACAAAAGAAGAACAGAATTTACCTGCTTTTAGATTTTCTGAATTTGAAAATTCACCTTTTATTGACCTTGTTTCATTTCTTGATAAAAAACCACCTGAAAATATTTGGTGCACAAAAGGTCATCTTTCAAGTCCAATAATTCTTGGCGTAAGACCACAGAGATTTAGAGATTATGATAAATACTGGGCAGAAATAATAATGAAAGCAGTTATAACAGGTCTTAAGAACGGAGTTTTATATTACTATTATGGTTCAGAAATACCAAAAGAAAAAGGTGAATATGGACCAATAAATCATATGTTCCCATTTACTCCTGTTGAGATAAATGAAGGATATTTAGTAGGAAAAGAGAGAATAATAACATGTATTTCTAAAAAATTTGAAGTAAAAAGCAAAACAAAACCGGTTGTTCGTATATTTGATTTAAAGGGAAGAATAAAGGATATAAAAATTGAGCCAGAGAAGAGAGATAATAAATGGGTAATAGATGTGAAAATTAATGATTGGAATGAAATAGTTATAATTGAGATTTAATTTAAAAAACCTCACAATTTTCTCAAAAAGTTGACTTTTTAAAATTTATGGATATAATAAAATAAAAAGGAGGAAGTAAATATGATAAGAAATTATGAATTTTGTTTTTTAATAAGGGCAGACCTACCAGAAGAAGAGTTTAATAAAGAGGTTGATTTTATAGAAAGAAGTATTTTAAAAGAGGGAGGAGAAATAGTTAAAAAAGAAAACTGGGGAAGGAAAACACTTGCCTATCCCATAAGGAAGAAAGAAGAAGCGATTTATTACCTTTTTTATATAAAAAGTGCACCTGAAAACATTTCAAAAATAGAATCCAATTTTTACAGAAGAGAAAATATTTTAAGATACCTTATTTTACAGAGAAAGAAATTTAAGGAGACAGTAGATGCCGGGACCATTTCTGAATAAAGTTTTTTTAATAGGAAGATTAACAAGAGACCCTGAATTAAGATATACTCCAAGTGGAAAAGCAGTTACTACATTTGGGCTTGCTGTAAACAGAGAATATATTTCCAAAGGAGAAAGAAAAGAAGATACCTGTTATTTGAATCTTGTTGTATGGGGGAAACAAGCAGAAGTATGTGCTGAATATTTAAAAAAAGGTAATTTAATATTTGTTGAAGGTCGCCTCCAGTATAGAAGTTGGGAAACAGATGAAAGTGAAAAAAGGTCAGTTATAGAAGTTAGAGTTGAAAGATTCCAATTCCTTGAAAAACCAAATATAGAAATAATTGAAGAAAAGGAGGAATTTGAAAATGAAGAAGAAACAGAAGATATGTAGATTCTGCCAGGAAAAAATAGATGAAATTGATTATAAAGATATTGGAAGAATAAGAAGATATATAACTCCGAGAGGGAAAATAATCCCTTCAAAACAATCGGGAGTTTGTGCAAAACATCAAAGAGCACTTGCTAAAGCAATTAAAAGAGCAAGATTTGTAGGTCTTTTACCATTTGTTAAAATATGAGGGAAAAAAATGAAAGTTATATTTATAAAAGATTACCAAAATAAAGGTAAATGTGGCGAAATAAAGGAAGTAAAAGATGGATTTGCAAGGAATTTTCTTATTCCATATGGATATGCAATTGAAGCAACGGAAGAGAATATAAAATTTTTAAAAGAGAAAGAAATGGCAGAAGAAAATAAGAAAAAGAAAAAAATAGAAAAGGCAAAGGAGATCAAAAAAATTATAGAAGAAAAATCTATAACAATTCAGGCAAAAGCAGGTAGAGATGAGAAACTTTTTGGTGCAATAACAAATGAAATAATATCAGAAGAAATAAAAAAACAACTTAATCTGGAAATAGAAAAATATCAAATAATACTTGAAGAACCAATAAAAAAACTTGGAATATATAAAATTCCTGTTAAATTGGCAGAAAATATAGAAGGAGAATTAAAGGTTTGGATATTAAGAGAAAAATAAAATGCCCAGGAAAAAAGAAGAAATTCCTGTTGATAAAATTCCACCCCAGAATATAGATGCAGAAAAAGCACTTTTAGGATGTATGCTTATAGATGAAGAAGCAAAAATTAAAGTTCTTGAAAGTTTTAAAAAAGAGTTTTTTTACAGCGAGACACATCAAAAAATTTTTTCTTCAATTGCTAAACTTTTTGAAAATAATAAACAATGCGACCTTATAACTTTAACTGAAATTCTTCAGTCAGAAAATGCACTGGAAGAAATAGGGGGCCCTCAATACCTTTCAAGTTTGGTTGAGAGTGTTCCTACATCTGCTTATGTGGATGAATACATGAAAATTGTAAAAGAAAAATATATATTGAGAACTTTAATTTCAAATGCCACAAAAATAATAACAGAGGCATATACACAGCAGAATGATATTGAAACTCTTCTTGATAAAGCAGAATCTTTAATTTTTGAAGTGAGTCAGCACAAAATTGAAAAGGAGGCATATTCATTAAAAGCACTTCTTAAGGATGCAATTGAAAACGTTGAAAAGATTCATGAAAAAAAAGGATTTGTCACAGGACTTGCAACTGGGTTTACTGACCTTGATAGAATAACCACAGGATTCCATCCAGGCGATTTTATAATTATTGCTTCAAGACCTGCAATGGGCAAAACTGCTCTTGCATGTAATATGGCACTCAATTTAAACTCTGGTATGGAAAAAATCCCTGTTTTAATTTTTTCTCTTGAGATGAATAAAGAACAGATTGTTCAAAGAATGTTATGCTGTGAAGCAAAAGTGAACATTTTAAGATTAAGACAGGGTATTCTTTCAGATAAAGAAATGACAAATCTACTTCTTGCTGCATCCCGTCTTGAAGAAATGCCAATATTTATTGATGATACCCCTTCTTTAAATATTTTTGAATTAAGAGCAAGAGCAAGAAGATTGAAAGCAAAAGAGAATATTCAGGTAATAATTATAGATTATCTTCAACTTGTAGAAGGTAGTAAAAGAGCAGAAAACAGACAGCAGGAAATAAGTGAAATTTCTGCTTCCTTAAAATCACTTGCAAAAGAATTAAATATCCCTGTTATTGCAGTTTCTCAATTGCGTAGAGCAACTGAAGAAAGAGCAGATAAAAGACCTCAACTTGCGGATTTAAGAGAGAGTGGTTCAATAGAACAGGATGCAGATTTAGTTTTACTTTTATACAGAGAGGAATACTATAATAAAAAAGAAGAAAATAAAGGGAAAGCGGAAGTTATAGTTGCAAAACAGAGGAATGGACCAACAGGCACAATTATATTAACTTTTCTGGAAGAATATACAAGATTTGAAAACTATTCACCGAGAGAGGAACTGTGAAAAAAATTATAGAAAATCTTGGGGGGAAACTTTTATTTCTTATAAATTACATAGGTGAGATATCATCTCTTTCATTTTCTTCCTTAAAAAAAGCATTTAAATTGAAAAAAGGGGAAGATATTTTTAAATATGTAAATGAAATTGGTTCTGAATCAATGCCTCTTGTTGGAATAATCTCTCTTTTTACAGGTATGGTTCTTGTTATGCAAACAGCACACGCACTAAAAAAATTTGGAGCAGAGATGTATTCAGGAGGGATTGTAAGTGTTTCAATGATAAGAGAACTCGGTCCTGTTTTAATTGCCCTTATTGTTGCTGGAAGAGTTGGTGCTTCAATTGCTGCTGAAATAGGAGTTATGAAAATTACAGAACAGATAGATGCTTTAGAAGTTATGGCAGTAGACCCTGTTGCATATCTGGTAAGCCCAAGGATTATTGCGGGTTTAATTTCTCTTCCTTCATTATTTATCATCAGTTTTTTTATTTCAATTTTTGGTGCTTTCTTTGTTGGTGTTTTTACTGTTGGTATCTCTTCAGGAGTTTTCTTGTATCAAAGTTTTAAATACATAGGGATAAAAGATTTTCTTATAGGTCTTTTTAAAGTGATTGTTTTTTCAATAATCATAATAAATGTTTCGTCCTATCAGGGACTTAATGCCTATGGTGGAGCAGAAGGAGTTGGGAGAGCATCTACATATGCTGTTGTTTCTTCTTTTTTCTTTATAATTCTCGCAAATTTAATTATAACAGGGCTTTTTTATTTTGTATAAAATGGAAAAGGTAATTGTTGTTAAAAATTTAAGTGTAAGATTTGGGAAAAAAGAAGTTTTAAGTGATATAAATCTGGAAATAGAAAAAGGAGAATCAGTTGTTATTATTGGTCCTTCTGGTTGTGGTAAAACAGTTCTTGTGAAGACAATCCTTGGAATAATTAAGCCATATAAAGGAGAAATATGTATTTTTGGAAAAGATATGAAAAAACTGAAAGATGAAGAAGTGAGAAAAATTAAAGAGAAAGTAGGGATGGTTTTTCAGAATTCTGCACTTTTTGATTCTTTAAATGTATGGCAAAATGTAGGTTTTTATTATCTATATCATACTGGAAAAGATAAAGAAGAAGTAAAAAAAATGGCAATAGAAATTTTAAAAAAACTTGGACTTGATGAAGAAATTGCAGATATGATGCCTGAACAGTTAAGTGGAGGAATGAAAAAAAGAGTATCAATTGCAAGGGCATTAATTTCAAATCCAGAAATTATTTTTTATGATGAGCCAACAACAGGAATTGACCCGATAACAAGTGAAAGTTTAACAGAATTGATAAAAAATATACATACCAATTTTAATACTACAGACATTACTGTCACACATGATGTTAAACTTGCAAGTAGAATAGGAAAAAGATTAATTTTAATAGATGAAGGAAGGATAATTGAAAGTGGGACATATGAAGAATTGAAAGAAAAAAGCAAACATCCATTAATAAGAAGTTATGTTGAAATAGGAGGATAAAAGATGGAAAGAAAATTAACAACAGAGATGAAAGTTGGTATATTTGTTTTTACTGCTATTATTGCAGTGATTGGATTTATTTTTACCCAGACAAGAGTTGGAAAAGTTAAGGGTTATGAAATTGGTGTTTTATTTGATTATATTGGTGGTCTTGAAATCGGAAGCCCTGTTAGAGTTAGTGGAGTAAGGGTAGGAGAGGTCAAGAAAATAGATATTATATATGATGTTGTGCCTAAAGTGCTTGTAAAACTTAAAATAAATCATGGAGTTAAAATTGGGAAACACAGCAGAATAACAGTTAGAACACTTGGGATTATAGGAGAAAGATATATTGAAATAACTCCTTCAAGTGAAAAAGAATTTATAGAAAAGGGAGAAATCGTTGAAGGAGAAAATCCTTTATCAATTGAGAGAATTGCAAATATAGGAGAAGAAATCGCCTCAAATTTAAATAAAGTCCTTTATGACCTGGTTAAAATTACAGGTGATAAAAAATTTCAGGAGGATATAAAAGCAGTTGTAAGTGATTCTAAACTTGCTATTTCAAAGATAAACAATTCATTTGATAAAATAAGCAATCTTGTAGAGGAAATTTCTGAAACAAATAAACATTTAAAAACATTTCTTGAAGAAAACTCTCCAAAAATTAAAAAAGTTATTGTTGATACAGATGAATTTATTGTTTCAGGAAAAAAGCAGATGGAAGAGACAATGGCAGGAATAAGAGATTTTGTTAAAATTAAAGATAAGGCAGAAGAAACACTTTCAAGTTTTGCAGATACATCCTCACAGATAAAAGAATTCTTTGGAAAACTTGAAAAACAGGGTCTTATAGCAAAAATTATGAAAGAAGAAGAAATGATAGATGATATTAAAAAAGAAATTTATCTTTTAAAAGAAACTACATTAAAAATTGGGAATGCCTCTGAAAAATTAAGCACCACACTTGAAGATTTAAATTCAATATTAAATTCTGTAAAAAGGAAAGAGGGTTCGGTTGGAAAACTTTTATATAGTGATGAACTTTATAATGAAATTATGAGTTTTATTAAAGACATAAAAGCACATCCCTGGAAACTATTTTTTAGAAAATAATGAAAAAAGAAAAAAGTATATTTGTATGCTCTGAATGTGGTTATCAATCAATTAAATTGCTTGGAAAATGCCCAAACTGTGGGAAGTGGAATACATTTATAGAAGAATTTTACACCACAGATTTATTAAGAAAAAAAGAGATAACCCAACCTCAGAAATTAAAAGAAATTGAAATTGAAGAAACCCCAAGAATAAAAACAGAGATAGGTGAATTTGATAGAGTTCTTGGAGGAGGGATTGTTAATAAAAGTTATATACTTGTTGCTGGAGAACCAGGAGTTGGAAAATCTACATTGCTTTTAAGTGTATGTGGTAACCTTGTAAAAAATGGGTATAAAGTTCTTTATATAAGTGGAGAAGAATCTCCAAATCAAATTAAAATGAGGAGCAAACGCCTTGGTATTGATTCAGAGGATATATATATTCTCACAAACCCTGAAATAAATTCAATAAAAAATGGTCTTGAAAAAATAAAACCAGATTTTGTAATTGTTGACTCAATTCAGACAGTTTATAATCCAGAAATTCCAACAATTCCTGGTTCTGTAACTCAGGTGAGGGAAAATGCAAACTTTTTCATGAAATATACAAAAAATAATAAATGTGCAACTTTTCTGGTCGGTCATATCACAAAAGAGGGAGTTGTTGCTGGACCAAAAATTCTTGAACATATTGTTGATGCTGTAATATATTTTGAAGGAGATGTAAGGACAAACTTAAGAATCTTAAGGAGTATAAAAAATAGATTTGGTTCAACAAATGAGATAGGCGTTTTTTCAATGGAAGAAAATGGACTTGTTGAAATTCCTGATGCCTCAATGCTTTTTATTCAGGATATAGAAAAAAATGTTGCAGGGAGGACGATTTTCCCGACTATTGAAGGGACAAGAACTATACTTGTTGAAATAGAAGGGCTTGTAACACCAACTTATTATGGCATTCCAAAAAGAACTGTTTCAGGACTTGATTATAATCGTGTTTCTTTAATAATTGCTGTTTTGGAAAAAAAAATGAGATTTAATTTTAATACTTATGATGTATATGTTAATGTTGGTGGAGGGATAAAGGTAAATGAAGTCGGTTCTGACCTTGCAGTTGCTATTTCCTGTATCTCTTCACTTAAAGATACTCCACCTATCAAAAAATGTGTTTTAATTGGAGAGATTGGATTGACAGGAGAAATAAGAGGCGTTGAAAATATAAACTTAAGATTGAAAGAATGTGAAAGACTTGGTATAGAAAAAGCAATTATTCCTGATAGAAACAAAAATGATGTATCTGTAAAAAATATAGAAATTATTCCTGTAAAATTTTTATATGAAGCAGTAAATATATCCTTAAATCTATAATTTTTCAGTTTTTCATCATGCCTAAGGTTATATCTGGAAATTTTAGGGTATAATATAATGCGTCAGTAAAAACAGAAGAAAAAAGGATATAAGCGAGGGTGGCGGAAAGGAAGACGCGCTGGACTTAGGATCCAGTGGGGTAATCCCGTGAGGGTTCAACTCCCTCCCCTCGCACCTATTGAAGAACCCGAAACGGGATAAAGGGGTTGCAGGGGAAAGTATTGTCCCCTGCGCTTTTCGTTTTGGGGGGAGAAAATCAGGAAGGGGGAAGCCCCCCTCCTGAGATAACCCGTGATTGGTTCGAATCCCTATCCCGGCACTTTTCTATCAAGCAATTCCGAAATTTTAAGTTTGTAATTTTAATTCTTTTCTTTTAAAAAATATGAAGAATTGAGAAGAATTTAAAGACATA
>CAYNUP010000143.1:0-2966 GCA_964400565.1 uncultured bacterium | reverse complement strand
GCAGGAAATGATATACAGATTGGTTATGTTGAGGCAGCAAATCGTGTAGATATAGAAGCAGGTGGGTCAATATATGATAACAACCAAGGTGGTATGAATATTGTAGCAACTGACCTTGTGATGCTTGCAGGAGGAGGAATTGGCAGTTACAATGGACAGATTGATTCAATTGAAACAAGTGTATCTAATTTACAGGCAAGAGCACAAGCAGGTGATATCTACATAGAAAATGACGGAGACCTTAATCTTGAAGATATTACCTCTCTTGGATTTGCAGTTGCTGCTATAGGTGATATAGAAATAAAGACAACTGACGATATGAAAATAAGTGGACTTGTTGAAGCAACCGGTTCTGTATATCTCTATGCCCTTGATGGAAGTATAATTGATAATAACCCAACTGGATATGATATAATTGCAGGTAAAACGAGTGGACTTTATGCTGGTGGTGGAACAATAGGGATTGAAGAAGGTCAAGCAGTTTGGTTTAATCCATTAGAAGTTCAGATTGATGGAGACCTTTATGTATATGCATCAGAAATGTATAATTTTGTTTCAGTTGCAATAGATGGAGTTGTAGAGCCAAGAGATATGTTAATTGTAAATTCTGATTGGGGAATTCCACCAGGATTAATTATATTCAATGGCAGAGTCAATGGTGGTGGTGAGACACCAAGATGGTTCAGAGCAACTGGGAATGCTATACACTATCTAGGGATTGAGCCATACATTTATCAAACACTTATGCTATATATAATTGACCCAAGTTTCTTCGAGCCAGCACCTGAATATTGGGATGTAATTAAATATAAAAAAGCAATTGAAGGCATGGTATTAAAGTAATTAAAAGGGGAGGGCTTTCCCCTCCCCTTTTCCAGAATATACTTGTTTTAGGTCGGTCCTTGAAAGGAAGGAGGAGAAAATGAAGAAGATAAGGAGAGTGATAATACTATATTTTTGTTTTTTTATTATTAATTGTTTTGCTCAAATACCTCAATTAAATGGAAAAGTTTATACTCTCCCTATTATTTTTGGAGAACAAGGACCTCAACTAACCATTGTTTCCGATGCCACTGTTAAATATAATGAGTATTTCAGTGCTTTCTCAGATAATAATGGACAATTTAATTTTTAAATTAACCCAAATGACGTATTTGTTTTAAGTGTAAGTAAGCAAGGATATAAAAATAGTTACTCACTTCCAAGCCCATTTGTAGATAAGCAAGATATTATGTTATTTAATTCTCAGATGTTGTCAGATTTAGGAATAACTCTTCAACAAGGAAAAGGTGCCCTTTTTGTAATTACAAATAAACCAGAAGAAATATTTAGGAATGGTAATGGAAATGGGAATGACAATGGTGAAAATTTGTCAATTACAGGAGCAAGTGCAATAGTTAGAAATTTAAATGGACAAAATGTTGGGACTGTTAAATATGTTGCTTTTGACCTTAATTCACAATACGGAGTTGTTTTGAAAAATAATCCTGATAGGAGTTCAATTGAAGAAGGTGGAACTTTTGGATTTTTTGCATATAATATTGACCCTGGTGTTGTAATGGTTTCTGCTTCAAAAACAGGTTATAAATTTATTTGGAGGCCCGCTTTTATATATGCTGATAGTATAACAACAGGTCTTCCTACTAATGGTGGAATAATTGGTATTGAAACAGAACAACCAATGACAATTAATATTTCTGGACATTTATATAATGAAAACCATGAACCAGTTAAGGGTGCAACAATAACAGTTTGTGGATTAAATATTAATGCTACAACAGGAGATGATGGTTCTTTTAATCTTTATAATGTTCCTCCTGGAATTTTAATTGTAAGATCAAGAGCAACTGGATATAAAGATACATATATTTATGGACCTGTTTTTGAAGAGATGGATGGAAATGGTGGAGAAGATTTTGAACTTATGATTTTTAGTAATGAATTCTTAGAGAAATTTGAGTTAAGTTTACCGGCCAATAAAGGTTTTATTTTTGGTATGATTCAGGATGCCAATGGAAATCCTGTTAAATACGCAGAAGTTTATGGTTGGAAGGAAGATGGTCAAAATGAAGAGAATTTATTGCCTGTATCTTATGTTGATTGTATGGGAGAAAGTATTGAAGTAGGAAATGAAGTTACAACAGATTTTGGTGCTTTTGGCTTAATAAAAGAAGGTGAACAACAGGGAATAGGTCCAGAAAAACCCGTATTTATAAAATTTGAAACACTTAATATAGAAGAAGATAATATTTATTGGACATCCAGTTTTAACATAGGTATTGTTTTTCCAAATGGTATATCTTTAATTCAATCAGAAATTCCAGAAGTAAGAGGTTTAGTTGAATTAGGTCGGAAATCTGAAGTTGGAGGAAAAGTAGTAGAACCAGAAGAAGAAACTGAACTTTTTTATGGAATATTTAATCTTAAAAATATTAATGATGGTATTTTAGAAAATAAAAAATTATTATCTTTTACAATTACACTTACAATAACTGGACCAATAGTAGAAGGACAAGGTTTTGAAGAGTGGATTAAAATTCAGAAAAAAGACCCGGCTACATCAAATTGGATTGACATTGAACAGTTTGAATTTGAACCAAACAATAATAAGTGGAAATTTATTTTTCCTAATGGACTAAACTTCTATTCATATAATAATGGTACCGGAATACTTGAAATGAGAGTTCTTGTAAAATTTACAGAAAATGCAAGAGGAAAGACATACAAAGCAAAGATTGAAAAGAATTGTGAGGTTGAAGTTCTTGATGTGGCAATAGGTGGACTTGGTAGTGTTTATATATCTGTTAAAGGAGCACCTATAGAAGGAGATTTAATTATTGTTAAGCAGGAAGGATATTCACAGTAGATAAAAGTTCAATTGATTTTGGTAAGGTAGAAGTTAATGATGAGAAAACTGAAATAATACAGGTTATAAATAATGGGTCTTTACAGGTTACAGTTACACC
>CAYNUP010000142.1:0-8623 GCA_964400565.1 uncultured bacterium | reverse complement strand
CATTAAAAGAACATGGAAGTAAGTTAAGTGAAGCAGAAAGAAAGGAAATTGAAGAAAAAATAAATAACTTACAGAAAATTATACAATCTGAAAATAAAACAGCAGAACAGATTAAAAAAGGAATAGAAGAACTTGAACTTGTATCTCATAAACTTGCTCAAATATTATATCAGCAGGCACAGGCAGGTTCGCAAACATCAGGACAAACACAACAACAGGAAGAAAAACCAAAAGATGAAAAAGTTGTTGATGCAGAATATAAAGTAGAAGATGAAAAAAACAAAGAGTAAATTAAATATATCTTTTTAATATTTTTTGACATTTTTCGCATAGAAATTTTGGTTTTTTTCTTGCCTCTAAAAGTGAGTTTGAAAATTGCATAACACATATATTATTACAGTGATAAAGTCCAAGAACATGTCCTACTTCATGGATTGCCTCTTTTTCTATCAATTCATCACTGTTTAATCTATAAATCGATAAAACTGCTCCTTTATAAAATTCTGCAAGTCCAAAAACAAAATTCATACCAGAAACATAAATATCTTTTTTAACAACCCATAATACTCTGTTTTTCCCTTCAATTTTCAATAAAAATTTTAAAAGTTTTTCCGCATCATATTGATTTCTTTTATTAAGTATATCGGGCATTTCTGGGGTTTCTAAATTTCCTTTAATATAAACATTTAAAAACTCATATACTTCTCTCAACCCATTTTCTATCAATTTTATTTTTTCTTCACAGGGTTTAGAATAGAAAATTTTGACCTTGATCATTAATATTTACTTTCTTGCAATTTCAAAAAGCAACTTATGATGAAATATATAAAAAAGTAATGTTTATATCACTCTTTTCGCAAAATAATTAATTCTACAGCAGGACCTTCTAAAATATTATTTAAAATAAGTTCGTTACTTCTACTTATGCTTTTTAATTCTACCAAATCAAGATTTTTCTTTTCATCCAATATATACCTTTCTATTATTAATGATGTCTCTGTAAATGGAAGATTGAACAATTTCACCATATAAGGGTTTTTACCTTCTCTGTAGTCACTAATTAACAAAGCAATGGAATTCTTATCTTCGGAAATACCTGCTATCGCAGTAAATCCTTCAGGTAAATCTTCCAATCCTTTTAACTCAAGTCGAACAGGATGTTTAATCATTTCTCTGAACGCCTTATAAGCATAAGCAGGTTTACGGTAACTTCCATCATATTCAAACAGTCCCATACCTCCTGCATCACCACGGTAACGATGGGCAAAAATAACATCTGTATCCTGCAGGTGAATAAGTACTGCTGCGGTATAAGCTGCATTATAAATTGAACTAAAAAACTCTCTGTGATTGGGACGTCTTTTAAATGTACCAGGTGGACTAGGAAGGAATTCAGCTTGATTCCATTCAGTTATTATACTCTCAACATTATTTAAACCAATCTCATTAAGCATTTTGCGGACATCTTTAGAAACTTGTAAAACTTCAAGAGGTCTGGAGGTATAAATGTGCCAGGAGTAAAAATCTAATGGCACATTATTTTCCTTAACATATTTTAGAAAGCCATAACCCCATTTTTTACTAAGTGTGTCAGCAGGAGTATTCCCTGGTCCACCTACTGTTAAATTTTTATCAACTTCTTTTATAGCACGAGCAGTTTTCTCATATAATTGAAAGTATTGTTCAGGTGTTCCTCCATACCAAAATTTACTTCCACCAGGTTCATTCCAAATTTCCCAGTATTTAATATTATAATAAAAACCATTTGCCCAGCCAAAGTTGTAATGACGGACAATATGAGCAGCAGCATTAGCAAATTTATCAAAATCTGGTGGAGGTGGATGTTTATCTTCGTCTCTACCCCAACTTTCTCCAATTCTGAAAAAAGTTTCTATACCTATATCTCTACTACTTTTTATGGCTTTGTCACAATATTTAAAATTGTAACTTTCTTCCTTTTCAGGGTCCTTAGAATAATCTGGGAAAATTGTTGACATATCACCACCTGCTTTCATCTTTTGTTCTTTAACATCAAAAAACATAGAAAAATCATGCTTACGGACACTTTCAATCCCAAGTTCCATGTATTGGTTTGAAAAATCAAGATATATGACTTTAAATGTTTGTCGATCAAGTTTCCCTTGTAAAGGACCTCCATTAACATGCGCAAATGACCTTATCCTACCAATTTCTTTAGAGCAATCTACTTGAAAAGAACGATTTATTATTATTGGTTCTTTTGCTACTTTACAAAGTTTCATCATCGTCTCATCTAAAAAAAGAAAAAATTTTTTTGGCTCTCTTTCTTCTTTCATTTTCTGAATTAAAGTTCGTGGTGGCACTACATCTTTAAGTTGAACTCCTTGTTTTACTAAATACTCTTCAATTTCTATAAATTTGGTAAGTCGGTCTATTAAATTGTTTTTATTCGTGGGATTCTTTTTGACTTCTTCACAAATTTTTTCAATTTCTTTTAATTTATTAGGTGGTAGATATCTTATAACTTTTGGGGATTTATTACTTATAAACATAGAAGATATGGGTTTAGTCACTTCTTCGATATTTCTTTTTTTTATAGATGTCCTTAACTGCCGGAATTCTCCGCTTCCACGAGAATTTACTTGGATAGTTTTGCCATTTCTAATTATTGTTCCTTTCCATCGTATCAGAGGATGCTTTTGTCTATTATGTAAAAATCCTTCATTCACGCCAATTAAATCCACTTTTCCATCTTCAAATGTTCCTTGCAACCTAAACCATTTTAAATCAGGCCAATAATCTCCAGAATAAATGAAGTTATCAAAAGTGTACGCTTTGTCAGAAAAACCTATTCTGCCTTGCTTAACAAAAATTTCATCAAGATTATATGGGTTTCTTATATACATGAAATTTATATAAAATTCTGGTTGTTCATTAATAAATCCTACTACTGCTTCTCCTATCCTTATTTGTTCAGTTAACCAGGCTCTTGCATACATGCCAAAACCTTTGAAATTTAATGTTTTCCCATTTTTTATTAAAGTCGCATTTATAACAACACAATCATGAAATCCTGCTCCATAAACTGGCTTGCCTTTGGCCCAACCTACTTGAAGCATCTCATCTTTATTCCGTCCACCCCATAAAGGAATTCCTCTGCTACGCATTTCTATTTTCAAACTTTCTTCAGCAACTTTCTGTTCATAAATCCTATAACCATCTGAAGGAAATCTCAGCTTCCAAGTTCCAATTGCACTATCGCTTTCTCTCTTCATTGTTCCATAAAGTGTATTTGTTTTTTCATTCCATTTTATATCCATTTTAAAATTAAATGTTTCAATTTTTTTATTCAAAGTATATGAATTACCATAAAGTGTACCATCATGTGGATAGATATTAGCATTTAGTAAAAGTTCATCACCACTTTCAGAGTATGTATATCCATACCAAGCCCACCATTGACTCCGTCCATACTCTACTTTTGGTTTTTCATATTCTATATTTGGTTTATCCATTATTTTACTGTTACTTTTGAAATTTGGATAGTCCTTAGTATTTTTATACTGACCAAAAGAAAAACACCAACAAAAAAACACAATAACTATAAAAAGTAAAAAAAATTTTTTAAAATTGCTTTCTTTCATAGTTTTATACACTTTTTCATTTACTATAAATCCAATAAATATTAAATTGTTCACTTCTCAATTAGTTTTAGGTGTTTTAATGTCGTCAGAGAGGTTCTTTCATATTCATCAAGTTTAATCTGTATAAATTTTATTGCTTCTTCAATATTCGGAATTAAAACGTATTCAAGAGCATTGACTCTTCTTCTTGTTCTTTCAATTTCTTCTACAAAACTTATCAATTTGTTTTCAAGTTCATAAAGATAAAACAGATTTTTAATAATCCTAAGTCCATCAATTAAAAGATAATTATAATAAGGAATTTCAAAATAATCTAAAATAAAACCTTCAGGAACAACTATTTTGATTTCTCTAACTGGAATATTAAATACTCTTTTTTTCTCAACATAAAAATTAACATTTAAAAAAGTGTTTTTCAGCATTGAATCCCATCTCTTCTCATCCATAGTTCCTTTTAAAATTAAAACTTTTTTACAGAATTCCAGAAACTCTTCTTCAAATTTTTCTCTTTCTTTTTTAACAGTAGAGATAATCTTTCTAAATTCAATTAATAATTGCTCCTCTTTATCTTTTAAAAGTTTATGTCCTCTTTTAGCAATAGCAAATCTTTTCTTCAATTTCAATAATTCCATTCTTGTTGGATTTACTTTTATTTTCATTTTATTCCTTCTGGTATTTTTCCATTATATGAGGTGGTATCCTTTTTATGTCTGATTTGGGTAATAATTTAAGAAGTTTCCATCCGATATCAAGTGTTTTTTCAATATCTCTGTTTTCATTTAATCCCTGATTTATAAATTCTTCCTCAAATCTTCTTGAAAAATTTAAATGTGCAACATCAGATTCTGTTAATGCTGCTTCTCCAAGAATCATTGCAAGTTCCTCTGCTTCTTTACCCCTTGCATAAGAAGCAAAAAGTTGACTTGCAAGATATGGATGGTCTTCTCTTGTTAATTTTTCACCTGTTTCTTTTATAATCCCTATTCCTTTATCTCTCAATCTTGAAAGAGATGTTAAGATGTCTACTGGTGGATATATCCCTTTTAAATGTAAATCTCTTGATAAAATTATCTGTCCTTCAGTGATATATCCAGTTAAATCAGGTATTGGATGAGTTTTATTATCCTGAGGCATTGTTAAAATAGGAATTTGAGTTATTGAACCAGATTTTCCTTTTATCCTTCCTGCTCTTTCATAAATAGTTGCAAGATCTGTATATAAATAAGAAGGATATCCCCTTCTACCAGGAATTTCATCCCTTGCAGCAGATATTTCTCTCAATGCCTCTGCATAATTTGTCATATCTGTCAAAATAACAAGAACATGCATACCAAGTTCAAATGCAAGATATTCAGCAGCAGTTAAAGCAATCCTTGGAGTTGATATTCTTTCAATAGCAGGTTCATCAGCAAGATTTATAAAAATAACACATCTTTCAATAGCACCTCCACTTCTAAACTCTTCTTGAAAAAATTCTGCTTCTTCAAAAGTAATTCCCATTGCTGCAAAAACTATTACAAATTTTTCTTCTTTTTCAGTTAAAATTTTTGCCTGCTTTACTATCTGAGTTGCCAGTAAATTATGAGGAAGCCCTGAACCTGAAAATATTGGAAGTTTCTGACCCCTTACCAAACTATTCAATCCATCAATTGCAGAAATTCCTGTTTGTATAAATTCTGAAGGATAGTCCCTTCTTGTCGGATTTATTGGAAAACCATTAATATTGAGATATTTTTCAGGAATTATTTTAGGACCACCATCTCTAACCTTCCCTAATCCTGTAAATATCCTCCCCAAAATAGATGGAGAAACACCAAATTCTATAGGTTTACCTGTAAATCTAACTTTTATTTCACTTAAACTCAAACCAGTTGTTCCTTCAAAAACCTGAACAAGTGCTTTATCTTTTTCTACTTCAAGAATCTTTCCAAGGCGTATCTCTTCATTTTGAAAAATTTCAACAAGTTCTCCATAACCAGCACCCTCCACTCCCTCCACTAACATAAGAGGACCTGCAATATTAACCACGCTTTCATATTTTTTCAGAAATTGGATTATTTTTTCCATAATTAAATAATTTATAATAAACTCATTCCTCTGTCAAAAAAAGAAAGTATATTCTTGCTGGATATTTTTTCAAGGTCTTCTTTTCCTATTTCAGAGTAGGTAAGTTTTGCAATCTGAGATTCCACATATAAAAATGGGGCATGACTTCCAAAAAGAATTTTATCAGCAGGAATTTCTTTCAGAAGGGATTTTAATGTTTTATAACTTTCCACAAATGATATGTCGGAATAAACATTTTCAATTTTACATACTTCTATAACCTCTCTGAAATATCCGCATAAAATGATTATTTTAATTTCGGGAAAATCTAAAGCAAATTTTTTGATTTCTTCCACATCCATACCTTTAATTTTAAATGCAGGATTATGACTTCTTTCATCTTCATATCTCATCTGGATAAAAAGAGAAATTTTCAAATCAGATATTTTTTTAAAAATTGAACTGAATTTTTTATCATTTATTGAATAGTAATGATATGTTGGAACAATCTTTATAAATTTAGATTCTCCTATTTTTTCTTCAGCATCCGCAAGTCTTAAATTTACTATAGGAACAAAATAAAATATTCTTTTATTTTTGATTTTTCTATAAAGTTCTTTATTAAATTCATCTACTTCTTGAAAATTTAAAACGCCACCGAGATGAGAGATAAAAGATAAATTAATTTTATTATTTCTCAAATTTTTCTCCAATTTCCTCAGAGAATTGACTGGAAATCTTCTAAAAGGCCATAAACCATAATTTACATTTACATCAATAATCATTCTAAAATCCTTTTTGCATTCCTAAATAGAATATTTTCTTTATCTTTTGTCTTTATATTACTTCCAAGAATTGCCATCAATTGCACAGGTATATCTCTTCCATAAGGAAAATACACATCTGAACCAAATAAAATCCTTTCTGAACCAATCTTTTTAACTCCATATTCAACTATTCCTGTTATTGGTTGTGCACCGCTTGTATCTACGTAAATATTCTCATAATTTTTTATTTCTATTATTCCTCTGATATCAATACCTTTCAAATGCGCCATTATAATTTTTAACTTTGGAAAACTTTTTGAAAGAATAACTATATCTTCGGGGTCTGTCTGAAAACAAGCAGGGGACGGGTTTTTACCAAGAGAAAAAGTATTCCAAGCATGGTGTAAAATAGGAATATTTAAATCCTGACATATATCTGCTATAAAAAACACTCTTCTATCAGAAGCCCAAATTGAAGCCTCAAGTTTTACTCCTTTTAATTTATTTTTCAATATGCATCTTTCAATCTCTTCTTCTATAAATCTTTTTGAATTTCTTGGATTTAAATAACAGAACCCTATAAAAAATGAAGGATATTTTTTTGTCAAATAAATTGTTAAGTCATTTATTTCTTTTACCTGTTCCTCTTTTTGATTATATCCATATTTCAGTACATCTCCCAATAAACAACCTTTTACAATATTGAGTTTTTTAGCATATTCAATTAAATCTTCACATTCTTCAGTTTTTGTATGAACATGAATATCAATTACTTCCATTTTTTATCTCTTTTATCGCTTTTTCAACTTTTTCAATTGTTTCTTCTATATCTCTTTCTTTATGAGAAAAATTTATATAGCCAACATTATAAAATATAACACCATTTTTAAAACAATTTCTAAAAAATAATGTTTTTTCTTCAGATGACTTAAAATCAAAAAATGGACATACAGGAAATCCTTTTATTTCTGCTTCAATTCCATATTTTTTAAATAAATTATTTATTTCACCCCAGATTTTGTCTCCTGTTTTCCATAAGTATTCAATTACATTATTTTTTATATAAAAATCAATGACCGCTTTGCATACTGAAAGTGAAAGAGTTTCTCCTCCAAAAGTTGATGAAATCCCTATTTCATATGAACTTTCTATCAATTCCTTTTTTCCAAGATAAGCAGATAATGGCATTCCATTTGCTATACCTTTGCTGAAAACAGCCATATCAGGTAAAAAATTGAAATATTGATGGACGCCTCCTAAAGCAACTCTAAATCCAGTCACAATTTCATCCATAATCATTAAAGAACCATATTTTTCGGTCAATTTTCTTATAAAAGGTAAAAATTCTTTGCCTTTTTCTATATCTCTATAATTTGAAGCAATAACAACCCCTGCAATCTCCTCCCCTTTTTCATCAAACAATTCTTGCCACAAATCAAAATCAGCCCATGGTAAATTTTTATGAAGGGACGCAATTTCAGGAGGGATGCCTTTTTGTGGAGATGAACTTAATATTCCTGGAGCAGAAATTCCTGATATCCCAAAACAATTTAACCATCCATTATATCCACAATGAACAATTATTTTTCTTTTTGTATAATTTCTTGCAATTTTTATACATGCAGCAATCGCCTCTCCCCCTGTTTTTAAAAATCTGACTTTTTCTGCACATGGGATAATTTCTGTTAACTTTTTTGCAACTTCTCCTTCAATCGGGTGAGGATAAGAAAAAGAAATTCCATTTTTTAACTGGTCTATAATTGCCTGATTTATTTCAGGAATATTATAACCAAGGGTAACAGGACCTAATCCACATCTAAAATCTATATATTCATTACCATCTAAATCCCATACTCTACAACCATTACCTCTAACTATAACTGCTGGTTCATATCCTTCAAAAACAGGTCTTTTGGAATTTGTTGAACTTCCAGCACCAAGATAATTTAAACTCTCATAAAAAACTTTCCAGGAATTTTCAACTTTTTTCATTGATTTTACCTCCCATTCAAATTTATTATTATACCATCCATCCCAAAGAAGATTGCGAATCCGGCGCGTCCGGATTGTTTCTCCTTTTCATATCATTCTACACTTCTCCTACGCTCCTTTCTTCTCCTTTATTTTTGTCCCTATCATTCAGTTTTACCGAAACCATCCGTCCCAAAGAAGATTGCGAATCGGGGC
>CAYNUP010000141.1:0-7263 GCA_964400565.1 uncultured bacterium | reverse complement strand
ATAACTGGATTTATAACTGAAAAAGGTATTATAAAGCCAGAAGAAATTGAAAAATTAAAAAATATGGGCGGTTAGCTCAGTGGTTAGAGCGCTTCCTTCACAAGGAAGAGGCCGCAGGTTCAAGTCCTGCACCGCCCACTGGATTTTCTACTTTGAGAAAGGGTTGAACCGAGGCCTCCAAAGGGTAAGAGGGAAAAGTATTTTCCCTCGAGTAGTTCGTATTGGGGGGAGAACTATATCAGGAAGGGGGAAGCACCCCCTCCTGAAGAGCGAAGCAAGGACGCGGGGGAAGTACCCGCCGCCTCCATTAATAAAAAAATGGAGTTGATATGAGTATTAAAAGTATAAAGGCGAACAAATTTTTATTTTTTTTTATTTTAATTTCAAGTATTTTGTATCCTTTAAATCTTAAAGAAGAAGTAAAACTAAGAAAATATCCCACTTATTTGATAAAAGATACTCAATACATATCTCTAAAAACCCTCCTTAAAATAATTAATGCAGATAACTGGGCAAAGATTGAAGATAGAATTTTTATTTTTTTAGGAGACACAGAAATAAAATTTAGAGTAGATGATAATACTCTAATTTTTGGTGGTAAAAAGTACGAAATTAAAAATTTACCAAAAGAAATAGAAGGAGAAATTCTTGTTCCCCTTGACGAGTTTTCACAGATATTTGTGAGTTATACACCAGTAAAAAAGAAAGTAAGTGAAGAAAATATACCTGAAGAGAAAGTAGATACCAGAAAATTTATAATAGTGATAGACCCGGGACATGGAGGACATGATGCAGGTGCTATCGGTAACTATGGGTTAAGAGAAAAAGATGTAAATCTTGATGTATCCCTGCGTCTTGAAAAATATCTTAAAAAACAACTTGAAAAATATACATCAATTGAGATATATCTAACAAGAAGAGAAGATATTTTTATTTCTCTTGAAGATAGAGTAAATATAGCAAAAGGTATAAATGCTGATATTTTCTTTTCTGTTCATACAAATTCTTCAAGATTTAATAGAGAAAATGCTTCTGGATTTGAAACCTTTTATCCTTCCAGTAAAATAGAGGTAAGTGTTTTACCAAAATCAACAGATGGAGAAGGTGAATTACAGGAAACAAATTCTGACCCTGTGCTTTCTCAAATATTGAATAATTTAAATGAAACAGATATAATTGATGAAAGTAGAATTCTTGCTGAAATTGTTCAGGAAAAACTTGCAGAACGGCTTATAACACCTGACAGAGGTGCAAAAAGAGGGAATTTCTATGTATTAAAATATACTCCTATGATTTCAGTTTTAACAGAAATTGGTTTTATATGCAATCCTGTTATTGAATTTAATCTAAAAGATGTTGAGGTCCGGCAAGCGATAGCAGAAACACTTGGCAAAGCAATCTTAGAATATTTGAAAAGAAGAAAAATTATTGAGTGAAAAATAAATTTTAAAAATGTATGAAGTAAAAATTTACGGAGAATTTTCTTCAGCACATAAATTAAGAAATTATATGGGAAAGTGTGAAAATCTACATGGACATAACTGGAAGGTTGAAGTAATAGTTAAAGGAGAAATTCTTGATAGAATTGGTCTACTTATAGATTTTCACATTTTAAAAAATAAACTTAATATCGTTTTAAAATCTCTTGACCATAAAAATCTAAATTTAATACCATTTTTTAAAGATAAAAATCCGAGTTCAGAAAATATCGCTTTTTTTATTTATAAAAAAATGGAACAACTTCTCAAAAATTATCCTGTAAAGGTATCAAAGGTTGTTGTTTGGGAAAATGAAAAACAATGTGCAAGTTATTATGAATGAAAACTACTGGATAGTTGAAATCTTTAAGAAAAAAAACATTTTTGATGTTTTTGGTGAGGAAGTTAAAAAAAGTATTAAAGAACTTGGTATTTTCAACATTGAAGAGGTTAAGGTTTCAAATCTGTATAAAATTGAAGCAAAAACAGATAAAAAGAACATAAGCAAAATTGTAAAAGAACTTTTAGTGGATAATGTTTCAGAAGATTATAAAATTTATAAAAAAGGTAGAAAAAAGAAAGATTACTGGATAATAGAAATATACTTTAAAGAAGGAGTTACAGACCCTGTTGGAGAAACAGCACGAAAAACAATATTAGAGAGCGGGATTCTGAATGAAGTAGATGTAAAAACTGGGAAAAAGTATTATATAAAAGGAAATTTGAAAGAAAAAGATATTAAAGAAATCTGCGAAAAAATTCTTGCTAATACTTTAATACATAACTACATCATTTTCAGAAAAGGATAGAATATGAAATATGCCAGAGAAATAGATATATTAAATGCAGATGAAAAATTACTTATTGAATTGAGTGAAAAAAATCTTCTTGCTTTAAATCTTGAAGAAATGAAAAAAATTAAGGAATATTTTTCTTCTCTGGGAAGAAATCCAACCGATTGCGAACTTGAATGTATTGCCCAGACATGGAGTGAGCATTGCTGTCATAAAACATTTAAAGCAGATATTGAGTATGAAGAGAAGGAAGGGGAAAATATTAAAAAAGAAAGTATCCTTCTTCTTAAAGAAATAATGGAAGTTACTGAAAAGTTGAATTATGATTGGTGTATTTCTGTTTTTAAGGACAATGCAGGAATTATAAAAATGAACGAAGAGTGGGGAATTGCTTTTAAAGTTGAAACTCATAATCATCCATCTGCTCTTGAACCATATGGAGGTGCTGGAACAGGAATTGGAGGGGTCATAAGAGATATTCTTGGAGTAGGACTTGGAGCAAAGCCAATTTTAAATACAGATGTTTTTTGTTTTGGAGAACTTGACTATCCATATGAAAAATTACCAGAAGGAGTTTTACACCCAAGAAGAATATTCAGGGGAGTAGTTAGTGGAGTTAGAGATTATGGTAATAGAATGGGTATTCCAACAGGTAATGGTGCGATAATTTTTGACAATAGATATGTTTTTAATTGCCTTGTTTATTGTGGTACAGTTGGAGTTATTCCTAAAAGCAGAGTTGAAAAGAAAGTTAATGAAAATGATTATATAGTTGTTGTTGGAGGCAGAACAGGAAGAGATGGAATACATGGTGCAACATTTTCATCAGCAAGTTTAAAAGAAGATATACCCACAAGTGTAGTTCAAATTGGAAATCCTATAATTGAAAAGAAAGTTCAGGATGTTTTACTTGTAGCAAGAGATATGGGACTTTATAATTCAATTACTGACTGTGGAGCAGGAGGTTTTTCTTCAGCAATAGGAGAAATGGGCAAGGATATTGGTGCAGTTGTTTACCTTGAAAAAGTCCCCTTGAAATATGAAGGTTTATCTCCATGGGAAATATTCCTATCAGAATCACAGGAAAGGATGATACTTGCTGTACCTGAAAAAAATGTCAAAAAATTAATAGGACTTTTTAATTCAGAAGATGTTGAAGCAACTGTCATTGGTAAATTTGTTAAAACAGGAAAATTAACCGTCTATTACAAAAATGAGATTGTTTGCGATATTGATATGGAATTTTTACATAAAGGAGTACCTAAAAGAAAACTTAAAGGATTTTTTGAGAAAAAAGAGGAAAAAAAATATATCCTTAAATCAAAAAATTTAAAAAATGATATTTTAAAAGTCCTTTCAAATCCCAATATTGCATCAAAAGAAGAAGTTATTCATCAATATGACCATGAAGTAGGTGGAAGAACTATTTTAAAACCATTTGTAGGTCATGAAGGAAAAGGTTTGTCTGATGGAGTAGTTTTAAAACCATTTTATGATAGTTATGAAGGAATAGTTGTTGCCTGTGGAATAAATCCATTTTATGGAGAAATAGACCCTTATTATATGGCTGGCAATTGTATTGAAGAATGTATAAGAAATATTGTAAGTTGTGGCGGAAACCCTGAAAAAATTGCAATACTTGATAATTTCTGCTGGGGCAATGTTTCTGATGAAAAAGAACTTGGAAAACTTGTTAGATGTGTGAAAGGTTGTAAGGATTTTGCCTTAAAGTATAAAGTTCCTTTTATTTCCGGTAAGGATAGTCTAAATAATTATTTTAAAGATAGAAATGGAAAAATCATTTCTATTCCCGGCACTTTACTTATTTCTGGAGTTGGAATAATTGAAGATATAAGAAAAATAACTTCAACAGATTTCAAAAAACCGGACAATCTAATTTTTATACTTGGAAAAACATATGATGAACTTGGTGGTTCTCAGTGTTATAGGATTTATGGAATAAAGGAAGGGATACTTCCAAAACCAAGACCTGAAAAAACACTTCCTCTTATGAAAAAAATTCATTATGGAATAAAAAATGGGATTATAAAGAGTTGCCATGACTGTTCTGATGGAGGATTGATAACTACAATATGTGAAATGATGATAGGTGGAAATTTAGGATGTGAAATTAATTTTTTAAATGTTCTGTCAGATGAAAAGGAACCGGAGATAATACTCTTTTCAGAAAGTTGTGGAAGATTTGTGATTGAAATTGAAAAAGAAAAATTAAAAGAATTTGAAACATTATTTAAAGGTGAAGAATTCGGAGAAATAGGTAAAGTTGTAAATGAAAAGAAAATAAAAGGTTTTTGGGGAAAGAAAAAACTATTTGAGATTTCTTTAGATGAAATATGTAAGGCGTGGAAAAGTTTGAAATTTTAAAAAAGATTTGACCAAATGGCAAAAGTAAAAGTTATTATCTTAAGAGTAGGAGGAACAAATTGTGATTTTGAAACAGAATGGGCTTTTAATCTTTGTGGTGCTTTTGCAGAAAGAATTCATATAAATCAGTTAATAAGGAAAGAAAAAAAACTCTCTGATTATCAGATACTTGTTATTCCGGGGGGTTTCTCATATGGAGATGATATTGCGGCAGGAAAAGTTCTTGCAAATGAAATAAAAATGAAATTGTGGGATGAGATAGAAAATTTTATTGAAGAAAAAAAGGTTATTGTTGGAATATGTAATGGATTTCAGGTTCTTGTAAAATCTGGTATTTTGCCTTTTAATACAGAACAGGTGACTACTCTTGAATGGAACGATTCTGGAAGATTTGAAGATAGATGGGTTTATTTGA
Organism: uncultured bacterium; assembly: GCA_964400565.1. Taxonomy (GTDB): domain Bacteria; phylum Ratteibacteria; class UBA8468; order B48-G9; family JAFGKM01; genus JAMWDI01. Next base: position 2,191 of record CAYNUP010000141.1, on the reverse strand, counting down.
AGGTTGAAAATAGCGTTTCCCCATTTTTCAAAGATATTCCGGAAATTATAAAAATGCCAGTTGCTCATGGAGAAGGTAAATTTTTAACCAAAAATAAAAAAATTTTAGAAGAGATAGAAAAGAATAAACAAGTAATTTTAAGGTATTGCGATAAATATGGAAACATATCAGAATATCCCTATAATCCAAATGGGTCGGTAAATAATATTGCTGGGATATGCAGTAAAGACGGTCTTATAGTTGGTATGATGCCACACCCTGAAAGGTCTATTTTGAAATATTATTATCCAGATTTTTTAAGAGAAGTTGATGGTGACATATTTACCCCTTCCTTTCAAATTTTTAAAAATATGGTAAAATATTTTTCTTAAAATTTTAAATTTGTTAAAATCTTCATTAAGAAAGGAGAGAGCGATGGATGAAAGTATTTTTAAAAAAGCAGAAGTATTTGTTGAATCTTTCAAATATATTAAAGAATTCAAAAACAAAATTTTTGTAATTAAAATTGGAGGAAGTATATATCAAGTTGAAGATATGAAAGAATCCATTCTTTTTGACATTGCTTTTCTTTCTCTTATGGATATAAAGATACTTCTTATCTGTGGAGGAGGAAAGTTTATAAATGATGAAATAGAAAAAAGCGGCGGAAAGATAAAATTTATAGATGGTTTAAGAGTTACTGACGAAAAAACCTTAGAAATAGTTAAAAATGTTTTGTTTAAAATAAGGGATGAAATTATAGAAACCTTAAAAATAAAATTTGATGTTAATTCAGATAAACTTTCTCCTGAAGAAAAATTTGCAACTGCATCAAAAATTCATTATCAGAAAGGAGAGGAAATTATTGATCTTGGTTTTGTTGGACAATTAAAAAGTGTAGATACTGAATATATAAAAGACAAACTAAATAAAAATGGAATTCTTGTATGTGCTCCACTTGCCAGTGGAGAAAATGGACAGATTTACAACATAAATGGAGATACATTTGCTTCAAATATTGCTTTAAATTTAAAATCGGAAAAACTTATCTTTATTACAGATGTTCCTGGTATTATGAGAAATCCTGAAAATCCTGATACTTTGATTTCAATACTGAGTGTTTCTCAGGGAGAGGTTTTGATAAAAGAAGGGATTATAAAAGAAGGAATGATTCCCAAAGTTAAAGCAGGGATAAATGCTATAAAAAATGGGGTTAAAAAAGTCCATATTATAAGTGGAAATATTCCACATTCTCTTCTTCTTGAAGTATTGACAGAACATGGTGTTGGGTCAGAGATAGTAAAAAATGAAAATGAATAAAGAAGAAATAATAAAAAATTATAATGAATATGTGGTCCCTTCATACAAAAAACAGGACATTATTTTTGTAAAAGGTAATGGAAGTTATTTATGGGATATAGACGGGAAAAAATATATTGATTTTTTCCCTGGATGGGCAGTAAGTGGGCTCGGTCATTGTCATCCTGAAATAGTTAAAAATATAAAGAAACAGGTAGAAATTTTAATACATTTATCAAACAACTATTATCATCCATGGCAGGCACTTTTAGCAAAAAAATTATCTGAAATTTCTTTTTGAGGAAAAGTTTTTTTCTGCAATAGTGGAGCAGAAGCAAATGAAGCAGCAATTAAACTTACAAGATTATACGGAAGAAGAAATGGTAAATACAAAATTATATCAATGGAAAATTCTTTTCATGGAAGAACCCTTGCAACAGTTACAATGACTGGACAAAAGAAATATAATGAAATGTTTGAACCACTTCCACCAGGCTTTATTTATGCAAAATTCAATGATTTTTCTGACCTTTCTTCAAAAATAGATAATGAAGTTGCAGGAATAATAGTTGAACTTATCCAAGGAGAAGGTGGAATTAATGTAGTGGATGAAGATTATTTAAGAAAGGTAAAAAATTTATGCAAAGAAAAAGATATTCTTCTAATTTTTGATGAAGTTCAGACAGGATTTGGAAGAACTGGAGAATTTTTTGCATATAAAATATTTGGAATAGAACCTGATATTATGACACTTGCAAAAACACTTGGAGGTGGCTTTCCTGTTGGAGCGATGATTGCGAAAAAAGAGATTGCTGATTTAATGGGTCCTGGAACACATGCATCAACTTTTGGTGGCTCTCCAATTGCCTGTGCTGCCTGTCTTGGTGTTATTGAAGCAATAGAAAAAGAAAAC
>CAYNUP010000140.1:0-6873 GCA_964400565.1 uncultured bacterium | reverse complement strand
TACCTGTGGAACAGGTGGTGATTATTCAGAAACATTTAACATTTCTACAACAAGTGCAATTGTTGGTTTTTCATTGGGATTACCTGTTGCAAAACATGGAAACAGGTCTGTCACAAGTTCCTGTGGAAGTGCTGATGTTCTTGAATATATTGGATATAAAATAAACACTGAACCGGAAAGAAATAAAGAGGTATTTGAAAAATTTGGTTTTGCTTTTTTATTTGCTCCTTTGTATCATAAAGCAATGAAAAATGTTGCTGAAATTAGAAAAGAACTTGGATTTAAAACAATTTTTAATATTATAGGTCCATTATGCAATCCTGCATATGCTAATTATCAAATTATGGGAGTTAATGAATATTTTCTTTTAAAAATAATTCCACATGTTTTTAAAAATCTTGGCATAAAGGGATATGTTTTCCATTCAGAAGATGGTCTTGATGAAATCACCATTACAGGAAAAACATATATTGTTGAAATTGATGAAGAAATTAGAGAATTTGAAATATATCCGGAAGATTTTGGATTGAAAAGATGTAAACTGGATGATATAAAAGGTGGGAATTTAAAAGAAAATGCCGAGATATTATTAAATATAATAAAAGGGAAAGAGAAAGGACCAAAAAAAGATATTGTATGCCTGAATACTTCTTTCCTTCTTAAAATATGTAGAGTTGTGGATAAAATAGAGGAAGGAATTGAATTATGTAATAATGCCTTAAAAAAAGGTATTCCATATAACAAATTTAATGAATTGATAGAATTTTTAAACAGATGAAAAAAAGTATATTTATTTTATTGATGTGCTGTAATTTTATATTCTGTGGAGAAAATTGGGAAATTTCTTTAAAACAGCAAACTATAATAGATTTATGCAATTTCCCGAGTTTAACAGAGGGAATGGTGGATTTACTTTATCTTACAGTTGATAATTACTGGCATTCTGGCGAGTATTCAAAAATTTTCCCTGTTTTTTATCTCATAACAAAAATCTCACCGAAAGATATAAATGCATATGTTATTGGTGGATGGTTTCTTATAAATGGAATTGCTCCAAAATATGAAGGGAAGAAAAAAGAAGAAATTAAAAAATATGGAGTTGAATTTATGAAAAAAGGAATTAGAGAAAATCCAGATGATTACAGATTATACTGGGAAATTGCATGGTTTTACTATAAAGAAAATAAGTTTGAAGAAGCGTTAAATTATTTGAATATGGCAGAGAAATATCCCCATCCTTATTATGTTGAAAATCTGAAGGCACACATATATATGAAAACTGATAGGAAAGAAAAAGCAATTAAAATGTGGGAAAAAATAAAAGAAATATATCCTGAAAGAAAAGAGATTGCTGAAAAATTTTTAAAGAAACTTAAAGAGGAAGAATAAATGAACTTACTGAATGAAATAATTTCCAGAAAGAAAAAAATTATAGAAGAAAAAAATAAATTATTACCTATTGATAATTTAAAAACACAGATAATCCAAAGTGAAAAAAAATACAGTATTTATGAAACCTTGAAAAACAATTTTGGAATTATTGGAGAAATTAAAAGGGCTTCTCCTTCATCAGGTATTATTGATAATGATATAGATTTTAAAAAAATTGCTAAAGTTTATGAAAAAAGTGGTGTAAGTGGAATTTCTGTCTTAACCTGTGAGCCATATTTTTTAGGTTCAATTGATGACCTGAAAAAAGTAAGAAAATCTGTAAATTTACCAATTCTTATGAAGGACTTTGTAATTGACGAATATCAGATTTATGAAGGTAAGTTATATGGAGCGGATTTCGTTCTTTTAATAGTAAAAATTCTTGATGATGAAAAAATTAAAAAATTTATAAAAATTTGTGAAAATATCAACCTTGAAATTCTTATTGAAATCCATGACCATGAAGATTTAGAAAGAGTTTTTAAAATTATGGAAGATTGGGATAATAAAATCCTGGGTATTAATAATAGAAACCTTAATACTCTTGAAGTTGATATAAAAAATACATTTAATTTGATTAAATTCATACCAGTTGATAAAATAATTGTCATAAGTGAAAGTGGAATAAAAAGAAAAGAAGAAATTGAAATGTTAAAAAAAGAGGGAATTAAAGGAGTTTTAATAGGTGAAAGTTTTTTAAAAAGTAAAGATATTGAAGAAAAAATAAAAGAATTTAAAAATTAAAAAGGAGGAAAGATATGGAAGAGAATAAAATTTATTTATCTGAAAGAGAAATACCAAATGCATGGTATAATATTCTTCCTGATTTACCAGAACCACTTCCACCTGTGATTCATCCTAAAACTAAAGAACCTGTAAAACCAGAAGACCTTGCTCCTATTTTTCCCATGTCTCTTATAATGCAGGAATTTTCACCAGAAAGATGGATAGAAATTCCTGACGAAGTTTTAAGAGCATACAAAATATATAGACCAACTCCTTTACACAGAGCAAGAAATCTTGAAAAAGCATTAAAAACAAAAGCAAGAATTTATTTTAAAAATGAATCTGTTTCTCCACCAGGTTCCCATAAACCAAATACTGCTATTGCACAGGCATATTATAATAAAATTGAAGGAGTAAAACGACTTACAACAGAAACAGGTGCAGGTCAATGGGGAAGTGCTCTTGCTTTCGCATGTAAAATTTTTGGACTTGAATGTGTAATTTTTATGGTAAAAGTATCTTATTATCAAAAACCATATAGAAGATTACTTGCCCAAGCATGGGGAGCAACAATGTATCCATCTCCATCTGATAAAACAGAGTTTGGAAAAAAAATTCTTGAGAAAGACCCAGATTCTCTTGGAAGTTTAGGGATAGCAATTTCAGAAGCAATAGAAGAAGCAGTTAAAAGAGAGGATACAAAATATTCTCTTGGAAGTGTTTTAAATCATGTTTTACTTCATCAAACAATAGTTGGACTTGAAACAAAAAAACAACTTGAATTGATAGGAGAAAAACCTGATGTCTTAATTGGATGTGTTGGTGGAGGAAGTAATTTTGGTGGTTTTATAATTCCATTTGTCCCTGATAAATTAAAAGGAGAAAATATTAGATTTGTTGCAGTTGAACCAAAGGCATGTCCAACTTTAACAAAAGGTCTTTATAAATATGATTTTGGAGATACTGCATGCACAACTCCCTTGCTCAAAATGTATACTCTTGGACATAGTTTTGTTCCTCCAGGAATACATGCAGGAGGATTGAGATATCATGGAGATGCTCCTTTACTCTGTCATTTATATAAACTTGGTATTGTTGAAGCCAGGGCATATCATCAAACAGAATGTTTTCGGGCAGGAGTTCTCTTTGCTCAAACTGAAGGATTTTTACCTGCACCAGAAACAACACATGCAATTAAAGCAGTAATAGATGAGGCAAAAGATGCTCCTGAAGGAAAGGTTATAGTTTACAATCATTCAGGACATGGACATTTTGACCTTTCTGCATATGAAGCATATTTTGAAGGAAAACTTGAAGATTTTGATTATCCTGAAGAAAAAATAAAGGAAGCATTAAAGGACCTCCCAGATATAGAATGACAGAGATAAAAATATGTGGTTTTAAAAGAAAAAAGGATATAATTGATGCAATTTCACTTGGAATTAAATGGATTGGTCTTAATTTTTATGAGAAAAGCCAAAGGTTTGTAAGTGAGAAAGAAGCAAAAATTTTATTAGAAAATATTCCTGATGAGGTGAAAAAAATTGGTGTTTTTGTTAATCCTGACGAAAAGAAAATGTTTGAAATTGTAAAAAAATTGAAATTAAATGGTATTCAATTGCATGGAAATGAACCCCCTGCTCTACTTGATAAATTTAAAAAGGAATTCCCCGAAAAAATTTTAATTAAGGCAATACATGTGAAAAATAAAGAAGACCTTTTAAAAAAAATAAAAAAATATAAAAAGGTGGATTTCTTTCTTCTTGATAGATATGATGAAAATTTATATGGAGGGACAGGAAAAAAAATAAATGAGAAAGAGATTGAAAATTTAAATTTATCATGGGATAAAATTTTTATTGCAGGAGGAATAAATCCCGAGAATGTAAAAGATATAATAAAAAAATTTAAGCCATTTGGAATAGATGTTGCTTCAGGAGTTGAAATTGCACCTGGGATTAAGGATATGGAAAAAATAAAAAAATTAATAGAAGAGGTTAAAAATGTTACCTGATAAAAAAGGAAAATTTGGAATATTTGGAGGTAGATTTGCACCTGAAACATTGATTGGTCCACTTGAAGAACTTGAAAAAGATTATAAAAAAATATCCAGAAAAAAAGAATTTAAAGAAAAACTCAAATTTCTTCTAAAAAATTATGCAGGTAGACCCACTCCTTTGTATTTTGCAAAAAATTTCAGTGATTATCTTGGATTTAGAGTTTATTTGAAAAGAGAGGATTTAGCATTTACAGGGGCACATAAAATAAATAATACTCTTGGACAGGTTCTCCTTGCAAAAATGATGGGAAAAACAAGAATAATTGCCGAAACTGGAGCAGGTCAACATGGAGTAGCAACAGCAACTGCTTCTGCTTTATTAAATATGGAATGTGTTATTTATATGGGAGAAATAGATGTTGAGAGGCAGAAATTGAATGTTTATAGAATGAAACTTCTCGGAGCAGAAGTTATACCTGTAAAAAGTGGAAGTAAAACATTAAAGGATGCAATAAATGAAGCGATGAGAGATTGGATAGCAAATTTTAAAAATACTCATTATGTTATTGGTTCTGTTGTTGGTCCTCATCCTTATCCTATGATTGTTAGAAATTTTCAGTCAGTTATAGGCAAGGAAACAAAAAAACAGATATTAAAATATGAAAAAAGATTGCCGGATTACCTTATCGCATGTGTTGGAGGTGGAAGTAATAGTATAGGTCTTTTTTATCCTTTTTATAAGTATAAAGAGGTGAAATTTATCGGAGTTGAAGCAGGAGGGCTTGGAATAGATACAGATAAACACTCAGCAACTTTATCAAAAGGAGAAAAAGGAGTATTACATGGTAGTTTTTCCTATGTTTTGCAGGACAATTACGGACAGATAAAAACTACTCATTCAGTTTCTGCAGGACTTGACTATCCAGGAGTTGGACCTGAACATTCTTTTTATAAAGAGACAGGAAGGGCTGAATATACATATGTTTCTGATGAAATTGCTTTAAAGGGTTTCCATATTTTAAGTGAAATTGAAGGAATAATACCTGCTTTAGAACCAGCACATGCAATTGGATGGTTAATTGAAAATAAAGATAGATTTAAAAAAGATGATATTGTTGTTGTTTGTCTTTCTGGAAGAGGAGATAAGGATGTAATTGAAGTTGCAAAAATAGAAGGAGAAATATGACAGAAATAGAAAGAAAATTTAATGAATTAAAAAAGAAAAGAGAAAAAGCATTAATTTTATATTTTACCGCTGGATTTCCTTCTTTTGAAAAGTCAATAGAAATAATTAAAAAAAGTGTTGAAAAAGGCGCAGATATAATTGAAATAGGGATACCTTTTTCTGATCCAATAGCAGATGGACCTATAATTCAGTATACATCATCAAAAGCAATTGAAAATGGAATAAATGTTGATAGGTGTTTTGAAATTGTAAAAATATTAAAAAATGAAACAAATATTCCATATCTTTTTATGACTTACTATAATCCTGTCTATAAATATGGAGTTGAAAAATTTACTGATAGATGCGTTGAATCTGGAATTTCTGGTTTGATTATTCCTGACCTTCCTTATGAAGAAAGTTATGAAGTTTTGAAAATTTTAAATAGAAAAAATTTAAATTTAATTTATTTTTTAACACCATTTACATCTGAAAAAAGGATGAAAAAAATAATAAAAAAGGCAAATGGTTTTATATATTTTATAAGTATTGCAGGAGTAACAGGACCAAGAGAAGAAATAGATATTGAAACAATTAATTCATTGAAAAAAGTAAAAGAAATTACAAAAATTCCAGTTGCTCTTGGATTTGGAATTTCAAAGAAGGAACAGATAAGCCAGATAAAAGAATATATTGATGGTATAATTGTTGGCAGTTTCTTTTTAAAAAAAATAATAGATGAAAAAATAGAAGATTTAGAAAATTTAATATTAGAATTTAAAACAACTTTAAAATTTTAATTTATTTACTATCGCTTTACAAACTTAAAAATTTTAGCCAAGTGTAAAAACAATACCTTTTACGCCTGTTAAAAATCCAATTATATTCCACAGTCCGGCAGTAAAAAATGAACCACAAATAAGCCCAAGAAAAAAATCTTTTGATTTATTATATACAGGTGCTCCTCCATATTTCATTATAAATGCCTTTATTACCCATGCAATAAAAATAGAAAACCATGTATTAAAAACAGGATACGATAACCCTAATGCCATACCAACAGGAGAAATTGGCCACCATAAAAAATAATTTCTTGCCAAAATTAATAAAATCATTATAAAAGCACCAAGAGCAGTAAATCCAAATTGTGGTTTACCAAATTCCAGAGGAAATCTAATAAGATTTTTAACCCAATTCATCGCAAGCAAGTCCAATAACTTCAAACCATAGATTAAGTCGAATACCAAATGTCCCTCTAAAAATGGGGATATATCTTGTTGTTGTAATTGCTGGAAATACAGAATTTAATTTATTTAGACCTTTAAATGAGTAAATTAAAAATGGGATTAAAAAAACCTACCCAGAAAATTTTACTTTTAAATAAATTGTTTTTTTCATTTACCATAGCCCTGGGTAGTTCTGTTAATGGATATGGAATTTTTTCTTTTTCCACCCATTCTCTTCTTAAAAATATCATAAGGCAAATACTTAACAGATAAAAAGATATAATAAAAAAGAACCAGTGTGAAAGTGGTTTTACCCAATCATACCA
>CAYNUP010000139.1:0-4997 GCA_964400565.1 uncultured bacterium | reverse complement strand
GTAATGGAGAGAGTGAATTTAATCTTAATATAACTGGCTCTATTTTTCTTCCGATAAAATAAGGAAGATTTTCAGGTAATATAATTTTTTTTCCAGAAAGAACTCTATCCATTAAAGGAATTATTGCAGTAAAAGATATTCCATTAAGTATAACACTTAAAAAAGAAAAAATTATTCCAATGAAGAGATATTGCCATTTTACTTTTATATATTTTTTAATTTTTAAATATTCCTTTATCAATTAACTCTCCTTTTTCAATTATAAATTTTGCAATATTTTCACTAACATTTTTTTCTCTTAAAATTTCTTTCAATTTTCCAAATCCATTCATTTCCTTTTCGTATAAAGATTCTTTCCTTATCAATTTTATTATATCTCTAACCGCATCTTCCACACTGAAATTTTGAATATATTCAGGAACAATTTTTTCACCCAATATTATATTAACAGGGCTTATCATATTCAACTTTATCAGAAATCTGGCAATAAAATAATTTAAAAAAGAAGTTCTATAAAAAACAATCATTGGTTTTTCTGAATATGCCACTTCAAGATTTACAGTTCCTGAAACTGCTAAAATAACATCTGAGTTTTTTATAATCATATATAAATTGTCTGTAATGAAATAGTCAATGGTTGAATTTTTAAATGTGTTTTCTATAAATTTTTCAAATTTCTTCTCACTGGAAGAGATTAAAAGAGAAAAATCTATTTTCTTGTGTAAGTTCTCTACTACTTTTTTCATTAAAGGAATATTATATTTTATCTCTTCTTCCCTGCTTCCTGGTAAAATTCCTATTAGAAATTTATTCTTTTTCCCCATCCATTTATTATCTCTGGATTCTTTCACAAGGTCAACAAAAGGGTGCCCGAAATATGCATAAGGGATATTTTCTTTTTCATATATTTCTTTTTCAAAAGGAAAGATTGGAATTACAAAATCAATATATTTTTTTATGAGTTTGATTCTTTTACAATTACGATGAGCCCATACTTTTGGTGGAATGTAATAAAAGGTTTTAAATCTCCTTTTTAATCTTTCCGCGACTCTAATATTAAACCCTGGATTGTCAATGAAAATAACAACATCGGGTTTTTCTTCATTTATTTTTTTAAGAACCTTTTTTAAAAAAAGAAAATATGGAAAAATTTTTTTAATAACTCCTGAAAATCCCATAACTCCCAAAGGCATTCCTTTTATTATTTCAACCCCTTCTTTCTCCATCTCTTTTCCGCCTGTTCCAAAAATAAAAATATCATTTTTCAACTTTTTTAAATTTTTACACAATAAAGCACCATAATTGCTTCCTGACTTTTCACCTGCAAGAACACATATTTTCATTTTGTTTGACATTTTATTCATATGTTGATATTATATTACAAAAAAGGCCATAATAAAATGAAAATCAAAAATCCCGATATAAATGATTATGAAAAAATAATGAGATTTTTGGAAGATGTTTACGGTAGTTCCCACAATTCTTTCCTTTTCAGATACCCTCATATTTATAAGAAAGAAAAATTAGATTATAAAAATATTCTCATAATAGAAAAAGATGGGAAGATATGTTCTCTTGTAAGAATCTTTCCAATTACAACTATTCAAAATGGAATAGAAGTTAAATTTGGAGGGATTGGTTCTGTATCAACATCTTTTGAAGAAAGAGGGAAAGGTTATATGACAATTTTATTAAATGAAGCAATAAAAAAAATGGAAAAAGATGGCTATCCTCTTTCAATTTTATGGGGAGACAGGCATAGATATATAAACTTTGGATATGAAATAGGAGGGAAAACAGTTATATTAACGATAACAAAGAGAGGTTTAGAAAAAATGAAAGTTTCTCCTTCTTGTACAAAGAGATATCTTGGAGAAAAAGAAATATTGTTAAAAGTGATTGAAATATATAACAAGAAAAAATACAGGATAGATAGGGATTTAGAGTATTTCAGTTTGATTTATAAAAAACTTAATACAGCATTATATTATTCAGAAGAGGGGAACAGATTTGGATATGTTGTTATAGATACACAGAACACAGATACAAGAGTATATGAATTTGGAGGAGATATAAATTTGATACTTGGAATTTTAAAATATTTATCGGAAAGATTTGGAAAAAACTCATTTATTTTAGAATTTCCAAATTTTGAAGAAATTCCGGAAGAAATTTTAAAAGCAAGTTCTTACTGGAATATAGTTCCAACAGGGATGATAAAAATAATAAGTTTGAGGAAAACAATTGAAACATTTAAACAATTGATAGAAAAAGAAATGGAGGAAGGAGAAGATATTTTATTTGAAATAGAAGGGAAAGAAAGAGTAGGTATAAAAAAAGAAAAGGGGAAAATAGAATTTACAGAAGAAAGTAAGAATATTATAAAGTTAAAAGAATCTGATATGGTAAGGCTGTTTTTTAATATAAATGGATTTGGAATTGTCCTTGAGAATAGATTAAAAGAAAAAATAAAAAAATTTTTACCAATAGAGATATTTTTCCCATTACTTGACCATATTTAAAAAAGGAGAGTCAGATGAAAAAAAGTATTAATATCGGAGTTTTATCTTCTGGAATTAAGTTTGAAGATGGTTTGAAATTATTAAAAGATGCAGGTTTTGAAGCAGTTGAGTTAAATACTTCAGAAGAAGGTGGTGTATTGAATTTAAACTGTAGTGAATATGAAGCGAAAAAAATTGCTGATATTGTGAGAAAAAATGGACTTGAAATATCAAGTTTACTTGTTGGGCAGTTCTGGAAATATCCCCTGACAAGTTCTGACACGGATAAAAGAAAAAAAGGAGAAGGTCTCCTTGAAAAGGGAATTAAAATTTCTAACTGGATAGGTACTGATGCATTGCTTGTTGTGCCAGGAGTAGTTGCTTCTTTCACTGGAGAAGGAGAAATTGTAATGTATGATGTTGCATATGAGAGAAGTCAGGAATCAATAAAAAAATATGTAGAACTTGCAGAAAAAATGAATGTTTATATATGTGTTGAAAATGTATGGAATAAATTTTTGTTAAGTCCACTTGAAATGAAAAAATTTGTTGAAGAAATTGGTTCTGAATATGTAAAAGTTTATTTTGATGTAGGAAATATTCTTATAATTGGTTTTCCTGAAATGTGGATTAGAATACTTGGTAAATTGATTAAACGTATACATCTCAAGGACTTTAAACTTTCAGTTGGAAATATAAATGGCTTCTGTGATTTGTTGGAAGGAGATGTAAACTGGCCAGAAGTAATAAAAGCATTAAATGAAATAGGTTATAATAGTTATTTAACAGCAGAGGTGGGACCATATAAATATTATCCAGAAGTAAAAATTTATAACACTTCTTTAGCAATTGACAAAATCCTGGGAAGAAAATAATGACAAGTAGAGAAAGAATTTATACAGTTTTAAAAGGGGGTATTCCTGATAGAGTTCCGGTTTCCCTTTACAAAATAAATCCTTTTGATAATGAAAGTTTCTGGGTAAAACATAAAACTTTTGAAAATTTACTTCAAAAAGCAAGAGAATTGCAGGATACATTTCACTTTTATAGACCTAAAACAGGCTTTTTCTTTTCTGCCCCAGGTTCAATTGATTTAAAAGTAGAAGAACAGCATGATTCTCCAATTTCAACAACGATAAAATTAACAGTTGAAACACAGTATGGACCTTTAACAAGAGTTGCAAGAACAACTCAAATGAGTGTTCATCAATGGGTTCAAAAGCCATGGATAGAAAGGGAGAAAGACATTTATAAATTTTTATCTCTTCCTTATATTCCATATCAACCAGAACTTACAGATTTTCATAATATAGAAAGGGATCTCGGAGAAAAAGGAGTTATGGTTGTTTGTCTTCCAGACCCTCTCGGAGTTGTGGGTTTTTTATTTGCACCGGGAGATTTTGGAAAGTTTGCACTTGATTATACAAAACTGGTTATTCAATTACTTGAAAAAATATATGAACGCTTACACGACCTTTACAGATTTATATTATTTTCTGTTTCAAACATAATTATAAGAATTAGAGGCGCTGAATATTCTACTCCCCCAAATATACCCAGAGAATATTTTCCTGATATAAAAAAAACATTCTCAGAATTTGTTTTGAGATTTGATAAACCACTAATTGAAATTTTAAAAAGAGGAAATTTTAATTATGTGTGTTATCACTGGCATAATGGAATAGAAGAACTTCTACCCATGGTTTTAAAAATGCCTATAGATATAATAGAACCTATTTGTAATAGTTTTGATTTCCCGAATAGAATTTTAAAAATAAGAAAGATGGTGGGAGATTCAATTACTATTATGGGAGGATTATTAGCAGAGGATTTGGAATTTAGAAATAAAGAAGAAATAAGAAATATGGTTAAAGAATGTATAATCCAGGGAGCAAGGAGAGGAAGATTTATTTTAATACCATCTGATATTCCTGAATCTGCTCCTCTACCTTACGAAGAAGAACAGAACTATATTGAGTTTCTTGAATCAGGTGTAAATTTTGGGAAATATCCTATTGGATAACAAGTAAGGAAAGCAAAAAAATTATAAAAGTGTAAATAGAAAAATATTTAAATTTTCCTTTCAAAATAATTTTTTTTAATAAGGAGAGTGTAATTATACCTAAAATAAAGGATATAAAAAATCCTATTACCAAAAATTCCCATTTAATATTTTTAATCTCATTTATTTTTATTAAAATTGCTCCAATTATTGCTGGAATTGCAAGTAAAAAAGAAAAGTTAAATGCTTCTTTATCTTCTATTTTACAGATTTTAGCAATGGAAATAGTAGAACCACTTCTTGATACACCTGGGATAAGAGAAATCCCCTGAAAAAAACCAATCAGAAGAGAAGATTTAAAATTAACTTTTTTATCCCCAGTTTTATCAGAAAATAAAAGCAAAATTGTTGTAAGGAAAAATCCTGAAGAAACAACTTTTTCATTTTGAAGAAAACTCTTATCCTTTATGAAAAAACCAATCAAAGCAGTAATA
>CAYNUP010000138.1:0-10818 GCA_964400565.1 uncultured bacterium | reverse complement strand
ATTCAGATAATTATTCAAAATTATTTTACAGGATATTTTTTATCACTTTAATTGTAAAACTTTTTCTTTCTTATTTTTTTCCTTTAACAGGAGATGAAGCATATTTTATAACCACTGGCAAATTTTTTGATTTTGGCTATTATGAACATCCTCCAATGATATGGTGGTTTATATATTTATTTTCATTCTTTGGCAAATATAAATTCCATTATTTTTTTTACAGATTATTTTCTGTATTTTCAACATCTCTGGTTGGTTTTTTAATTTTTAAATTGATAAGCAGAATTGATAAAGAAAAAGGATATCTTATTGCTTCATTGTTTTTTTTATCTCCAGTCCATCTACTTGGTTTTTTGATAACAAATGATACACCTCTTTTTCTTTTTACCTTTCTTTCAGGAATATTTTTTTATACTGGAATTAAAACTGAAAGAAAAGTTCATTTTATAATTTCAGGCATTTTTTTTGGTCTTTCTTTTTTAAGTAAATATTTTTCAGTTTTATATTTTCTATCAATTTTTATTTACATTATTTTTAAAAGAGAAAAAAAATTATGGTTCAATTTTTTAATTTTTCTTATTTCTTCTTTACCTTTTATTTCAATAAATTTATACTGGAATTATACCCATTGCTGGATAAATTTTTTATTTAATCTTGTTTACAGAAAAAAGCAAGATTGCTTCAAGATTAAAAATATATTGTTTTTCTTTCTTTCTCTCTTTTTTCTTTTAACTCCATACTTTTTTTATACCCTGATAAAATCAAAATTTTTTATAAGGAAAAAGTTTGAAGAAAAGGAAGATTTTTTTTACTTTATTTTTATTATTCCTGTTATCTTTTTCTTTTTACTTTCTTTTTTAAGAGAAGTCGGGCTTCACTGGTATATTTCATTCATTCCATTTATTTTTATTTTGTTAAAGGAAGAAAAAAAAGAAAAAATTTTGAAAGCATTAAAAATTGCATTCCAGTTTGAAATAATAATTCTTACTCCTATAATATCACTTCTTTTCTTTCCTGTTTCTATATTTAAAAACCACAAAAATTATCCAGAAATAATAATGTTTTTAAATCCATATCCTTTATGTGAATATCTAAAAAATTTTGAAAATGAATACATTTTTGCATCAATAGGTTATACGGAATCAGCAATTATGAGTTATTATTGTAAAAATGATTTTATTGTTTTTGGTGACCTATCCCATAGTGGAAGAGAATATGATATAAATTTTGATTTTAAAGAGATTGATGGAAGAGATATATTAATTTTTTCTCCAAGGGATATTGATTTGGAGAAATATGCAGAGTTTTTCAAAGAGATTAAAAAAGAGGTTATTAAAATTGAAGGAGCAAGTTTTTATTTACTTTTCTGTAAAAAATTCAACTATCAAAATTATAGAGATAAAATTTTGAGAAAAATATATGAGAAATTTTATAAAATCCCTGAATTTTTGCCTGCCAGGGGTAATTTTTTTAAAGAAAAATATGGTTTTTAATAAGAAAGAGAAAATATTAATGTTTTGTGGCGGCTGCTTTTTTTACTGCTTTTGCAACTGCTTTTGCGACATTTTTATCAAGTGCTGAAGGAATAATATAAGAAGGAGAGAGTTTTTTTTCAGGAATATAATTTGCTATTGCATAACTGGCTGATATTTTCATCTCTTCTGTTATTTTTTTTGCCTTAGCATCAAATGTTCCTCTGAAAATTCCAGGAAAAGCCAGTAAATTATTTATCTGATTTGGAAAATCACTTCTTCCTGTTCCAATAATATAAGCACCCGCTTTTTTTGCTTTATCAGGCATAATTTCAGGAATAGGATTGCTCATTGCAAATACTATTGGATATTTATTCATTGATTTTACCATTTCTTCTGTTACTAAATTTGGACCTGAAACACCTATAAAAACATCTGCATCTTTCATTGCATCCTTTAAATTACCTTTTTTGTTTCCACATATAAAACTTAATATTTCTTCCTTTGCAAAATTCATATTTTCTTTCCTTCCTTTATAAATTATTCCTTCCCTATCACATAAGAAAATATTTCTTGCACCTGCCTTATGTAACATTTTTGTTATTGCTATTCCTGCTGCTCCTGCACCATTTATAACAATTTTGATATTTTCAATCTTTTTATTTGCAAGTTTTAAAGCATTTATCAGAGCAGCAAATACTACAATTGCGGTTCCATCCTGGTCATCGTGGAAAACAGGGATATCAAGTTCTTTATATAATCTTCTCTCAATTAAAAAACATCTTGGAGCAGATATGTCTTCAAGATTTATTCCCCCAAAAGTTGGTGCTATCTTTTTAACTATTTCAATTATTTCTTCAACATCTTGAGTGTCAAGGCAGATAGGAAATGCATCAATATTTCCAAATTCTTTAAACAGAATTGCTTTTCCTTCCATAACAGGTAAAGCAGCATATGGTCCAATATTTCCAAGTCCTAAAACTGCACTTCCATCTGTAACAATTGCAACAGTATTACCTTTTGAAGTATATTTATAAATATTTTCCCTGTTTTTCTCTATCTCAAGACATGGAAATGCAACACCCGGAGTATATGCAAGTGATAAATCAAATTTTGTTTTTAAAGGAACTTTTGATTTTGTCTCTATTTTTCCTTTTGCTTTACTGTGTAATTTTAATGCTTTCTTTTTTATCTCTTTCATTTAAATATAGAGTTTTTTATAATAAAACTGGCAAATACAATTGAAACGATTGAAAGAAGTTTTATTAAAATATTGAGAGATGGACCTGCTGTATCTTTAAATGGGTCTCCAACTGTATCTCCTATAACTGCTGCTTTATGTGTATCTGTTCCTTTGCCCCCAAAATTTCCTTTTTCAATAAACTTTTTTGCATTGTCCCATGCGGCTCCTGAATTTGCCATCATTATGGCAACCGCAAATCCACTTGTTAAAGCACCACAAAGAAGTCCTACCACTCCATCAACTCCAAGTAAAATTCCTATTATAATTGGCAGAAGAATTGTTAAGACAGATGGTAAAATCATTTCTTTTTGTGCTGTTTTTGTGCATATATCAACTGCTTTTGCATAATCTGGTTTTGTTTTTCCATCAAGTACTCCTGGTATTTCTTTAAACTGTCTTCTTACTTCCTGAACTATCATACTTGCTGCTCTTCCAACTGCTTTTAAAGCCATTGAAGAGAAAAAGAAAGGATACATTGCCCCAATAAAAATACCACATAAGACCCTAAAGTTCATCAAGGACAAATCAAGTTTTCCTCCAAGTAAAACAATCTGGTCTTTATATGCAGCAATTAAAGCAAGGGCAGTTAAAGCAGCAGAACCAATAGCAAATCCTTTTCCTGTTGCAGCAGTTGTATTTCCTAAAGCATCAAGAGCATCTGTCCTCTGTCTTACAAATGGAGGTTGATGTGTCATTTCAGCATTTCCACCAGCATTATCAGCAACAGGTCCATAAGCATCTGTAGCAAGTGTTATTCCAAGAGTGCTTAAAAGTCCAACTCCAGCAAGTCCAATTCCATATAAACCAATTTCAGGGTGATTAAGTCCTCCAGCAAAGATATATGCAGAAAATGTTGCAAGGACAACTATAATAACAGGAGCAACTGTTGATAACATTCCCGTTGAGAGCCCTTCAATTATTACAGTTGCTGGTCCTGTTAAAGCACTTTTTGCTATATTTTTTGTTGGAGTATATGCATCAGATGTAAAAAATTCTGTAAAAAATCCTATTAAAACACCAGCAATTATTCCTGACACAAGAGAGATAAAAACTCCTACATATTCTTTTCCAAGTAATTTGACAACAGCAAAATATGAGAAAATGACAACAAAAATTGAGGCAAAGTAAATACCCCTTCTTAAAGCTCGTAGTAAATTTTTCTGTGTTGCTTCTTCACCTGCTCTTACAAAAAATGAACCAATTATTGAACCAATAACTCCTATTGTCGCAATTAACATTGGAAGAGAAACACCTTTAAGTCCAAGACCAGCAGCATATGCGAGAGCCATTGTTGCTATTATAGCATCTGTATATGATTCATAAAGGTCTGCTCCCATTCCTGCAACATCTCCAACATTATCTCCAACATTATCAGCAATAACTGCTGGATTTCTTGGGTCGTCTTCTGGTATCCCTGCTTCAACTTTACCAACAAGGTCTGCTCCAACATCTGCTCCTTTTGTATATATTCCTCCTCCAACCCTTGCAAAAAGTGCATAAGAACTTGCTCCCATTCCAAAACATATCATTGTAGATGTAATATATCTTAATCTTTCTTCAATTCCATATCCTCTATTTTTATAAAACCATGTTAAAAGGTTATACCAAATACTTATGTCCAAAAGTGAAAGTCCCACAACTACAAGTCCCATAACAAGTCCTGCAGAAAATGCAATTCTTAATGCACTATTTAATGAATTTTTAGCAGCAAAGGTAGTTCTTGCACTTGCTCTTGTTGCAATTGTCATCCCTATAAATCCACTTAAAGCAGAAAAAAATCCACCTGTTATAAAAGCAAAAGGAACAAAAATTGGAAGGTAATTTAAAAATGAAAGAATTAAAAGAATTATAAAAACAATACTGAAAAATAAACCCACTCCTTTATACTGTCTTTTCAAATATGCTCTTGCACCGGTTCTGACTGCTTCTGCAACTTCAATCATTTCAGGCGTTCCTTCTGATTTTTTCAAAATATACCTTGCCAAATATCCTGTATAACCAAGAGCAAAGACAGAACCAGTTATTGTAATTAATTGAGAATAATCCATTCTTTCCCTCCTTTCAGTTATTATATAAACTCATTGCTTTTTCTAAATTGCTTCTTAAAATTTCTTTTATTGCATTTACTGTTTTTTCTATTACTTTTTCAACAATTTCCTTTTCTTCTGGTAAAAAAGGGGATAAAACATAATCAATATAATTTTCTTCAATTTTTTCTCCCCTTATCCCAATTCTTATTCTAACAAAATCTTTACTCCCTATATTTTCAATAACGGATATAACTCCTTTATGGCCTCCAGGTCCTTTGTCTCTTATAATCTTTAATTTTCCAAGTTCTATATCAAGTTCATCATGAATAAGATATAGATTTTCTATTTTTTCTTTAAAAAAGTCAAGAGCACTTTTTATTGCTTTTCCACTTTCATTCATATATGTTTTCGTTTTTACTATTATTATCTCTTTATTTTCTATTTCCACCTTCCATGCATTAAAAAATTTTTTTCTGTATGTTTCAATAATTCTACTTCCATCTTTTAACTTCTCAATTACTTTAAAACCAACATTATGTCTTGTTTCAGAATATTCTTTTCCTGGATTACCAAGTCCAGCAATAATCATGATTGGGATTCTTCTTTTTGAGTTTCTTCTTTTTCTTTCCTTCTTTCTTCAACTTTTTCCTGTGTTATTACTGTTGGTTCTTCAATTGCCTCCTCAACTTTTACTTCTTCAACTGCTTCTTTTGGTTTTAAAACTGTCACAACTACTCTATTTTCGTCTTCAATGATTTTTACTTTTGGAGAGACATTTATATCCTTTACTAAAATAGCATGTCCAAAATCAAGATGACTTACATCAACTTCTATTAATTCTGGTAAATCTTCAGGCAGTGCCTCTACTTTTATTTCTCTTAATTCCTGTTCAAGAATACCTCCTTTTTCTTCTCCTATAGATTTACCTTTTATAATTACAGGGACTTCCATAATCACAAATTTATCAGAACTCAATTTATAAAAGTCAAGATGTAATATTTCATCTTTTATTGGGTCTGTTTGAATATCTTTTAAAATTACTGGAAATTTTTCTTTATCACCATTTTTTTTCAATTTCATTTCAGCCATAACATTATGGGAAGAAAGGTTTTTTATTATTTTTTCTGTTGATTTTTTTTCAAGTTTTATAAGAACAGGATTTATTTCAGGTCCATATAACACTCCTGGAATATATCCTTTATTTCTAATTTTTCTTGCCACTCCTTTTCCTTTTCCATCTCTTACCTCTGCTGTAAAAACAATCTTTTTCATTTCTACCTCCTATAAACAAAATGGGCGCGGATGGATTCGAACCATCAGCCCCCGCGTTATCAGCACGGTGCTCTGCCCTTGAGCTACGCGCCCTTTATTCTGTCTTATTTTTTTTCTTTAAAATTTCCTCTACTTTTTCCTTTATAATATCTTTTGTTCCAAGAGCAAATGCAAGAGCAATTCCAAAACAGAATGAAGCAAGAATAATTATAAAAACATCTCCAATAAAATCAGATGCAATTCCAATTTCCTGAAGAGCAAGGACAGTTCCAAAAACTATAATTGAAATCTGTGTTAATTTACCAAGAAGTCCTGCTTTTTCAATTCCAGCATTTCCTGCTGATGTCCTTACAATTCCGCCAAAAAAATTCCCAAGGAAGATTGAGAAGATAAATATTAAAAGCCCGAGTATAAACCTTGGGATAAAACCCAGTATTTTATCAATAACAGTTGGGGGTATCTGTATACCTGCAAAATTTATAGCAAGAAATAC
This sequence comes from uncultured bacterium, assembly GCA_964400565.1. Classification (GTDB taxonomy): domain Bacteria; phylum Ratteibacteria; class UBA8468; order B48-G9; family JAFGKM01; genus JAMWDI01. Next base: position 4,308 of record CAYNUP010000138.1, on the reverse strand, counting down.
AACAACAACCATTAAGAGCCAGTAAACACCTATTCCAAGTAATTGTGAAACTTCTGTTGTTATATTCCCTTTTTCAAGTAATTCTTTCAATCCAGAATCCTCTGAAAGTTTATCTATTTTTATAACTTTGAAAAATTTTATTATCAATAACTTTAAAAATTTAGCAATAAGCCAGCCAATAAGAAATATCAAAAGAGCGCCAATTATCTTTGACAAAGCAAACCAAAACCTACTCATTAACTCATTTATAACTCCCATTCTTTCGCTTCCCATAAATCCTCCTTTTTTAAGTTATTTTATCATAATTTTAAAAATAATCAATATTTATCTTCCCATACTTTCAAAGTATATCTTCTAACTTCTCCAAATGGTCTAAAAATTCTACCGCCTCCTTCAAAAAATTTTGTAAAGAATTCAAGATATTGCAACCTACTTGTGTGAACATAACTTCCAAGTAAATTTATTAAAAGAGTTCCAATATGTCCAATTATAAAAATTATTAATGCAAGAATGAGACCAATATAAGGAACATTTTTAACTGTATCAACCAGTTGATTTATAACAAGAGCAAGGATTGAAGTTGTAAGTCCAAGACCAAAAAGACGACTATAACTTAAGACATCTCCAAGCAAATTGCCTGCTATTACACTGTAAACTCCATAGATAGCCCAGAACCCTTTTAATATAAATTCCTTTTGGGTCTTTGCTTTTTCAATCATAAGATAGAGAAAACATAAAATTAAAATATATAAAGGGATTTGTATCAAAAATTTTATTTTAAACCAGAAGCCTAAAATGATAATTCCTACAAGTATTTGGATTAAAAGTAAAGAAATAGATTCTCCACAATATTTTAAAGGATAATTTTTCAGATGTTTATAAAGATTAAGTATCAAACCCCATATAATTTGGATATAGCCAAAAGCAAGTGCTATCAGAAGAAAAAGAATTGCTTTGTTTCCACCTTCAAGAGGGTTTAAAATTACGAATTTTTTAAGTATTTTTATAAGAATAAATTTTTCCGGTAATCTGTAAAGTATATCTCCAAACCATCCACCTGTTAATACACCAATTATAAAAGTAGAGATACCGCATATTAAAAGTAATTTTAAAAATTTAATAAAATTTGGTAAAAATTTAAATTTTCTCATCAGAATTGTGGAAAGTATTATCAGTAATAATCCATAGCCAGCATCTGTTAAACAAAAACCGAAAGAAATAGCAAAAAATAAGGAAAGAGGTCCTGTGGGGTCTATATTTTTATAAACCGGTCTTCCATACAAATCTGTAACAACTTCAAAAGGTTCTACTAATCTATTATTTTCAAGAGAAATTGGAATATTTTCTCCTTCGTAAGGGTCTTCTATAATTAAATGACTTTCCGGTAATGTCTCTGAAATAATATTTTCAAGTAATTTTATATCTTTTTCTCTGATCCATCCTTTAATTCCCTTAACAAATTTTGATAAACCAAGTTTTTCCTTTCCTGAAAGAAATTCATACAAACTTCTATAGTAGTCAGAAATAACAAAAATTTCTTTTTTATAATTAGTAAGTTTTGAAATTTCATTTTTTATTTCCAAAATTGTTTTTTCATTTTTCTCTTTTAATCCCTCCAATTTTCTGAAAATATCCTTTACTTTTTTATTCCATTTTCTAACAGATAAAATCTTTACCCCTGTTTCTTTTAAAAAATTTTCAGCAATTTCTTTATCTTCTTTTCTGAACAAAATTAAATATAAAATTTCTCTTGGATTTTCTCCCAGTTTTTCCAGATATAAATTTTCGTTAAATTTCTTTATCTTCTTTTTCGGTGGTATTGAAAATACAAAAAAAGAAAAATTTGAAAGGTTAAAAACTTCAGAAAAAATAATATCTGTATTTAAAAGTGGATAGAGTTCCTCCTTTAATTTTTCTATTTTTTGAACAATCCTTTTTCTTTTCTCTATTTCCTGGTGTAGAGTAAAGTAATGAGAGTATATTTTTTCTAACTGGAATTTTTCCAGAATTTCCTTTTCCTCTTTTTCGCTTATAAAGATTTTTTCTGTTTGATTCTTTTCAATTTCATTTATAATATTTTCCAGAAATTTAATTTTTTCTATTTTATCTTCAATTTTTTCTTTGGAAACAGATACTTTTTCAAAACCTTCAAATGGTAAAGTTTCAATTTCGGCAATTCCTGATTTTTGAAGTTGTTTAAGAAATTTTTCTTCTTCTCCAACAAAAAATATTGTAAATTTTTTAATTTTGCTTATCATTATGAATATTCCTTATTTATTTTTACATATTCTTCTGTTAAATCACATCCCCAGGAAGTGGCTGAAAAATTGCCCTTTTTAAGGTCAATTTCAATCTTAATTTCTTTATTTTTCAGGAGTGTTTTTAAGTTTTCTTCATCATAATTTTCCGGCCCTCCTTTAAAAACATTAATTCCACACACTTTAACTTTTATATTATTTTTGTCCATTCTTGCATTTGTTGAACCAACTGCAGCAAGGATTCTTCCCCAGTTAGGATTTTCTCCTGCTATTGCTGTCTTTACAAGAGAAGATCCCGCGACTCTTTTAGCGACTCTCCTTGCATCTTTTTTACACCATGCACCATTTACAACTACTTCTATAAATTTACTTGCACCTTCTCCATCAGAAGCAATTTTTTTTGCAAGAACAATACATAAATTTTTTAAAGATTCTGAAAAAATTTCAAATTCAGGGGTGTCTATATGTATTGTTTTATTTCTTGCCTGTCCATTTGCAAGACATATAACTGTATCATTCGTGCTCATATCATTGTCTACTGTAATCATATTAAATGATTCATCAACGGCATTTTTTAAGGCAATTTCAAGAGATTTTCTGTCTATTACAGCATCTGTGGTAATGAAGCATAACATTGTTGCCATACATGGATTTATCATTCCTGCTCCTTTTGCCATACCGCCTATAACTACTTCCTTTTTTCTTCCTTTTATTCCTGTATTTATTTCATACTCTTTAATAAAAGTATCTGTTGTAATTATTCCCTTTGCTGCCTCATAATTCCCCTCTGGAGAAAGTTTTTTAATTAATCTGTCAAAACTATTCCTTATTTTTTCATATGGAAGATTCTCTCCAATTATTCCAGTAGAGGCAAAAAGAATAGAGTTTTTTTCCACTTTTAATTTTTCAGACAGTTCTTCTATCAATTTTTCTGTCAATTCGTAATTTTCTTTTCCATTACAGGCATTTGCATTTCCACTATTTATAAGAATTGCCCTTATTTCATTTTGAATATTTCTAATAGACCATAAAACACTGTATGACTTAAACTGATTTGTTGTAAATGTCCCTGCTGCTATACATGGATATGGAGAATAAATTAATGCTAAATCTTCTTTCCCATTTTTTTTTATTCCACAATTTATTCCACTTGCATAAAAACCAAAAGGATATGTTATTCCCTTTCCCATTTTTTAAACATAAATTCAGCGAAAAATAAATCTTCAGGATAAGTTATTTTTATATTTGTTCTTTCTCCTTCAACACAATAAATTTTATTATACCCTATTTTTTCAAGAAAAAAAGAGTCATCATATCCTATTATTTTTCCTTTTTTGCATTTTAAATAAGCATTTTTTATTAAACTTATCCTAAATCCTTGAGGTGTTTGGACAGAAAAAATTTTTTCTCTATCCAGTGTTTTCTTCACAAAATTATTCTCAACTTCTTTCAAAGCATCAACAATTTTTACACAGGGGATACATGCGCCATACTTTTCTGCTCCCTTAATAACAGTTTTTATAAGATTTTCACTTACAAAAGGTCTTGCTACATCATGAATTAAAACAATTCCATCTTCATCAATAAGTTTTAAGCAATTAAAAACACTATCCTGCCTTTTTTTTCCACCTTTTACAATAATCACATTATTAAATTTATCAATTATTATTTTTTCCCCTTTTTGTATATAATTTTCTGGTAAGGTAAGAAAGATTTTATCTACAAATTTGTGAAACTTCTCAATAGAATATAAAAATAAAACTTTTCCATTAAATTCTAAAAAAGATTTAGGGATAGAAATACTTAATCTTTCCCCTTTTCCTGCTCCAGCAAGTATAAGAAATTTCATTTTAATCTTGCAAAGATAATCCTTCCGGTTGGAGTTTGAATTGCACTGTCTATAACAACATCAACAACTTTACCTACATATTTTGAAGCATTTTCAACAACTATCATTGTTCCGTCTTCAAGATATCCTACTCCTTGACCTGCTTCTTTCCCTTCCTTTATTATTTTCAGATTAATTTCTTCTCCACTCATTAATCTTGGT
>CAYNUP010000137.1:0-1608 GCA_964400565.1 uncultured bacterium | reverse complement strand
CCAGCATTAAGTAAAGCAAGAGAAAAAGCAAGACAGGTAGTATGTATTAACAATTTAAAACAATTATATCAAGCATTTTTGATTTATTCAAATGATTATTATGGAAGAATACCGCCCAGAGAACAGGGTTTAGCAGAATCTTTCCCTTTTTGTTATATAAACTGGACAAATTTTATAAGACCTGTTTTGGAAAGAGAGTTATGTAATATTGATATTCTTTCCTGGCCTTCTTCACCAGATTTTTATTATTGTCCAGAAGGTAAAAGATATATTGCAAAATATTCTAAAGATTTTTTTGGAGGGACATTTCTTCCCCATACTACATATATAATTCATACAAATCCTCCTCCTGGTGACCCTGGTGTTAAAGGAAAACTTATGGATGGACAATGGACTGATGAGGAGGGGAATTTTGGTTCTTCAAATATATGGTTACTTGCAGACCCTCCTTTGAAATCAAGTGGATGGGATAAGTTTTTTCATCTTGACGGAATTAATGTTTTATATCTTGACGGACATGTAGAGTGGAAAAAATGGAGGTGAATATGAAAAAAGTTTTATTTTTGTGTTTTTCAGTGTTATGTTTTTATTCATTTTCTCAGGATGAAGGGATAAAGGAAATCCAACTTCAGGAATACGAATTGAAATATATCTATAATAAAGGAGATATAAGTGTTTACAGTTTAAATATTGAGAATTATGAAAAATTGAATGTATCTGGACAGGTGGGAGAAAAAAGAAGGAAAACCGTTATAAAATTTAGTCAGCAGGTAGAAAATGTTGATGAAAATGGAAATGGAATTATAAAGTTGAAATATTTAGAAGGCAGTTATAATAATATAAAAATTGATATTGGAGGAAAAGAAGGTATTTTAAAAAGAGACCCGCAGGGAAGAATTTTAGAAAGTTCAGGACTGGAAGAAGCATCTATGGAGTTTGTTAAAATTATCCAGAAAAGTATGGCTGATTATCTTCCTGGATTTGATAGATTACCTGTGAAAATTGACCTTTCAAAGTTTGATTCTAATGTATTCAATCCATACTTTGAAGCATTTACTCCTATCCTTCCTGATAAGAAAGTTAAAATAGGTGATAGTTGGGAGAGAGAAATTATAGTGCCATTCCTTTTTGTAAAAGGGAAACTTGTTTATAAACTTGATAAGATTGAAGAAAATAAAGCATATATTAAACTGTCTTTAAGCAAACAGGAAATAAAAGGAACAGGAGATATAATTTTTGATATTGAAAAAGGTAAACTTATTGAAGAAAATTTTATAATAAAAGGGGAAGATATTAAAACCAAGTTAGATTTGGGAAAGTATACTCAATATAAACAGATTTATGAAATTTCAGGCACAATTATAATTAAAATAAATTTAAAAGAAATTTAAGAGAAGTTTTATATCATTCCTTTGAATTTAATTTTTTTCAAAAAAGATTTCAATTAGATTTTTAATGAGGCAATTGGGTCCTGGGTTAAGAGATTGTATCCAGTTGGATAAAAGAAAGAATTTTTAAAATATAGTTTTATAAGGTCGGTCATTTCATCAAGATTCATAATAGGAAAGAGAGAAACATTTTTAGGCAATTTTACATAACAACATAATT